>NZ_JAKNJD010000039.1:0-354 GCF_022132345.1 Butyricimonas sp. DFI.6.44 | reverse complement strand
TCACGGTGTTGACGCACGAGAAGACGAATGTTTTGATGATTCCCTTGCGTGCCCTACGCTTCCAGCCCGAGAATGAGGATGGGGAGTCTGTTGCCCCCGAAAAGACAAAGGTACAACCGGGTATAAAAGAGATGAAATCCGTTTGGATACAGACCGCCGAGGGCTTGAAGAATAAAAACGTGCGTACCGGTATCTCGGATGGGATTTACACGGAAGTACTGGAAGGTGTCCAAGCCGGGGAGAAGGTGATTACCGGGATACATCTGCCCGCTAAAGTGACTGAATCCATAAAGACAAAACCGGGTGGAAATCCCTTGATGCCTAACATGACCGGACAGCGGCCACATTAGTCGT
>NZ_JAKNJD010000038.1:0-378 GCF_022132345.1 Butyricimonas sp. DFI.6.44 | reverse complement strand
CTTTGTATCGAAGGTGAAACGTCTTTGATCCCTTATTACACCCTTATCTCATCGAGTATCCCCCGGGGGGTCCTTGGGTATATTCTTTTCAACGTGCTGCCTTCTAGTCGTTTGTGAAAAAGTTGAAAAATAATAGTGAAAAAATTTGGATAATGGAGACACGTTCGCTTATCTTTGCACCCGCTTTCAAGAGAGAGGGCAGACAAAAAGGTGCTGAAAAAAGGGAGGTTGGAACACTTCAAAAAAAAAAGTTGAAAAAAACTTTGAAAAAGATTTGGAAGTGGAGAGAAAAAGGTTTTATCTTTGCACCCGCTTTCGCTTCAATAGAGGGGCGATAGGAAACGATAGAAGAAGAGTTCTTTAAGATATTGAAATGAA
>NZ_JAKNJD010000037.1:0-414 GCF_022132345.1 Butyricimonas sp. DFI.6.44 | reverse complement strand
GGCTTATCGCGTCCTTCATCGCCTCCGAGAGCCTAGGCATCCACCGCGCGCCCTTGGTTATTCACGTTCGTTAGCGTCGTGTTGTATTTCTACCTTGTCGATGTATCACTACATCGACGGCTCTGTGTTTTTTACTACATTTTTACTTCACGGATTAAATAATCCGTTAACGTTCCAGCATGTCAAAGAACTTTCCAATTTTAGATTTAATGATTCCAGATTCTAGATTGAAATTTAAAATCCAAAACGTTTAATTCTAAAATTAAATGACGGGTACCAAGGCAACGAGCCTTGAAGGTTCCCTCGAGGGATACCCGTTGTGAAAAATGAACTAACGGCAGCGAGCCACATGAGCTCTCGCTCCAGAAAGGAGGTGTTCCAGCCGCACCTTCCGGTACGGCTACCTTGTTACGA
>NZ_JAKNJD010000036.1:0-459 GCF_022132345.1 Butyricimonas sp. DFI.6.44 | reverse complement strand
TTACAATGAAGAGTTTGATCCTGGCTCAGGATGAACGCTAGCGACAGGCTTAACACATGCAAGTCGAGGGGCAGCATAAGGTAGCAATACCTTGATGGCGACCGGCGCACGGGTGAGTAACACGTGTGCAACCAACCCCGTACCGGGAGATAACCCGCGGAAACGTGGACTAACACCCCATGATACTTCAAGTCCGCATGGTCTTGATTTTAAAAGTTAATGGTACGGGACGGGCACGCGCGACATTAGGTAGTTGGCGGGGTAACGGCCCACCAAGCCGACGATGTCTAGGGGTTCCGAGAGGAAGGTCCCCCACACTGGAACTGAGACACGGTCCAGACTCCTACGGGAGGCAGCAGTGAGGAATATTGGTCAATGGGCGAGAGCCTGAACCAGCCAAGTCGCGTGAGGGAAGAATGGTCTATGGCCTGTAAACCTCTTTTGTCAGGGAAGAATAAG
>NZ_JAKNJD010000035.1:0-578 GCF_022132345.1 Butyricimonas sp. DFI.6.44 | reverse complement strand
ATCAAACTCTTTTATTGTCAAGTATCCGCTTTGGTAAATCAATGGAATCGGATTATTCATGGTCACCCGGTATTCCGTGAATGCCGATTCGGGTAATTCAACCCCGTCAATTAATTCCCGGATGTCGAAATCACTTTTTTTCAGTAACTCCACGAGGAATGTCGGAGTGCCCGTGTGAAACCAATAATTGCCGTATTCCAGTTTGCTGAAACAACTCAACACGCTGAACGGGTTGAACATTCCGGCTCCTCGCGGGTGGAAGTGATATCCGTCGTACCGGGCTTCCATTTTCGCCAGTGCTTCTGCCGGGGAAAGATTGTTCCTTTCGGCGAGAGCCTTGATTTCCGGTTGGAAATCCCGTTCCAGTTCTTCTTTGGTGATACCGCAAATAGAGGAATACGCGTAGTCCATGCTAATATCGTTCAACTGGTTGAGATCGCTGAACACGCTCTCTTGGGCGAATTTTGTCACCCCGGTGAGGAACACGAACCGCAAGTAGCGATCGGCACTCTTGAGTACCCCGTAAAACGCTTTCAGCGTATCGCGGTAATATTCCAGCAACGGCATATTTCCTAGAG
>NZ_JAKNJD010000034.1:0-741 GCF_022132345.1 Butyricimonas sp. DFI.6.44 | reverse complement strand
CAAGTGACATCCCGGAACAACCGGTTCAATTCTTTCGCCGACAAATCATTGTAACAACACTTCACGATATGAATCTTTTCCGCTCTTTCGGCAACCCGCAATTTTTTCAACCTGTTGAAACGGCAGGCGAGCGTGTGCAACTTGAAACAACGGGACAAATTCAATTCCGTCAAGTAATTGCAATCACATTCCAACCCCATCAAACCGGAACAACCCGACAAATCCAGTTTACGCAAATTGTTACAAGAACATTTAAGGTAATACAAACGCGGGCTATCGCCAAGGTACAATTGCCTCAGACCGCAATCTATACAAAAAAAATGACCTAAATGGACACAATCCCGAATCCTGACACTCGTCACGGGGATATGCTCGATAATGAATTCCGATAACCGCGTGGCGGAAACGGTCACCGTGACCACGCGATTAACCCCGCGGTACGAGTGTTCACAATAGGGTCTTTTAGGTGTCCGCCAGTAATCCGAATCCTCAATACCCGGCTTGGGTGTGGCGTAACATTCACGGCTCCCGTCACCCCAATCCACGGTACACTCGTCCGCGTACGCGTAAAATCTTATTTCCTTAGTTTTTCGCGTGTTGACGACTATCTCGATTTTTTCTTCCTGTTGTTCCATACTTCATTATTTAAGTTAGTAAAAACGGGAGAGGGCAAAACGTCATACCCTTCTCCCTTTACGCGGGTGGTAGTCGCGTATGGCTCCCGCGTTCCTGTATTCTAAG
>NZ_JAKNJD010000033.1:0-923 GCF_022132345.1 Butyricimonas sp. DFI.6.44 | reverse complement strand
CCGGGTGGAAATCCCTTGATGCCTAACATGACCGGACAGCGGCCACATTAGTCGTATCTAATTGTATCATAGTTATATGAATCTACAGGTGAAAGATATAATCAAAATAGAAAATCTTTGTCGGGATTTCGAGGTGGGCTCGGAAACTGTACACGCCTTGAGAGAGGTATCTTTCTCGATTCGGGCGGGAGAATTCGTGACCATCATGGGAACAAGCGGCTCGGGCAAATCCACCTTGTTGAATATGCTGGGTTGTCTGGATATTCCCACGTCGGGGGAGTATTACTTGGACGGGAAGCCCGTGCGGGAGATGGGGAAAAATGACAGGGCTTCCTACCGGAACTTGAAGATAGGCTTTATTTTCCAGTCCTACAACTTGTTGCCCAAGACTACGGCATTGGAAAACGTGGAATTACCCTTGTTGTATAACCCGTCCGTTTCCAAACGGGCAAGAAAAGAGAAAGCGTTGAACGCCTTGAAGGCGGTAGGTTTGGAGAACCGGGTGAATCATCGTTCCAACCAGATGTCCGGTGGACAGCAACAACGGGTGGCAATCGCCCGTGCCATGGTGAACGATCCTGTTATCTTGCTTGCCGACGAGGCGACGGGTAATTTGGATACCCGCACTTCTTACGAGATTCTGGCTTTATTCCAGCGCCTGCACGCCGAGGGGAGAACGATTATCTTCGTGACACATAACCCTGAAATAGCGGAGTTCAGTAGTCGCAACATATTACTCCGTGACGGTCGGGTAGTCGAGGACAAGAAAAACTCGAGAATCGGTTCCGCCCGGCAAATGCTGGAGGCGTTACCGAAAGAAATTGATTAATTCACGATTTATGAATTACGATTAATAAAAGTGCTAGTTAGGGAGGATGATAATCATAAATCTGAAATCATAAATCATAAATCTAAAATGAATA
>NZ_JAKNJD010000032.1:0-1060 GCF_022132345.1 Butyricimonas sp. DFI.6.44 | reverse complement strand
GCTCCAGAAAGGAGGTGTTCCAGCCGCACCTTCCGGTACGGCTACCTTGTTACGACTTAGCCCCAGTTACCGGTATTACCCTAGCCCGTTCCTCGCGGTCACGATCTTCAGGTACTCCCGGCTTCCATGGCTTGACGGGCGGTGTGTACAAGGCCCGGGAACGTATTCACCGCGCCATGGCTGATGCGCGATTACTAGCGAATCCAACTTCGTGGAGTCGGGTTGCAGACTCCAGTCCGAACTACGACCGGCTTTAGAGATTGGCGCCCCGTCACCGGGTGGCGGCCCTCTGTACCGGCCATTGTAACACGTGTGTAGCCCTGGATGTAAGGGCCGTGCTGATTTGACGTCATCCCCGCCTTCCTCGCACCTTACGGTGGCAGTCTCGATAGAGTGCCCGGCTCGACCCGGTGGCAACTATCGATAGGGGTTGCGCTCGTTATGGGACTTAACCCGACACCTCACGGCACGAGCTGACGACAACCATGCAGCACCTTGTAAAGAGTCCCGAGGGAAAGAACTGTTTCCAGCTCATGCACTCTACATTTAAACCCAGGTAAGGTTCCTCGCGTATCATCGAATTAAACCACATGTTCCTCCGCTTGTGCGGGCCCCCGTCAATTCCTTTGAGTTTCATCGTTGCCGACGTACTCCCCAGGTGGCTCACTTAATACTTTCGCTTGAACCCTGACTGTGTATCGCCAAGATCCAGTGAGCATCGTTTACGGCGTGGACTACCAGGGTATCTAATCCTGTTCGCTACCCACGCTCTCGCGCATCAGCGTCAGATCGAGTCTGGACAGCTGCCTTCGCTATCGGGGTTCCAAGTGATATCTAAGCATTTCACCGCTACTTCACTTGTTCCGCCATCCTCGACTCGTCTCGAGGTCACCAGTTTCAACGGCGTGCTACAGTTTAGCTGCAGTCTTTTACCGCTGACTTGGCATCCCGCCTACGCGCCCTTTAAACCCAATAAATCCGGATAACGCTCGCATCCCCCGTGTTACCGCGGCTGCTGGCACGGAGTTAGCCGATGCTTATTCGTCAAGTACTGGCATCA
>NZ_JAKNJD010000031.1:0-1441 GCF_022132345.1 Butyricimonas sp. DFI.6.44 | reverse complement strand
CGGCTCAAGTGGAAAATCTGTGTGTGAAAGTTATTTTTCACACACAGATTTTCCCCCGTTTCTTTTATTTTTGCTTTCTAAACTGTAAAATGTCATGACGGCTTTAGAAGAACTTGTATCTTTAATGTTCCCAGCAGGTTTGCTGGATTATTTTATAGTAACCCGTGTGAGTGCAATCGCTATCGGTTACCGGGTTTACCTTGAAGAGAAAAAAGAAGTACCTTCCCCTTATCCACCCGGGGAGTATATTTGCCACGGTTTTCATGACGAGCAAGTTGTTCATGATTTTCCTTCACGTGGAAAGGTTTTTGACCTGGTGATCAAACGTCGTCGTTGGAAGCATGTTGAAACGGGCAAAGTCATATCCCGTGATTGGAATCTCGTGGCCCGAGGGAGTTCTTTATCGAGAGAGTTCTCGGATTTTTTAAAAGGAACACATCGATAATCACCCGGTAAGCATTCAAAGCGTGGCCCGTCACTATCACTTGCCCGGAGATCAATTACAAGAGCAATACAAGAATCACTGGAGTGATTTTCGCTCCTGGGCTCAGCTGTCTCACGCCGAGTATTGGCTTCTTTTTCCCGGTAACGTTGGTCCGTTCTTGAGTATCGATGAAACGGCTGCCGGGGACCTTCGAACGATCATCACCAACAAGCAGGCTCACGGTCGTAAGGGTAGCATCGTGGCAATCGTGAAAGGTACCCGCGCGGAAGACGTGTCATCGGTTCTATTGAAGCTTCCCCGCCGCCTTCGTTACCGGGTGCAAGAGATCACGTTAGACATGGCCCCAAGCATGGAAAAGATCGCCCGGGAATGTTTTCCCGCCGCCCGTCTGGTGACGGATCGTTTTCACGTTCACCAGCTAGTTCACGAGGCGGTACAGGACTTGCGGGTACAACATCGCTGGGAAGCGATAGAGAGCGAGAACGAGGCGATACTCCACGCGAGAGAAAACGGGCTCAAGTTTAAACCTGCCATGCTGGAAAATGGCGACACGTTAAAACAACTCCTGGCACGAAGCAGGTACTTGTTGTACAAGACACCGTCCTCGTGGACTCCTTCCCAGGAAACGAGAGCGGGGATATTGTTCAAGCTTTACCCGGATATCAAACAGGCCTATGAACTCGCGTTAAAACTGGGACAAATCTTCCGGAGAACCAGGTGGAAAGATGTCGCTTACACCAAGCTGGCACAGTGGTACAGGAAAGTCGAGGAAACCAAGCTCAAGGCTTTCGCTACCGTGGCCAGAACTATAGAGAATCACTATCAAACTATTTTGAATTATTTTGACAACAGGAGTACAAACGCGGCCGCCGAATCGTTTAATGCCAAAATTAAAGAGTTCAGGAGGGTATTCAGGGGTATTAGAGATATTAAATTTTTCTTGTTTCGACTGTGCAAAATTTACGCTTAACATGAAAAAAAACAGATTTTCCAGTT
>NZ_JAKNJD010000030.1:0-1840 GCF_022132345.1 Butyricimonas sp. DFI.6.44 | reverse complement strand
GGGACTGTCTAACAAGTTTTAGACAGTTCTTTTTTTTTGTAAAAATAAGGCTTTCAATCTGAAAATCAGAAAGAAAGCCTTTGTAGTTTCAGATAGATTTATTATATTTGTTTTGCATAACCAATTAATAAACAATCTGATACCGATGGCAAAGATAGCATTTAAATCCGATAATCAGGGTCAATTACAGTTATTACCCCCGAGTCTTGATGAATTAATCCCTGCAACTCATCCTGTTCGTGTGCTGAACAATATCGTAGACCGTCTCGATGTGGGTAAAGTGCTCGCGAGTTATAAAGGAGGTGGTAATAGTTGTTTTCATCCCCGTATGATGTTGAAAGTATTGATTTATGCTTATCTGAACAATATATACTCTTCGCGTAAAATCGAGCGTCAGCTTCATGAACACATTCATTACATGTGGTTATCGGGTGGAGGACGTCCTGACTTCCGGACGATTAATTATTTCCGTGGTAAACGCTTGAAGGATTCTTTTGATGATATCTTCACGCGGGTGGTAGAATTTCTTCACTCGGAGGGTTTTGTCTCCCTTGAAGTTCAATACATCGATGGTACCAAAATTGAGTCGGCTGCCAATAAATACACCTTTGTATGGCGTGGAAGCATAGAAAAGTATGACAGCCGTCTGAGGGAAAAGACACGCCGTATCCTCTCCGATGCAGAGAAGGTTCTTGAAATGGAGAGCCATGAAACACCACCGGATGAAGAACTTTCCGTGGAAGAGTTCCGGGCACGGACATCCCGTATACAGGAAAAGATGAATAATAGGGAGGTTCCGAAGCAAATAAGGAAAGCAGTAGAAAAGACGGCAAAGGAATCCATACCGAAAATGCTTGAATATGAACGTGCTCTTGATATTATGGGTGAACGCAACTCCTATTCGAAAACTGATGAGTCTGCCACGTTCATGCGCATGAAAGAGGACGCCATGAAAAACGGACAGTTAAAGCCCGGTTACAATATACAGATAGCCACGGAAAACCAGTTCATTACCAACTATGCCGTTTATCACCGGCCTACCGATACGCTCACGCTTATCCCTTTCCTGGAGAGTTTTGAAAAACGTTACGGCAGACAAAGTAATGTGGTGGTTGCCGACTCAGGCTACGGCAGTGAGCAGAACTATGAATACCTGTTTGACCACAACCTCATTCCTTACGTCAAGTACAATATGTTCCATCAGGAGCAAAAACGCGGGTACAAGAAGAATGCCTTCCTTGTGCAGAATCTGTTCTATAACCCGAAAGGAAATTATTACGTCTGTCCTATGGGGCAGCATCTGTCTTTCATCCGGGAAGAGAAACGTAAATCAGATGCAGGATATATCTCACAGGTCAGTGTATACAGGGCTGCCAGGTGTGTGGGATGTCCCGTTCGGGGCCTTTGTAACAAAGCTGTGGGTAACAGACAGATAGAAGTTAATCACAGGCTTAACCGATACAAGGAAAAAATCAGATATCTGCTAGGCAGTGAAGAAGGGATCCTTCACAGGAAGAAAAGACCCGTTGAACCTGAAGCAGTATTTGCAGATATTAAAGAAGCAGGCAAGTTCAGACGGTTCAGGTTAAGAGGCGTTGCCGGAGTCAATATAGAGTTCGGATTAAAAGCCATTGCACATAATATCAAGAAGATTACGGCTTGCCGGGGGAAATGTGTCTTTTGGTGTAATAATTTGCAGAAAACAACTGTTTATTACGGCAAAAATCCGTCTTTAGAGGATCACAGATTAGGAATGGTTGCATAAGGAAGAAAAGAAGAAAAATATCATATAGGAAAAGAAAAAAAGAGGACTGCCAACATTTTATTGTTAGACAGTCCC
>NZ_JAKNJD010000003.1:0-385454 GCF_022132345.1 Butyricimonas sp. DFI.6.44 | reverse complement strand
TCATATAGGAAAAGAAAAAAAGAGGACTGCCAACATTTTATTGTTAGACAGTCCCTTTCTTTATATCTGAATTTCAAATTATTCAGCCTTGGGAGCTTCCTCCTCTGTCTTCGGAGCTTCTTCAACCGGAGTTTCAGCAGCAGCCTCAGCAACAGGAGCGGCTTCTTTCTTGGCAGAAGTAGATCTCTTACGACGAGTCGTTTTCTTCACTTCTTCTTTCTTCACTTCCGTGTAAGTCGTGTTGTAATCAACTAATTCGATCATACACATTTCCGCGTTATCACCCAAACGGTTACCCAATTTCAAAATACGGGTGTAACCTCCCGGACGGTTAGCAATCTTCTCCGCGATGTCACTAAACATTTCAGCAACAACTTCTTTACGACGAAGATAAGAGAACACGGTTCTTCTAGAGTGAGTCGTGTCGTTTTTGGCCTTAGTCAAAAGCGGCTCAACATAGACCTTCAAAGCCTTAGCCTTAGCAACTGTCGTTCGGATTCTCTTGTGAAGAATCAAAGAACAAGCCATGTTAGAAAGCATCGCGTGTCTGTGCGAGCTAGTTCTACCCAAATGGTTAACTTTCTTATTATGTCTCATCTTACTTACTCTTTGTCTAATTTATACTTGGCAACATCCATACCGAATTCAAGGTTGTTGTTCTCCAGAAGGGCTTCCAACTCGGTCAAGGACTTCTTACCGAAGTTTCTGAACTTCAACAAGTCGTTCTTGTTAAATTGAACAAGCTCCCCTAAAGTTTCTACCTCAGCCGACTTCAAGCAGTTAAGTGCACGAACGGAAAGATCCATGTCCACCAATTTTGTTTTCAGCAACTGACGCATGTGCAATACCTCTTCATCGAACTCTTCGTTTCCATATTTATCCTCTGTTTCGAGAGTAATCTTTTCATCAGAGAATAACATGAAGTGATGGATCAAAATTTTAGCCGCCTCTTTCAACGCATCCGTCGGGTTGATAGAACCGTCGGTTTCGATCTCGAACACCAAACGTTCGTAGTCGGTCTTACCCTCCACGCGGTAGTTCTCGATTTCGTATTGCACGTTCTTGATCGGCGTGTAAATAGCATCGATAGGAATTACCCCGATTTCAGCGTCTGCAGGCATGTTCTCTGAAGCAGGAACATAACCGCGTCCTTTCTGAATGGTTAATTCTATCTCAAGGCTCGTGGCAGTATCCATGTTACAGATCACCAATTCCGGATTCAAAACTTCAAAGCTTTTCAGGAACTGGTTCATAGCACCGGCAGCAAACGTCTCTTGTCCGGAAACAGTAACGGTTAGCTTTTCAAACTCCACGTCCTCCACTTTTCTTTTCAACCGAACCTGTTTCAAGTTCAAGATAATCTCGGTCACATCTTCGATGACACCGGGGATCGTCGCGAACTCATGATCTACACCTTGAATTTTAATACCGGTAATCGCAAAGCCTTCCAAAGAAGACAACAAAATTCTGCGTAGTGGATTACCAATAGTGATGCCGTAACCTGGCTCCAACGGGCGGAATTCGAATTTACCGAATCTTTCCGTTGATTCAAGCATGATTACTTTGTCCGGTTTCTGGAAAGCTAATATTGCCATATATATTTTTATTTTACTACTTAGAATATAACTCTACGATTAACTGCTCTTTAATGTTCTCCGGGATATCTGATCTTTCCGGTACATTAAGTAGTTTCCCACTCATAGCGGCAGCATCCCACTCTAACCAAGAGTATCTGCTACTTCTATTCCCTCTCAGTGAATCATTGATCACCTCCAAAGATTTGGATTTTTCTCTGACAGCGACAACATCGCCCGGGCGGATGCGACATGACGGGATGTTGCATACTTTACCATTCACGGTGATATGTCTGTGAGATACATACTGACGAGCAGCAGCACGCGTAGGAGCTACTCCTAAACGATAAACGACGTTGTCCAGACGGCACTCCAACAATTGGAGCAATACCTCACCGGTAACACCTTTACTACTCTCGGCTTTCTCAAACAAGATACGGAATTGTCTTTCCAACAAACCGTAAGTATATTTGGCTTTTTGTTTCTCTTTCAATTGAATTCCGTACTCGGAAATCTTCTTTCTACGGTGAGCTATTCCGTGTTGTCCAGGAGGATAGTTACGACGTTCTAACGCTTTATCCGGTCCAAAAATGGGCTCACCAAACTTTCTTGCTATTTTAGACTTAGGTCCTGTATATCTAGCCATTTCTATTTGATTTTTAAAATTACACCCAATATATTAATTACACTCTTCTCCGTTTCGGAGGACGACATCCATTGTGCGGAAGCGGCGTAACGTCAATGATCTCGGCAACCTCGATACCGCAAGCGTGGATCGCACGAATTGCAGACTCTCTACCGTTACCCGGTCCTTTAACATATACCTTAACTTTTCTCATACCCAAGTCGAAAGCAACTTTACCGCAATCGGTAGCTGCCGTCTGGGCTGCATAAGGGGTGTTTTTCTTTGATCCTCTAAATCCCATCTTACCTGCCGATGACCAAGAGATAACTTGTCCGTTAGCGTTCGTCATAGAGATAATGATGTTATTAAAAGATGAATGAACGTGTGCTTGTCCCACGGCCTCTACTTTAACTAGCCGTTTCTTGTTAGATGTAGACTTCTTTGCCATAATTCAATCTCTTATCAATTATTTAGTTGCTTTCTTCTTGTTAGCAACAGTTTTCTTCTTACCCTTTCTCGTGCGGGCATTGTTCTTCGTGCTCTGTCCTCTTACGGGAAGACCGATACGATGTCTGATTCCTCTGTAACAACCGATATCCATCAGTCGTTTGATGTTCATCTGAACCGATGTTCTCAACTCTCCTTCTACTTTGTACCCATCATTGATGACCTTACGTACAGCAGCTAGTTGATCGTCATTCCAGTCCTTTACCTTAGTGTCAAAATCGATGCCGGCCTTTTCTAATATGGTCCTGGCACTACTTCTACCTATACCGAAGATATAGGTTAGAGCTATTTCCCCTCTTTTGTTGGAGGGCAAATCTACACCAACGATTCTTGCCATAAAACTCTTTTACGTTTTTACTTAATTAATAATCAACCCTGACGTTGTTTAAATTTCGGGTTCTTCTTGCAAATGACGAATAAAACGCCCTTTCTTCTTACAATCTTGCAATCAGCACTACGCTTCTTGACAGATGCTCTTACTTTCATTGCTCTACAATTTAATTTTTATATCTGAATGTTATCCTACCTTTCGTGAGATCGTAAGGGGACATATCCACTCTCACTTTATCTCCCGGAAGTATTTTTATATAGTGCATCCGCATCTTTCCTGAAATATGAGCCGTAATGATATGCCCGTTTTCCAGTTCGACACGAAACATAGCATTCGACAATGCTTCCGTTATCACTCCATCTTGCTCTATTGAAGGCTGTTTCGCCATAATTCAATTTTAGATTTTAGATTTTAGATTTTAAATTAACCCTTCATTTCCCAATTTACAATCTAAAATTTGCAATTTACAATTTCCTAATCTTCTATATATTCAAATGTTGACAAAATATCAGCTTCTCCTTTTCCGATAGCTATCGTGTGCTCGAAATGGGCTGCCGGCAAATGATCTCTTGTCTTGATCGTCCATCCGTCCGCCATCTGAAACACGTTACGCGCTCCCATGTTTATCATAGGCTCAATGGCTATCACCATCCCTACCTTCAACTTACAACCTTGTCCCCGGCGACCGTAATTCGGAACCTGAGGTTCTTCATGCAAATTCTTCCCTACCCCGTGTCCTACCAATTCCCTCACGACGGAAAAACCGTTCGCTTCGGCGTATGATTGTACGGCATAACCGATATCTCCTGTCCGCATTCCCGCTACTGCCTGTCCTATCCCTTTGTACAAGCTGTCTTTCGTCACTTGTAAAAGTTTTTTCACTTCATCGCTAATCTCCCCGACAGCAAACGTATAGGCGCTATCCCCGTAAAAGCCATTCTTCACAACCCCACAATCAACGGATACGACATCACCTTCTTCTAAACAACGAGAGGACGGTATCCCATGAACCACTTCATCATTCACTGAAATGCAAAGCGTGTTCGGAAAACCTCCATACCCGAGAAATCCGGGAATGCCACCGTTGGAACGGATAAAATCTTCCGCTATCTTGTCCAACTCTAAAGTCGAAATACCCGGGCGAACGTGTTTGGACACCTCACCCAGAGTCTTTCCTACTAATCGGTTGCTTTCCCGCAATAACTCAATCTCCTCCTGTGTCTTTAAAAAAATCATGTCGCAAAAGTACAATATTTTTCTTTAATACGCAGCAGGTCCGCCTGGATTTTTACCTTTGATTCGTCCCGACTTCATCAACCCGTCGTAGTGACGCATCAACAAGTGAGACTCGATTTGCTGTAATGTATCTAAAACTACACCCACCAAAATCAACAAAGATGTACCTCCATAGAATTGGGCAAACTGATGGTTCACGCCCGATATTTGAGCGAAAGCCGGAAGGATAGCCACAATTCCCAAGAAGATAGATCCCGGAAGAGTGATTCTCGACATAATCGTATCAAGGAACTCCATAGTTTTTCTTCCCGGTTTTACTCCCGGAATAAATCCGCCGTTCTTCTTCATATCCTCTGACATCTGCATCGGATTTACCGTGATCGCCGTGTAGAAATAAGTAAACGCGACAATCAATACAAAGAACGTGAAATTATACCAGAACCCGGTGAAGTCAGAGAATGCCGCTGCAAACCCGGACAATCCCTCCGCATTGGAGAAATTAATCAAGGATACCGGCAACAACATAATAGCTTGAGCGAAAATGATAGGCATAACCCCGGCAGCGTTGATCTTCAACGGAATGTATTGACGAACACCACCGTATTGTTTGTTACCCACGATTCTCTTGGCATACTGTACAGGCACTTTACGCGTTCCCTGTACAAGTAGAATGGAACCGCAGAACACGAGAAACAATATTATCAATTCGATCAGGAAAGCTACTAATCCTCCTCCCTGTTGAGTCACTCTGGAAGTTACTTCTGCAACGAAAGCAAATGGCAAACGAGCGATGATACCAATCATGATGATGATCGAAACACCGTTACCGATTCCCTTATCCGTGATTCTCTCTCCCAGCCACAGGACAAACATGGAGCCTGCCGCCATAATCACGATAGAGGGAAGTTGGAATTGCCAAAAACCGGTAGACACGAAAGCCTCTACAGGCACCTGAGCTTTTAAGTTTGTAAGATACGCCGAACCTTGTAATACGAGGATAACCAAAGTAAGGTACCGCGTGATTTGGTTGATCTTACGTCTTCCACTCTCTCCTTCTTTCTGCAAGCGCTGGAAATAAGGAACTGCAATTCCCAATAACTGCACCACGATGGAGGCGGAAATGTAAGGCATAATACCCAAAGCAAATACCGACGCGTTCGAGAACGCTCCCCCCGAGAACATGTCCAACAAGCCTAAAACGCCGCTGGAAGTTTGATCTTTCAAGGCCTGCAAGCCATGAGGGTCGATACCGGGCAGTACGATCTCTGTTCCTAACCTGTAAACGAGAATAAGCCCAAGCGTAGTTAAAATCCTAGTCTTGAGCTCCTCTATTTTCCAAATGTTCTTTAATGTATCAAATAACTTCATAAGTTCTTTCTTTTAAGGCATTGATCTGGGTTTTGTTAAAGTTGCTTCAAAAATAGTAATTCTATTTTAAAAACAACTTTAAACGCCCAAATTTTTAATCTTACAATTTAACTACCGTTCCGCCCGCAGCCTCAATAGCTGCTATAGCCTTAGCGGAGAAAGCATTAGCTTTCACTTCCAACTTAGTAGTTAACGCTCCATCACCTAATACCTTAAGAAGATCGTTCTTAGACATTAATCCGGCTTGAATCAAAACGTCTTTTTCAATTACTGTAAGATTTTCTCTCTCGGCCAAATCCTGAAGCATCCCTACATTAATAGCTTTATACTCTACTCTATTTATATTTTTAAAGCCAAATTTCGGTACACGTCTCTGCAAAGGCATCTGTCCTCCCTCAAAACCGATCTTGGATTTATAACCCGATCTTGATTTCGCACCTTTATGTCCTCTTGTAGAAGTACCTCCTTTTCCGGAACCCTGACCGCGACCAATTCTTTTCTCTCTGTGAGTTGATCCGGCAGCCGGTGTTAAGCTACTTAAATCCATTGTATACTATCTTTAAAATAGGTTCGACAATTACTTTACTTCCTCAACGCGAACCAAGTGTTTAACCTTGGCTACCATACCCATGATCTGGGGTGAGGTTTCGTGTTCAACACTACTGTTTACTCTTCCGAGGCCTAACGCGTTCAAAGTACCAAGCTGACGCTTATCGCTACCGCTTCTACTTTTTACCAGTGTAATTTTAATCTTTGCCATCGTTCATTCAGTTTTATCCGTTAAACACTTTGTCAAGACTAATGCCTCTCTGTTGAGCAATCATTCGGGGATCTCTCAATAACTTCAAAGCTGCAAAAGTAGCTTTTACCAAGTTGTGAGGGTTAGATGATCCTTTCGATTTTGCCAACACGTCTTTAATCCCGGCACTCTCCAATACGGCACGCATAGCACCTCCGGCTACCAGCCCGGTACCTGAAGAAGCGGGACGCATAAATACGGTTGCTCCGCTATATTTAGCTTCTTGCTCGTGAGGAAGAGTTCCTTTCAATACAGGCACCTTTATCAAATTTTTCTTCGCGGCTTCAACACCTTTTGAAATAGCGGTTGTTACCTCGTTAGCTTTACCTAACCCGTAACCTACCGTACCATTCTCGTCGCCTACCACCACGATTGCAGAGAAACTGAAGGTTCTACCTCCCTTGGTAACCTTGGTTACGCGGTTGATAGCCACCAATCTGTCTTTCAATTCCAAGTCTGCACTATTAATCTTCTGTTCCATGCTCGCCTACTTTTAAAAATTAAGACCACCGTTACGAGCTGCATCTGCTAATGCTTTCACTCTTCCGTGATACAAATACCCGTTTCTGTCAAACACAACAGCTTCGATACCGGCTGCCTTTGCTTTTTCAGCAATCATTGCACCCAACAATTGTGCCTGTTCTGTCTTGTTGCCTTTCTTTTCAGCAATCTCTTTGCAAAGTGAAGTTGCTGAAACCAATGTCTTTCCGGCATTATCGTCAATCAACTGAGCAGAGATTTGTTTATTTGAACGGAACACCGTCAAACGAGGTCTCTCAGCAGTTCCGAAGACTACTTTACGTATTCTTCTTTTTATTCTTATTCTTCTTTCTACCTTAGTTAAAGCCATAACATTACTTTTTTACAGGTGATTAAACTTTAGCTGATTTACCAGCCTTACGACGAAGAACTTCACCCACAAATTTGATACCTTTACCCTTGTAAGGCTCCGGTTTACGGAATGAACGGATCTTGGCCGCTACCTGACCGATAAGTTGCTTATCGCAACTTTCCAGCGTAATAATCGGGTTAGCACGTTTTTCATTGAGTACGCTCACCTTCACTTCATTCGGTAACACCAAGAAGATCCCGTGTGAATAACCTAACCCTAATTCAAGAACCTGACCTTCAGCATTCGCTCTGTAACCTACTCCGACCAACTCTTGTTTGATCGTGTAACCTTCAGAAACACCTACAACCATGTTATGAATCAAAGCACGATATAAACCATGCATGGCTTTATGAGCTTTATCTTCTGACGGACGCTCAACAACAAGTTGAGTTCCTTCCACCTTCACGATCATATCTCCGTGTACGTCCTGAGAAAGTTCTCCCTTCGGACCCTTTACCACGACCGTGTTGTTAGGATTTACAGTTACTGTAACCCCTTGTGGTATATCTATTGGTAATTTTCCTATTCGTGACATTTTCCGCCCTTTTTATTAATAAACATAGCACAATACTTCACCGCCAACATTCTTTTGGCGAGCTTCTTTATCAGACATTACGCCCAATGACGTTGACAAAATCGCGATACCCAATCCGTTCAGCACGCGAGGCATGTCCTCTACATTCGTGTAACGTCTCAGACCCGGTTTTGAAACACGTGTCAATGTTCTAATGGCGGGCATTTTCGTCTCGGGATGATACTTCAAAGCGATTTTGATATTGCTTCTGATACCATCTTGCTCAAACTTGTAATTCAGGATATATCCTTTTTCCTTTAAGATCTTGGTCATTTCCCGTTTCATCTTTGATCCCGGGATATCCACTACTTTATGACCTGCCTTCACTGCATTTCTGATGCGTGTAAGGAAATCTGCTATTGGATCTGTCATCTCTTCAAATTTTTAAATATTACCAACTAGCCTTCTTAACTCCGGGTATAAGCCCCGCTGAAGCCATCTCGCGGAATTGAATTCTGCTTATACCAAACTGTCTCATGTACCCTCTCGGTCTTCCTGTCAGTTTGCATCTGTTGTGCAAACGAACGCGACTGGAGTTTTTCGGTAGAAGGCTCAATCCAATGTAGTCTCCTTCCTCTTTTAATTTAGCTCGTTTTGCGGCGTACTTTTCTACCAATTTTGCACGCTTAACCTCACGGGCCTTCATTGATTCTTTTGCCATTTCGCTTTTTTTTAGTTCTTTTTAAATGGTAATCCAAATTCTCGTAGAAGAGCAAAAGCCTCTTCGTCGGTATTAGCCGAAGTTACAAAAGTGATGTTCATACCCATGATCTTGTGAACACTGTCCAACACGATTTCCGGGAATATGATTTGCTCCTCTATTCCTAAAGTGTAATTTCCTCTTCCGTCAAGCTTATTGTTGATTCCTTTGAAATCACGGATACGCGGAAGCGCGGAAACAATAAGTCTTTCTAAAAATTCATACATACGTTCTTTACGCAAAGTCACTCTTACGCCGATCGGCATGCCCTTACGTAATTTAAAGTTAGAAACGTCCTTGGTTGATTTACAAGTTACGGGCTTCTGACCGGTGATGGTCGCGATCTCGTTCACTGAAAACTCAAGGATCTTCTTATCCTGAATGGATGATCCCACACCCTGATTGATTACTATCTTCTCCAATTTGGGCGCCTGCATAACTGACTTGTATCCGAACTCCTTCATTAAAGTCGGTACAATTTCTTCGCTATACTTCTTTTTGTAATTTGGTACGTATTTCATTTATAATATTTGTTATAATGCCTCACGGCATATCATTTTCATTTTGCGGCTGCAAAACTACAAATTAAAATCATAAATTGCAAGTTGCTCTATAACAACCTGCAATTTTATTTATTCTTACTTCAACTCCTGACCGGATCTCTTAGCGTATCTCACTAATTTTCCTTCTGCGTTCCGGCGGCGTCCGATTTTGGTCGGCTTTCCGGTTTGCGGGTCAACAACGTTCAAGTTGGAGATGTGGATTGGAGCTTCTTTCTTAATGATTCCTCCTTGCGGGTGAGCAGCGTTGGGTTTGGTATGTTTACTTACCAGATTGATACCCTCAACAATAGCTCTTTGCTTATCCGGAATCATTTCAAGTACCTTTCCTTGTTTCCCTCTGTCTTCTCCTGCATTTACTTGAACTAAGTCACCTTTCTTTATATGAAACTTCTTGCTCATCGTATAAATTATTTATGATTTATGATTTACGATTTATGATTTCAAGACTTCCGATCATTATTTCAATCTAAAATCTAAAATCATAAATCTAAAATCTTAAAGTACTTCGGGGGCTAAAGATACAATCTTGGTATAACCCTCACGAACTTCTCTGGCAACAGGTCCGAAGATACGAGTTCCTCTCATTTCTCCCGCGTTGTTCAACAACACGCAAGCGTTATCATCAAAGCGGATATAAGATCCGTCCGGACGTCTGTACTCTTTGCTTACACGAACTACCACTGCCTTACTAACGGTTCCCTTCTTAATATCACCGTTCGGGATGGCGTTCTTCACGGTAACAACGATTTTATCGCCTACGCGTGCGTATCTTTTCTTGGTACCACCAAGAACACGGATACAAAGCACTTCTCTGGCGCCGCTGTTATCGGCTACGGTCAATCTACTCTCTTGTTGTATCATGATTACTTAGCTCTTTCAATGATTTCAACTAATCTCCATCTCTTGGTCTTGCTCAAGGGACGGGTTTCCATAATTCTCACGGTATCCCCGATGTTACATTCGTTCTTCTCATCGTGGGCGGTGAACTTTTTGGTCTTGCTGACGAACTTCCCGTAAATCGGGTGCTTCTCCTTAAAGTGAACAGCAACCGTGATAGACTTGTCCATCTTGTTGCTTACCACAAGACCGGTACGCTCTTTTCTAAGATTTCTTTCCATTTTCTACTACTTGTTTAATTCACGCTTGCGTAACTCCGTCATCAATCTAGCGATGTTTCTTCTTGTAGCCCGGATCAACATCGGGTTCTCAAGAGGAGAAACAGCATGGTTCATCTTCAACTTCGTCAAGGCCGATTGCTCTGTAGCGATCTTCTCCTTTATCTCTTCTGTGGTTAATTCACAAATTTCTGATTGTTTCATTTCTCTTACATTTTTTCGTTTCGAAATTCAAATAGTCAACGACTACTCGGAATAATCACGTCTAACCACAAACTTCGTAGCGATGGGCAACTTTTGAGCCGCTAAACGCAATGCTTCTTTAGCGATTGCATAAGGTACTCCATCTGCTTCGAAAAGAATACGTCCCGGTGTAACCGGAGCAACGAACCCTTCCGGAGATCCCTTACCCTTACCCATACGAACCTCAGCGGGTTTTTTAGTAATAGGTTTATCTGGAAATATACGAATCCATATCTGACCCTGTCTTTGCATGTAACGAGTTACCGCAACACGGGCTGCTTCAATCTGGCGTTGTTCGATCCACATGTTCTCCAACGCCTTGATCCCGAAAGATCCGAATGCCAGTTCATGTCCTCTTTGGGCATTCCCTCTCATTCTCCCTTTCTGCGACCTTCTGTATTTAGTCCTCTTTGGCTGTAACATAGCTCTTGATCTGTTTAAAAGTTAAAAGACTATTTTTTTCTCTTTTTAAACCCGCCTTTTTTGCCGGCATTGTTCGGACGGTTGTTCTCTCTCGGAGCACTTACCAGCGCATTCGGAACTAGTTCGCGTTTACCGTAAACCTCTCCTTTGCAAATCCAAACTTTAATACCCAGCTGACCGTAGGTAGTCAAAGCCTCGGCCTGAGCGTAGTCTATATCAGCGCGGAACGTGTGCAACGGAATTCTACCTTCCTTGTAGATTTCGGCTCTCGCCATTTCCGCACCGTTCAAACGACCGGAGATCAAAATTTTGATACCTTCCGCTCCCATTCTCATGGTTGAAGCGATAGCCATCTTGATAGCTCTACGGTAAGCTACGCGGCCTTCCAACTGACGAGCTATGTTATTGCCCACGATCACGGCATCCAACTCCGGACGCTTGATCTCGAAGATATTAATTTGAACTTCCTTATCGGTGATCTTCTTCAACTCCTCTTTCAACTTGTCAACTTCCTGACCTCCTTTACCGATGATAATACCCGGACGAGCGGTGTTGATCGTGATAGTGATGAGTTTCAAAGTTCTCTCGATAACAATTTTAGCGATTCCTGCTTTAGCGAGACGGGCGTTCAGATACTTTCTGATCTTGTAATCTTCCACCAATTTATCGCCATAGTTTTTACCGCCAAACCAGTTAGAATCCCATCCTTTGATGATTCCTAATCTATTGCTTATTGGATTAACTTTCTGTCCCATGTAACTATTCTTTTGTAATGTTTTCTACAGCTGTCTTGCTTCCCAGCACGATCGTCACGTGATTTGAACGTTTACGAATCCGGTGTGCTCTTCCTTGCGGGGCCGGTCTAAGTCTTTTCAACATACCTGCACCGTCAACGAAAATCTCTTTCACGAACAGGGCAGCTTCGTCAACACGCTTCCCTTCGTTCTTCTGTTCCCAGTTTGCAATCGCTGAAAGCAACAGCTTTTCAACCTTACGAGCAGCTTCTTTAGGACAAAACTTAAGCATATCCAAAGCTTTCTGTACATCTACTCCGCGAACCAAGTCTGCCACCAATCTCATTTTTTGAGGAGATGTAGGACAATCGCGAAGAATTGCAAAAGCCTTCTCTTTTTTGGCTTCTTTATTCTGATTTGCTCTTAATCTTTTTCTTGCACCCATTTTAATACATCTTCTTTAGTTCAACCTTACCATGCATTATTTTTTCTTCTTATCAGCATGGCCTCTAAATGTACGCGTCGGCGCAAATTCTCCCAATTTATGACCTACCATATTTTCAGTCACGAATACCGGGATAAATTTATTACCGTTGTGTACAGCGATAGTGTGCCCTACGAAGTCCGGAGAAATCATGGAATGACGAGCCCAGGTTTTAACAACCGATTTCTTATTGGACTCATTCATCACCAATACTTTTTTCTCTAGCTTGAAATCTATAAAAGGGCCTTTTTTTAACGAACGACTCATAACATCAATAATTAATCAGTTATTTTTTCCTTCTTTCTATGATATACTTGCTAGAGTGTTTCTTCGGAGCTCTAGTCTTGTATCCTTTAGCCAACAAGCCTTTTCTTGAGCGAGGATGTCCTCCTGAAGCGCGGCCTTCACCACCACCCATCGGGTGATCAACCGGGTTCATCACGACACCTCTCACGCGAGGTCTGCGACCTAACCAGCGCGTACGACCGGCTTTACCTGAACGTTCCAAAGCGTGGTCGGAGTTAGACACCGTACCTACTGTGGCGCGACAAGCTGCCAACACCATACGAACCTCACCGGAAGGTAATTTGATAGAAACGTATTTACCGTCTCTTGCCACTAACTGAGCGTATGAACCGGCACTACGAGCCATCACGGCTCCCTGCTGCGGTCTCAACTCGATGTTATGAATGATTGTACCTAGTGGGATTTCAGATAAGAACAAAGAATTACCTACTTCCGGAGCAACACCTGCACCACTCATCACGGTTTGATCAATTTGCAACCCGTCCGGTGCCACGATGTAACGTTTTTCTCCGTCTGCATACACTAATAGAGCAATTCTCGCCGTACGATTGGGATCGTACTCGATCGTTGCAACACGAGCCGGAACATTATCCTTATCGCGTTTGAAATCTATTATTCTGTATCTTTGTTTATGACCACCACCTATATATCTCATTGTCATTTTACCGGAATGGTTACGTCCACCGGTTCTTTTCTTCGGTCCTAACAATGATTTCTCAGGTCTATCTGTAGTCAACTGATCAAAGGTAATCGCTACCTTATGTCTCTGACCAGGAGTTACAGGGTTTAATTTTCTTACAGCCATCTTAATTAAATATTGCTAAAAAAATCAATACTATCACCTTCTGCTAAGGTCACAATTGCTTTCTTGAATGAAGCGGTTCTTCCGGAGATAACACCTGCTTTCGTGTAACGGGATTTTGCATCTCCCTGGTACACCATCGTGTTTACATTCTTCACGGTCACGCTGTACATTGCTTCAACTGCTCTCTTAATCTCTAATTTATTCGCTGCTTTGTTTACAACAAACGCTACTCTGTTCTGCTTGTCAGTCAATGCTGTCATTTTCTCTGACAAAATGGGCTTAAATATCACTTGCATGTCTTACTCTTCATTAAGATTGAACATTTCATTCAGGCCCTGCACTGAACTTTCAACGAACACGAGATTCTTAGCTCTCATGATATTGTAAGTTGCAAGATCGCAAACTCTCATCACATCCAAGTATTGCAAGTTACGAGCGGATAACAGAACGTTATCGTTCATCTCGTTCGTCACCAACAGGATGTTCCGATCACCTAATTTCAGGTTATTCAACAGCTGTACCATCTGTTTTGTCTTCGGTGCCTCGAAGTTGAGATCCTCAACAATAGTAACTGCATTTTCAGCAACTTTCACAGATAACGCTGATTTACGGGCCAATCTTTTCAGCTTCTTGTTTAATTTGAAGCTATAATCTCTTGGTACGGGTCCAAACACTCTACCACCACCCCTGAACAGAGGGCTCTTGATACCACCAGCACGGGCACCACCGGTACCTTTTTGCTTTTTCAGCTTGCGGGTACTACCGGAAATCTCGTTTCTTTGTTTTGACTTGTGGGTTCCTTGGCGGTTGTTCGCTAAAAACTGCTTTACATCAAGATAGATAGCGTGTTCGTTAGGCTGAATCCCGAAGATAGCGTCATTTAACTCTACCTTCCTGCCTGTTTCTTGTCCGGCAATGTTTAATACACTTAACTCCATTACTTCTCGATAATTACGTATGAACCTTTAGCTCCGGGAATAGAACCCTTCACCAATAACAAATTATTCTCGGGTATCACCTTCAACACTTCCAGATTCTGAACCGTTATTCTATCACCACCTGTTTGTCCACCCATGCGCATTCCTTTGAAAACGCGTGACGGTGTAGAACAAGCACCGATAGATCCCGGCTTTCTCTGACGGTTGTGCTGACCGTGAGTAGCCTCTCCAACTCCAGCAAAACCGTGGCGTTTCACAACACCTTGGAATCCTTTTCCCTTGCTGGTTCCTACAACATCAACGTATTCTGTTCCCTCGAACAGTTTCACGTCAATTACATCTCCTAACTTGTACTCGACATCATACCCTGAAAACTCAACGAGCTTTCTTTTCGGAGTTGTGCCTGCCTTCTTAAAATGTCCACTTAGCGGCTTCGTTGTGTGTTTTTCTTTTTTGTCATCAAAACCCAACTGAAGTGCTGTGTAACCGTCTTTCTCTACAGTTTTTACCTGAGTTACAACACATGGACCGGCCTCAATCACAGTGCATGGAACACTTTTTCCCTCGGCACTGAATACGGAAGTCATTCCGACTTTTTTTCCAATTAAACCTGGCATCTCTTTTTTTCTCTTTTTAAAAATAGGTTTTCAATCTCTCTAATAACGACATAAGTTTTCGCCGTTATCATACTTTAATCTCTACTTCAACACCGCTCGGTAACTCTAGTTTCATCAAAGCGTCGATCGTACCTGCAGTAGAACTGTAGATGTCGATCAATCTTTTGAACGTGCATACCAAGAATTGTTCACGGCTCTTTTTGTTCACGAACGTAGAGCGGTTTACAGTAAAAATACCCTTGTGAGTCGGAAGCGGAATCGGTCCGCTTACCACTGCGCCGGTAGCCTTTACTGTCTTTACAATCTTCTCTGCAGACTTGTCAACCAAGTTGTGATCGTAAGATTTCAACTTAATTCTGATTTTTTGGCTCATGTTTTTAATTATGATTTATGATTTAAGATTTACGACTCTCGATCACTCTTGAATCGTAAATCACTAATCCAAAATTCTTACAATAATTCTACTCTACCGTTATTCTTCTCTACAACTTCCTTGGCAATGCCCTTCGGTACCTCGGCGTAATGCGAGAACTCCATGGATGAACTTGCACGACCGGAAGACAAAGTTCTCAAAACGGTCACGTAACCGAATTGCTCTGCAAGCGGCACTTTGGCCTCGATCACGCGAGCTCCGGCTCTTGACTCCATTCCTTCAACTTGTCCGCGACGACGGTTCAAGTCACCGATAATATCTCCCATGTACTCTTCCGGGGTTACCACCTCGAGTTTCATGATCGGCTCCAACAACACCGGTTTCGCTTTCTGTGCTGCTTCCTTGTAACCGATCTTAGCGGCCATTTCGAAAGACAAAGCATCAGAGTCAACCGGGTGGAACGAACCGTCAAGCAAAGTAATCTTCAAGCTTACCAACTCGTATCCGGCCAAAACACCGTTTACCATGGCATCCTTGAATCCTTTCTCTACAGACGGGATAAACTCCTTCGGGATATTACCACCTTTCACCTCGTTCACGAAAGTCAAACCTTCTTTTCCTTCTTCTGCCGGTTCCATTCTGAAGATGATATCAGCGAATTTACCGCGACCTCCGGTTTGCTTCTTGAACACGTGACGGTGTTCAACCGTTCCGTTAATAGCCTCTTTGTAAGCAACCTGAGGAGCACCTTGGTTACATTCAACCTTAAACTCGCGTCTCAAACGGTCAAGGATAATATCCAAGTGAAGCTCACCCATACCACTAATCACGGTTTGCCCTGAATCCTCGTCAGTCTTCACGCGGAAAGTCGGGTCTTCTTCAGCCAATTTAGCTAAAGCCATACCTAACTTATCCGTATCTTTCTGCGTAAGCGGCTCAACAGCAATACCGATCACCGGTTCCGGGAATGTCATACTTTCAAGTACGATTTGATTTTCCTCGGTACACAAAGTATCTCCGGTACGAATATCTTTAAATCCAACGCAAGCACAAATATCACCAGCCTCGATCACATCCTTAGGCTGTTGTTTATTGGAGTGCATCTGGAACAAACGAGAAATACGCTCTTTCTTCTCTGTACGCGGGTTGTAAACGTATGAACCGGCCTCGATTTTACCGGAGTAAACACGTGTATAGCACAAACGTCCCACGAACGGGTCAGTCGCGATCTTGAATGCCAACGCGGAAAGCGGAGCATCAGGATCAATCTCGAAAGTCACGGATTCTTCTGTTCCCGGTCTTTTACCTGCAGCAGCCGGAATATCCAGCGGATGCGGCAAATAAGCGATAACAGCATCCAACAAATTCTGAACACCTTTGTTCTTGAATGAAGAACCGCACATCACCGGACAGAAATCCATAGCGATAACGGCTTTACGAACCACGGCTTTCAATTCTTCAACCGTGATAGAATCAGGATCCTCGAAGAAACGTTCCATCAAAGCCTCATCCTGAACAGCGGCAGCCTCAACCAACTTCTCTCTCCATTCTTGAGCTTCCGCTAATAAATTAGCCGGAACTTCTTTAATTGTTGCCTCCTTCGATCCATTCTCCCACACGTAAGCCTTCATCTCGATCAAATCGATTATTCCCTCGAAATTCTCTTCTGCACCGATAGGCAACACTAATGGAATCGGGTTAGCTTTCAATTTCTCGCGAATCTCACGTACTGCCTTGAAGAAGTCAGCACCTGAACGGTCCATTTTGTTCACGAAAGCGATTCTCGGAACCCCGTACTTGTTTGCCTGACGCCAAACGGTCTCCGATTGTGCTTCCACTCCGCCCACGGCACAGAACAATGCAACAGCACCGTCCAACACACGCAATGAACGCTCTACCTCAACGGTAAAGTCAACGTGTCCCGGGGTATCAATAATATTGATTTTATATTGCTGGTCCTGATAATTCCAGAAACAAGTGGTAGCGGCAGAAGTAATGGTGATACCCCTCTCCTGCTCCTGCACCATCCAGTCCATGGTAGCCGTACCATCGTGAGTTTCACCAATCTTGTGGTTCACCCCCGTGAAATACAGGATACGCTCAGTCGTTGTGGTTTTTCCGGCATCAATGTGAGCCATGATACCGATGTTTCTTGTAAAATGTAAATCTCTTTTTGCCATCTTCTTTCTATCCCTTCAATTAAAATCTGAAATGTGCAAAAGCTCTGTTGGCTTCAGCCATACGGTGAATATCCTCTTTCTTCTTGTAAGCCGCTCCTTCTTCCTTGTATGCAGCCATGATTTCAGCAGCTAGTTTTTCTGCCATGTTTCTACCGCTTCTTTTGCGAGAGAACAGAATCATATTTTTCACGGAGAGAGCTCTTTTTCTCATCGGGTTGATTTCCGTCGGCACTTGGAACGTAGCACCACCTACACGACGACTCTTCACCTCAACTTGCGGAGTGATATTCTCCAAAGCTTGTTTCCAGATTTCCAACGCAGGCTTTTCTTCTTTTTTACCTATTTTTTCTTCCACGATATCAATAGCATCGTAGAAAATTCTAAACGCGATAGACTTCTTTCCATCTACCATCAAATCATTAACGAACCGAGTTACTAATACATCGTTAAACTTCGGGTCCGGTAACAGGATTCTCTTTTTTGGTTTACTCTTTCTCATCTCTTCTAGTTTACGAATTTGTTCGTTCGCTGCCCTTTCCGGTCTTCAACGGTCTCACGACCATTTACTCAACTTTTCGGGAACAACCCATAAACAACTCCTGTTAATTCTTACTTTTTCTTACCTTTAGCGGGAGCGGCCGGAGCAGCACCTTTTTTCGGTCTCTTGGCACCATACTTGGAACGACTCTGTAAACGACCGTTAACACCGGCAGCATCCAATGTACCGCGAACCAAGTGATAACGAACTCCCGGAAGGTCTTTCACACGACCACCTCTAATCAAAACAATAGAGTGCTCTTGCAAATTGTGTCCTTCTCCCGGAATGTAAGCATTTACCTCTTTTCCGTTGGTTAATCTAACTCTGGCAACCTTTCTCATCGCTGAGTTCGGTTTCTTCGGGGTTGTCGTGTACACACGAACACAAACCCCGCGTCTTTGCGGACAACCATCCAAAGCCGGAGCCTTGCTTTTGTCCTGGATTTTTGTTCTTCCTTTTCTTACT
The DNA here is from genome assembly GCF_022132345.1 of Butyricimonas sp. DFI.6.44. Lineage (NCBI taxonomy): Bacteria > Pseudomonadati > Bacteroidota > Bacteroidia > Bacteroidales > Odoribacteraceae > Butyricimonas > Butyricimonas sp. DFI.6.44. The sequence goes on along the minus strand of NZ_JAKNJD010000003.1, from coordinate 367,064 downwards.
AACTGTTGAATAGTTGGCATACAAGTACTTTTAAATTAGTTACTTTTATTCAATTTGGCTCGCGAATGTACGAACTTTATATTTCACCACCAAACAATTCTATCTTTTTTTTCAAAAAAAGGGCAAGACAGTGAGAAGGTTAGCCGTACTTATAAACAAATAAACTCACATTTTCCTTTCCCCTTCTCATCAAACTCTTTTCAAAAACCTTCCCGAACGAGTTTGAAAGGAGTTTGAAAGGAGTTTAAAAGGAATTTGTTCCCTGTCTTCACCGGGATTACACCCCGTCTTCACGGGATATTCATCGGATTTCCCCAACCTCGTGTATCGTGTTAACACCTGAAACATATTCACCGGCACCCGTCGATAAATCTATCCACGAGACCGGTGAATATTAAATTACACGATTACTCCCCGTTCCCCGTTTTCGGGTTTTCCCGGGAAGTATCCAGTATATTAAAACAAGCCAACACGTTTTTCCGGTAATAGTCCCCCAGCGGGAACCATTTCTCCCCGGCTCGCAAGGAGTTGCCCGCCCACGTGTCGACATAACGCAGGTTCAGGATAAAACCACGGTGTACACGCACAAGATAGGCGTCCGGTAGTTGCCACTCCACGCTACCCAAACGGCACGCCACGGTAATCCGGGATTTATCTTTTAAATGAAAATAACAATAATTACCCGATGCCTCTATCCAAAGGATTTCGGCATAGAAATATTTCTTGTAATACTCGTCCTGACGGATAAGCAAGCCATCTGCCACCAACGGTGACTCTCTCAAAGGTGCAGTTACACCCGATAAATCTGTTTTCATTGACAATTAAATTTATGCCTCATGAAAAACTCACCGACGGGCGTAGACAATAAATAAAAAGAGGGGAGCCATTTTCTCGACTCCCCCCCTAGCACGCACCAAATTTATAAAACACGATTACTTTTTCTTGCTCTTTTTCAGCAACTTCGCCACCGTGTCACGAAGGGCATCCCCGCGGAGGCCTTTCGCCACGATACGGTTCTCCGCGTCAACGAGGAATGTTGCCGGGAGTTCGTGTACCATGTAAAGACGGGCGATCGGGGAGGCGAAGCCTTGCAAGTCCGAGCCGTTCGTCCACACCATCCCGTCCATCCCGACGGCGTTACGCCAGTCACCACGGTTCTCGTCGAGCGAGATACTGACGATTTCCAGACCCAACGGGCGGTATTGCAGGTAAAGTTTCACGAGGTCGATGTTGTCCTGACGACAGAGCGGGTTCGTTGAAACCCAAAAGTACACCAGCTTCAACTTGGCGGGAAGGTCGTGCAACGAGAAGGTGTTCCCGTCGGGCTTCTCCGTGGTGAAATTAGGTGCCACCTCGCCAATGGCTAGTTTCTCGTAGTGTTCCAACGCCGCAGCGATCCGCTTGCCGGGAACGGTAGCACGGGCAGCCTCCCCGAGAAGGTCATACTTCGAGCGCAAGCCCTCCTCCGTTTCACCGCTGATACCGAGGGCGATCACGTGAGCCGTGGCGTACTCGTCGGGGTTCGCCTTGATCAACTCCAACATGGCATTCACCGATGCCTCGTAGGCCTTGTTTACTTTGTCTTGCAAGGTTTGAATGTTCACCCCCGGCTGTTGTACTTCTGCCGCCACCTTGGCTTGTTCTGCCAAGAAAGCTTGACTGATACGAGTGAAGCGGGTCAACAATTCCTGTTGCTTGCCGCCCTGAATTAATACCCCGGAGTTACTCACATTTACCATGAAGTTAGCGTTCTCGAGAATCAACGGTATCATGCCGTTCCCGTCAGAAAGAGCGAGGTAAGCCGCCACGGGAGCGTTCACCTTGCCTGTAAAGACGAAAACGCCGTTTTTAACCGTCACGTAACCCAGCGTATCGAGCTTCTCCCGCTCGTTACCGATTAACAGAAGAGTACCGTCTGTCACCCCGCTCACTTTGCCACTGATTCGGTAGCAATCCTGCGCTTTACAAGCAAATGCGGAAAGCATCGCCAAACCGATTAAAAATAAAATTTTTCTCATAATTCTATTAAAATACAACTCTCTTTTATTCTATTCTCGTCAAGAAAAGAAACTCCCCGCCAACACGAGAAACACATCTTGTTTCAACGTGTAGTAAACATCACCTCTCCCGCCTGTCACAAGCAGGAGAGGATAGAATATTAAAAATTCAATTTAGAAAGCGGAATAAATTTACCAAGACGCAAATTATAGGCTCCCTGATCGTCCACCTTGTGAGTACTCATGATCAAGCGAATATAACGCACGGGTTCTCTACACAAGTCTTCAGGTACGACAATATAGGTCTCCTCGGCGGGAGAGTTACCAATAATAGCACTACCGTCCGTATAAGTGGCTTTTGTCCAAGAGTAACCATCATTAGAAAATTCTATCATCAAGGATGACAACAAGTATTTCGAGTCATCTTTCTGATTCCGTTCAGGCTGTTTCACCTTGAAACCTCTCACTATTTGCGGTTTATCTCTTCCCATATCGTAGGTCACGGTAACAATACTGGCTCCCAATGTCCACCTTGGTTCAAAATAAACCTCCTCGTCCCATTCATCCCAATCGTTCTCGAAGTGAAGTTTGGCATCATAAAGCAACCAAGCCGCACCATTATCAGCGTAACCATTGCAAAGAGTATCAGAGCAAGTCACTTTCCACCCCGTGGTATCACACGACTCGTAGGTCGGTTTTGCATTCAAGTTAGTCGTCCCCAACTCGTTCACCATAATCTTTCCGAGTTCTTTAAATTTATCAACACTGTTATAAGCCTCGTAATCAGCAGAAACAAAGTAATGATTATTGTAATGTTCCACAGAAAACCCTGGGCGTATAGCCTGCAAAAACGCCAACGTTACACAAGCCACATATTTATCCGTCGTGCTCGTGAACGAACGCACGAAAGAGGGTTGCATATAACGGTTTTTACCCAAAATAACTTTTTTCAGATTCGGGAGATACAACAAATCTAGGAAAGAAGTAAAATTATAATCCAATTCCACGATTTCTACCTCATTCATCTTTTCTTCCCAACCATTACCATAAAGTTTCAACATCAATTGAGCGAACTCCGTGGACCACAATCTCTCCTCGAAATTCAAATTCATCGGCTCGAATTTAATCGTATCCACGCAACCACTCAACAATCCTCTTCGCTCAATGAATAACGGCTTCGTAAAATCAATTTTTTCTCCCGACCCCACAGGCAAAAGAAACATATTATCGGGCTCCTCAATCAGTTCCCATCCACCCCTCACGTACGATAACGTATCATCCATGTGCTCCTTGATGTTCCATCTGCACACTTCATCTTTTCCTTCAACGTGATAGCACAATTCCAATTCCCTGATATTCTCGTTATCTCGATCAAGCACGATTGCCAATTTGTCTCCCAAACGGCTAAAGAATGAAATCCCCCGCGTGAAAGTTCCCAAATCCTCGTGAGCAAACGTGTAAGGACGCCCGTACTTTTCCTCAATCAAAGACTCTGAATCGTCGGCAACCACATTACACACCCGTACCGTGTACATAGAATTACCCAATCCTTCAAGGTAAATGGTATCCATCAAATCTCCCTCGTGGTTCAGCTCCGCACGCTCGATATAACGCACCTCGGGAATCGTTTCGTTTTCTGACTGCCAAGTAACTTTCACCCGTTCAATTCCAGCATCAGCATGATTTTTCCAAATCACTTGTAAACGCTCCCAGCCGGCCTTCACCTGCACGTTCGAACATCTACCCACATAACGAATCATTCCTCCCTTGGTAAATTCGTCATATGTATCTTCCAAACTCTCGTTGCAACTCCCGGTAAAAAATGCAAACAGCATACCGAGCGCATAAATTGCGTATTTTCTCATAATTATTACTCCTTTTCTGTTTTAGCTTGTACCACTACATCGATCTCGTCAAATGTGACATACTCCTTTGTATTTTCGTTCCAATCAGCATTATAACGATTCGAACGATAAGTATCCTCCACCACAAGTATTAGATACTGGAATTCCTCTTTAGTGTAGTTGCACATCAATCTTAGCACGATGGGATCCTTGGTAGCATACTCCGCATCTGTCAAGGCATCACAACGTTCACCGCTCCCATAAATGTTATCCGTATTTTTACACCAAGAATAATTTTTCCAATAATTGAATGTATAATCCTCCTTAAAATCGCAGAGCAACGTGCAAGCACTCAAATCAACCGTATTCGGGTTTTCGCCCGCTTTCACGCCATACACCTTTGCTTTACTCGGTAAACGACTTTGGTAGTTACCACACCACAACTCTCCAAGCACTCCACTCCCCGGTTGCGGGTAATAATTACCTAAATTCAAGAAAGCGTAGACATAAAGGGCTGCCGGCACTTGCGGTGTACCAAAATCAAAAATAAAGCGTTCACTATAAGCATAAGGTCCCGCCATAAACGTGTCATACACTCGGTTTTCACCTTTCAAAATATGTGAACGATACCCCTCGCCTTTTTTCTTACCGTCAAAAAGATACTTTTCACTAAAACCATACTGCTCATTCTCCACTATATCTCCCGTGAATTCAAAACTAAAATCACCTGCCTCGTAAGACAACGTATCCATCAAGAGGTTCGGTACATCTTCTTTAACGACTAATTTCACGCGATGTCCCTCGTAATCATCGGTCCTCACCACCACATCCAAACGATCGACCTTTTGGTTTAATTCAAAATTCAACGTATCTCCACCTTCCACGATAGGATAACTTCCCATCAAAATGGAATCCAATTGTTTTGTGGTAGGATTCATCCCAATGTAAAACACGTGAATCGTACCATCCACCGTTTTGGGACTCTGGTAGGTCACGTTAAAACCACCCCAGAACGGATTGATTTCCAAATTATCGAAAATCGACACGGTAGCAGCCGGTTTCGTGCTAAAGTTTTTTTCAATAAAAGCAGACTCTACCATATCACGATTAAAGAAACTCAACCGCACAGGCACTTCCGATCGTGCTTCCGTGAATCCACCTAACAACAAAGAATCGGTGAGGTAAGAACCATCTTTATATAACTCTTTCCCAAAAGCATCGTTGTAACGCACTCTCACCCCAAATACATCCAAATTCGAGGGTAATTTATAACGCATAATAGCTCCACCCGGCACCGGTTCAAAAGCAAGATGCTGAAAGTCCACCGGTACATCGAACGTGACTTCATTGTCATCACAGGCGATAAAACCACACATCAATAGTACTATCAATAATATACTTCTCATAATCTTTGATTTATCATTCCATAATTCATATTACCATCCTATGTTCTGCACGCATCCCGCCCTTTGTACCTCTTCACTCCGGATAGGCCAGAAATAATCACGAGGAGCCACAAATTTGTTTCCCGAATAAACGACCATCGGTCTGCCATTATTATAGAAAGTATTGGCATTATTACCCAACACGTTCCAACCAAACGCTTGCTCGTTCAACTCTACATTGGCAATTTTCCAACGACGAACATTCCAAAAACGATAACCCTCGAAAGCAAACTCTATATTCCACTCCCGACGAATAATCTCACGTAAACCGCTCCGGTCTTGCACCAATCCCGGGTTCCGGGCATTTCTCCATGCCACCTCCACGTCCGGAATACCAGCACGTGTCCGAATCACGTTCAGATATTTGTAAACTTCCGCAAACGGAGCATCACACTCATTCAACGCTTCTGCCGCCGCCAAATACACCTCGGCTAACCGGAATACCGGATAGGGTGTCGTCCCGAAGCTCTGCAATTCTCCCTCGTGAACAGCCAAATTTCCCCTCGAATCACACCACTTTTTCATCCAATAACCGGTAATATTCTGTGGCTCCAAGGCATTTAAACGTTTTGCTTGCAAACCGAAATCTTCCCCTTGATAAGCTTCTACCAAATGCAAATTCTCGTCCGCAGAACCCAATCGCCAATAACAGCGATCAGCAACAATATTAGCATAAAAACGAGGTTCACGACGACGATGCAAATTCAATACCGGTTCATCAAAAGAAACCACATCCGTGTATTTAGGATCACTTTCTTTATCAAGCGCATAAGGATTACCTGCTCCCACCCATCTCAAATCCTGATCAATAGGCAGACCATTCTCGGTATAGAACATCTCAACCATCTTCAACGTGGGAGCAAAACAAGTTCCTTGCAAGGAATGACTCGAAGCATCATCATAAGCAGGCAGGGCATATCCCAACAACGAGCTACCCATAATAGGATACTTCACCATCCACAAAACCTCATCATTCATAAAATTATAAGTGTGCACGGAGTTTTCTATATCGAGCATCTTGGATTGCAAACTCGTGTTTGCCACACTTCCCTCGACTAATGATACACCACCGACTTCATCCACCAAAGCTATCAACTCTTTGGCAGCGTTGGCAGCCCGTTCCCATTTCGCTTTTTCAACTGTTACGGAGAACAGGGGCTCCCCATTTTTATTCACGAAATTCGCATAATCTGTATTACCGTTAAATAACGGGGAAGCCGCATAAAGCAACGTCCGCATTTTAAGAGCCAGCGCAGCTTCTTTGTTAAAATAAGCTCGACGGTCACTTGCCTTCATGCTGCCCGGGGGCAACACTTTAGCGGCTTCATCACAAAGACGAACGATATAATTGAAACAAGTATCCACGTGACTACGCGGGTATTTCAATGATTCCACGTCTGCGTTCGGATCAAGGTCTTCCGGTACAATAATAACAGGACCGTAACGACGTACTAATTCAAAATAGTAATACGCTTTCACCGCTATCACCTCGGCTTTCCATAACTCTTTATCGTTATCCGACAAATTATACACGTTGTCAATGCGAGTGATGAAATGATTGCACATCACTATTGCCGTGTAATAATCAAATCGATAAGAGGTATTACCAGAAAATTTCTTATCATACCATTTATCATCAAGAGGAGCAAGAACACTTTGCATCCCTTTCAGAATATCAATACCATCCGGATGATTGGTCGAGTTTCTGAAATAGTTATCCGCCACCATTTCGTCTGTCGCCCAAAAAGCAACATTATTGTACGGGTTCATGGGGTCCTGCAAAAACAAATAGCAGCTTTTCAACCAATCATCGGCACCCGCATACGTTTCAAAATCGGTGTCAATAGTTGCGATATCGTTTTCTGGCACCACGTCTAACCAACTATCACAGGACGCAAGAAAGAAAAGCGGGAGTGCCCAATAAAGTAATATTCGTCTTTTCATTTTATTCTTATTATCAAATATTAGAAACTAAAATTCAATCCGATGGCATAAGTTTTTTGAATCGGATAGTTGAAACCATTCTCTCCCAATTCCACATCCCAAGTTTTAAAATTGGAAATCAAAAACGGATTATTCACCCGGGCAAAAAATTTCATATTCTGCAAACGTAATTTCTTGTTTAAATCCCCGGGTAAATTATAAGCCAATTCTAAAGAAGTACAACGCAAGAAACGACATTCTCGCATAAAATAAGTAGACTTACGTACATCCGTTTCATTCGCGTACCAATCTTCCTGCTTATTGTAATCCACGATATTAGTCACTGAAAGACGAGGCCAAAACGGGTAATTATCTGTCGTTTTTTCCGTCCAGTGACTCTCGTAAATTTCCTTCAGCATGGCATGATTGCTCACGAACGGAGACAACGCTTTCGGGTTTATGAAGAACCCTCGTTTACCGGATCCTTGAAAAGCGAAGTTAAACTCAAAATTCTTGTAATTGATGAAACCACTGAACCCGTACACCAAGCGCGGAGTTTCCGGGAAACCGATACGCACGGCATCCTCAATATCAATAACACCATCTCGGTTGACATCACGATACCGAATATCCCCGGGCATCACCCCGGTACTTGCTTGAGGCGAAGCATCTATTTCCGCTTGATCTCGGAACAATCCCTCGGCGATATATCCCACCGGTTGGGAAATCTCGTGCCCATTCTTCAATTGATACCACGGTCTATCTACCGGTTCTTCCAAATCCTTGTAAACAGCTTTACTGTACGTTAAGGTTCCATTCAAAATAACCCAAAGATCTTTGGAGAAAGCATGTTGAACTTTAGCAGACAAATCTATACCACGAGAGCGCACTTTCCCGATATTATCCAACGGGTTAACCTCTACTCCTGCCTGAGCGGGTATTGTCACCCTGCTCTCGATAATATTATGGCGCACTTCCTGATAAAAATCAGCATTAATTTCCAAAACATCCTTGAAAAAACGGGTTTCCAAACCAAGATTAATTTGCTCAGCTATTTCCCATTTCACATCCGGATCGCCATAATTCTCAACTTTCTTACGCTCAAAGGACTCATCTTTCCCGGGACGAGGATCTTTATTACCTAATTGTGCCGTTTTAATTTCCGGCATATAAACGAAGCGCGGTGTTTTAATAATACCGTCATTTCCCACTTTTCCCCATGAAACACGAAACTTCATAAAAGAGAACCAATTACTAATATTTTGCATGAAATTCTCCTTCGACACAACCCACGCACCTCCCACTGCCGGGAAAAAGCCCATTCGATTGTTCTTGGTGAAACGCTCTGAACCATTGTAACCAAAACTAGCTTCTACGAAATAACGATCCAAATAACCGTAAGAACCACGCATCGAGAAACTCAAATTACGTGTCTCGAAACTATCAAAAAGTTCGTACGCAGGCATCGAATTTCCTTGTTGTGCCTGGAATACTGCGGTCAGTGAAGTTTGGTGATCACCCCATGCTGCAGTGTGCAGCAATCTTCCCTCGTAAACCCACTGTGTCGAGGATGACATACCTTGATTGTTACCACTCGCCGGCTTCCGCAATGTCCGGTTACCCTCCGTGGGATTCAATGCCGTTAAGGTATGCACGTCTTTTTCAAAATCATACCCGCCATTTTCCAAGTCCAAGTAATAATAAAAAGGGTTATTTGCAAATATATTATACTCGTAACCGGACTTTGAGAAAGAAACACTCGCCCGCAACTCCAATCCCTTCACGAGTGAAGAGAGGTTATGGATATATTCCATGCGACTGGTTAAACTAAAACGACTACGGTCGTTATAACCACTTTGTATGGATGCATAAGGATTATTGGCAAGATTGCCATTCTGACGCATACTACCAAAAAGCAAGTGAGGCCAGTTATGGCCCTCGTCAGCAGGATAAGTCACCGCAAAATCCACGGGTGAAGCATTAAACGCCAACTGATACGCCGAGGTCATGTCTTGCATGGGACCATGGTACTTGTCGTACGTGTACGACGTATTTACCAGCAAACGAATACCGGCACTCAAGTCCACGTTCAAATTAAGACGGGAAGAAAGAGTGGAATTCTTGATATTCACATCAAACTGGTTCAATTTATCAGTATTTAACATACCTTGATCGTTCACGTAGTTAATAGACGCATAGTATTGCATCACTTCCGAACCTCCACGTACATTAATACCAGCACGATGATTAATCGAGAAATTCTTGAACAGAATGTCATACCAATCGTTGGCGGGATACACATACGACGGATAACGAGGATCCCCCGTGCGCTCAATTTTCATCAAGGAATAAGCAGGCGTTGCACCCGGATTACGAGCTAACAAAGCCTCGTTATACATACGCATATAGGTCTTTGCATCAACTACTTCAATTTCATCCGTCGGTTGAGACATTACCGCCTCGTAACGTACTGAAGTGTAAACACTCCCCGCTTCACCTTTTTTCGTGGTTACCAAGATCACACCGTTCGCACCCCGGGCACCATACATCGCCGTTGCTGAAGCATCTTTCAACACGGAAAAGCTCTCGATATCTTCTGGCACCATACGAGCCAAATCCAAACGGGAAGATTCTACCCCATCTATCAATACTAAAGGCTCGGACACCCCATTGGAAGAACTAACTCCACGAATGTAGAATTTCGTGTTCATTTCCTCCTCAGTCAAAGCACCCGGGAGTCCCCCAGTCTGCCAACCAATGATTCCAGAAATTTTACCAGTTAAAGCAGTTGTTAAGTCGCTACTAGATGATTTCAAATCCATCGGACGCACTGTCGTGATTGCCGAAACCACACTCTCTTTTTTCTGTGTACCAAAAGCAACTACTTGAACTTCCTCAAGGTTCTCCTCCGTGGGAACCAAACGAATATTCAATTTTTCCTTCCCCTTGATTTCGACAGCTTTTGTTTCATACCCGATGAAGGAAACCCTCAATATATCGTCTGGCTTGGCGGCAATGGTATATTGACCTTCAGCATCAGAAGCAACCCCCTGTGTCGTTCCCACGATCACAACGGTAGCCCCGGCTACTGGATTTCCCTTTTCATCCACAATACGACCGCTGACTTGTAGCATCTTTACTTCCGATTGAGTCTTCGCTTGTTTCTTTATAACCACCGTCTGCCCCGTGATACTATACGCCAAGCCTTTCCCTTGCAACAACGAATCCATCGCTGTCCGTAACGAAACATCTTTCAACGAAAGCGACACATCCTTCACGTGCTCCACATCCGGAGCGTTAAACACGAACTCGTATCCCGTCTGTTGACGCAAACTCTCGATAACTTTCACGAATGTTGCATGTTTCAGATCAAGGCTGACTTTGGGCACAGCCTGCCCCCATACACGGGTATTGCCACCGCATAACAACCCGCCGATTAGAAAAATAGTTTGCAATAGCAAAATAAATTTTCTGTTTGGGCTCGTCCCAAACCATTTTCGTCGATTTTTTTGCATAACTTTGTACTTGAATTTATTTAATGAATAATTCAGCCTTAAAAGCGAGAGATGTGTGCGCATCTTTTGCTTTTTTTATTGCTGTCCTACAATCACTTTCTTTCCATGTATTTTGTATTTTATTTTTCCAGTCAAAACCACTTTATCCAATACCTCCTCCAGTGTCTTGCTCCGCTCCACGTATATATAATAACGATCGGTTTTCAAATGCTCCGATTCGTACTCCACTTCCATATCATACCAACGGGAAAGTTCATTCATCATATCTTCCAAGGTCACATCCTTGAACACGAATTCCCCGTTCTTCCATGCCAGCACTGACACCAAATCAGCCTCTCGTACAGTCAGAGCACCACCACCCGCCACACACTGCTGACCGGGATTCAATATCAAAGAATCCGGACCTGCCGCCACGCTCACTCGTCCCGTAACCAATGTCGTTGAAACATCGTCTCCCCGGTAAGCATTCACATTGAATTCCGTTCCCAACACTTTTACCGTTACCGCTGCCGCCTCCACCAGAAAAGGACAGTTTTCGTCACGAGCAACTTGAAAATACGCCTCACCCTGCAAATATACCCTACGTTCGTCTAGTTGGAATTCATCGGGGAAACGAATTCTGGATTCCGAATTTAATATCACCCGCGTACCGTCTGCCAGAGTCAACTGGTATTCTGCTCCCCGGGGAACAATCACTTCACTATAGGTTATCTCTTTCTTATCAGACTCTAGCACCTGCTTTTGTTCCAACTGCTTCAATCCATTGTTCTTTACCTCGAAACCCGGCACCTTCAAGGTAGTATTTTCACCCGTCTTAACGACATGAGTTGTACCATCAGACAACACCAAGCGAACCCCCTCTGTCTTAGTCATCTTAACCATTGGTGATACTTTCGATTCTCCATCCATTATCAAACGGACACCGAAAAATACCCCGACAACAACAGCCGCCCCGGCAATCCATCCCATCACACGGCGAGATATAAACCGACGCTTCCGTGTCCGCTGCCTCACTGCAAGCCAAGCCCTTTCAATTTCCTCCCGGGACGGGTCATTCACCTCCTGCCCCTCCCGGTAGAAAGCCTCGGCATCTTTGCAAAATCGTTCTCGTTCTTTGTCCCCCTCTTGCCATTCCGACACTTCCTGCTTTTCCCGCTCGGAAGATTCATCGAGAGCCATTCGCTTTATTTTTTCCCACTCGATTTCCATGATTCATCATTTGCTTTACATGTATAAGACGACACACTTTGAAACCGGGGGACAAAATTCACCAACTTTTTTTTCAAATTAATTTCAAAAAAATCTCATTCCCTCTTCAATACAACCTATTTCACCGTATTCCCCCCCCGAATCAAGTAATTTGCCATTACAAAGCACAAATTTCAATTAAACAATTCGCCATTCTCCTTGAAAAGGTGTATATTTGCCATGCAATAAACCTCGAAAAGGTGCATATTCATTATTTTATAAACCTTGAAAAGGTGTAATACCATTAATCCACAAAGATTAAAAAACTGTATTTTATCAAGTTACCATGAAACGAAAGATATATCAAAAAATACTCGAATGGAAGAAAGAACGCAGGGGAGAAGTGGCTCTCCTGATAGAAGGAGCCCGACGTATTGGAAAAAGTTATATCGTCGAGGAATTTGCACGTAATGAATACGATTCGTATATCCTTGTGGATTTTAGTAAAGTGAATCCTCAAGTAATGGAGTTTTTCAATCTCTATTTGGATGACCTTGACACGCTCTTTTTTAATCTTGAACTCTATTTCAAACAAAAACTTACTCCACGTGGAGCAAAAGACGAAGAAGCCCGGTCACTCATCATCTTTGACGAAGTACAATTCTGCCCGCGTGCCCGTGCAAGCATCAAACATTTGGTCGCGGACCATCGGTATGACTATATCGAAACAGGCTCACTTATTTCCATTAAAAAAAATGTAAAAGACATCATGCTACCTTCCGAGGAACACACTATAGAGATGTATCCTATGGACTTCGAGGAATTTCTTTGGGCGATAGGCGATGAAATGATGATGCCCTACATTCGCCTCCAATTCGAGAAAAGACTCCCGATGGGAACTTTTCATCGAAGGGCAATGGACTACTTCCGCCAATATCTTATCATAGGAGGAATGCCTCAAGCGGTGGCAAAGTACATAGAAACACGAGATTTTGAGAAAGTAGACGAGATAAAACGTGATATCTTAACGCTCTATCGCAACGACATTCGCAAATATGCCGACAATCAAGAAACAAAAGTGACCGCGATATTTGAAGAAATTCCCGGGCAACTCCAAAAACATGAAAAAAAGTTTCAACTGTCCGCTTTACAAGACGAAGCGCGCATGCGTGATTATTCGCAAGCTTTTTTTTGGTTGAGTGATGCTAAAATCATTAATTGCTGTTACAATTCAACCGAACCGAGTATAGGTCTAAAATTAAACGAAGAACGTACCACGTTGAAATGCTATATGGGTGATACCGGATTACTTGTCAGCCATGCCTTCGACGAACGAGGTATTGTAAATGAAGAACTATATCAAAAATTAATGTTCGGTAAATTGGAAGTAAACGAAGGTATGTTGGTTGAAAACATTGTAGCCCAAATGCTTCATGCCTCAGGACATAAACTCTATTTTTTTAGTAATAATTCTCGGACATCTGCAGAAGACCGAATGGAAATAGACTTTCTTATTTCAAAATCGGGGACCACTAGCCGTCACAACATTTCACCGATAGAAGTGAAATCAAGTAACCGATACACTCTTACCTCTCTCAAGAAGTGTATCGCTAAATACAGCAATCAACTTTCGACCCCTTATGTTCTTCATGACAAGGATGTAAAAGAGGAAAATGGTATAACGTATCTTCCCCTATACATGACACCTTTATTGTAATATATTAAAAACTATCTCCCAATGCCCTGACTTATTAGAGCCGATACGCCTGATAAGACCTTTCTCTTTTAACGTCGCCATAATGCGCTCACCTTGTCGTAAAGAAACCGAGAGCGCTCCCGCAACTTCTCTCGCGGTTATTCGACTATTAATTCGAATAAGCTCTAATGCACGTTGTTCGTTTATACCGACATTTATACCGACATTTATACCGACATCGGAACGAGATTCTATGCCTTCGTTCTCTATTGAACCCTGATAATTACGAATTGTTTGTTCAAGATTGTGGATATGTTCATCAAACATAAAGTTACGGAACAATTCAATATTATCATTCTCACGCGTAGCAATAAGAGCTTCAATGTATTCAGCTTTACGCTCTTTATTGATATTTGTCGGGATAATCTCAAATTCAAACTGTAACTGATTCATTAATAAACGAGACATCCTGCCATTACCGTCAGCCCACGGATGAATAGTTACCAAATCAAAGTGAGCATCAAAGCTCAATTTGTAGCACTCAATAACATTCGCCTTTGATAGAGTTTTTCGTCTCTGATTTATACTTTCACAAAGTTCCGCAAGCTTTGTAGGCACCTTTGAATAATTCATATAGGAATACCCCCCGGCTCCTGCCGTAACATTCAGTAAACGCAGCTCTCCATTGGCTGACGAAAATTCACCTAAAGCAGTTTGATAAGTTGTCCCTGTATTTTTCAAAACGATAGAAGATAGCTTCTTAAGCATCGCAACCGTAATATCGCTATGGCTCTTTGCAAAGTCTATCGATTGCTCGTATGCCGCTTTGAGGTCTAAATTCATCAATAACTCAGCCATTGAGCGACCTTTGGCACTAATACCTTCGTCAAATAGAAGTTGGTTTTCAATCTCAGTGACCGTTGAACCTTCAATAGCCGTCGAATGGGTAATAAGAGAATACAGATAGAATTTATTGTAATCTATCTGTTTATCGATACCCAACTCCTTAAATTGAGCCAATAAGGATAATAATTCTTGTTCTCTGGTCATGATACCCCCCCTTTCTGTGCAAACTCTTCACGTGAATATCCAAGTGCTTTGTTCTCATATATTCATTTATCGGTAGATTATCTATATTCGATGCCTTTTCGGGTACGAATATAGTGAATATTTTTAAAATAACACCCCAAAAGATAGCATTTGGGAAAATAAGCATCAACAAAAAAGAATCATTAAAACTTTATAAGGCACGGATTCGCGCAAATATTTGTACGCTCTTTTAACATAGGTATGAACGGATTCTTCCGTAATATCCAGTTCTCGTGCGATTTCCTTGTAATTCATTTTTTGGAAAACCTTCAATTCCAACACTTTTCTCTGCTGTTCCGGCAATCCTTGCATACATTGTTTTACCTTGTCCAGTAATTCTTGATTATCCTCGTACTCCACCGTACCGGAAAAAATCAAAGCCTCAGCCAATTTTTCCTTGTTGGCATCAATCACTTGCAGATGTTTTATATAATCAAGGCAGCCATGCTTCACGGATGAATAGAGATAGCTTTTCAAACGGGTACCCGCGGGCAACGAGGGTGCGGCAGACCAAAGAGACACGAAAGTGTCCTGCACCATATCCTCGGCTAAATTCTTGTTCATCAAATAGGCATAAGCCAACCTGTAGAGGCTGGGATAATAGGTTTTAAAGATTACCTCGAAGACCTCATGCGATTGATTCCTCAACCCGTTGACCAAGTATTCATTCACGTCTCCAATTTCACGCACGGCACAATAGCTTAATATTGGTCAAATGTAAATAAAATATTGATTTTTCATCTATTCTTGGAATACTTTTAACAAGAATTTTTCGGCAATGTAAACCAAAATGTAGAACCTTCGCCTTCTACCGAGTTCACCCCGATTTCCCCACCCAGTCTTACCACGATACTCTCGCAAATGGAAAGTCCCAACCCCGTGCCTTGTTGGAAGGGATTCAACTTGACGAAACGCCCGAACACTTCTCGCGTTTTATCGGCAGGAATCCCACAGCCGGTATCGGAAACAAAGAAATAAATTTTCTCATCATCCAACATTCTATACCCAAAACGGATATATCCTTTTTTGGTAAACTTTATCGCGTTCGTGATCAAATTATTCATAACCTGCATCAATCTGTTGGCATCCGAATAAATCGTACATTCCGGCAGGCGTTCCGTGAATTCAACGGACACCGCATCATTCTTCAGACGTAACCGGGCTGTTTGTTCCATTTCTACCAGTAACAGGTTAAGATTTACCTTAGAATAAACGAACTCGAATACCCCCGCCTCTATCTTTGACAAATCGAGAATATCCCCAATCAGTTGCAATAACAGGGTATTATTACTCTCGATAATCTGTATATACTCTTTTTTCTCTTCTTCGTCCACGGTTTCCGCCAACACGTTCGAGAACCCGACGATAGCATTCAACGGAGTACGAATCTCGTGACTCATGTTAGCCAAAAAGGCCGATTTCAAATGATTCGAGATTTCCGCCTGTTCTTTCGCCTTCACGAGATCCATTTCCAATTTCTTGCGGTCATCAATGATTATAGAACCTCCCACTAACATGCTCGGTCGACCGGATTCATCCCGTTCCCCCACGATAACAAAACTCTCGAACCAATAATAAACCGGGTCCTTGATGGAAAATGAAGCCCGATACTCTTCTTTTATCACATCCACCCGTCCCCCTAGCAAATCGTCATACGCCTTCTGAATCAGTTCTCGATCATCCGGATGCACTCGCGACTGGCTATCCGCTTCCGACATTATTTTCTGATCGCTCCCATCTTCAATATATTGATTTGAAATATAGGCAATATTGTATTCCACCGTGTGTTTCCGAAGATCCCAAGTCCAAGGTATCAATCCGGTTGCATCCAGTACCAAATCATATTGCCGGTTCAATCTTTCCAACGACCGCTGGTATTCCCGGGAAGCCAATGAAGCAAAATATTCATCCGTCCGATCAATGAAAAATACATCCCACACCCCTTTTTCAGTACTGGGGAAAGTCAATTTATCAAAATATCGCGTTTCATTGCCTTCCCCGGGGAAAACAAAAGAAGCCAATCGCCCGGATTCCTTATCCATCATGTAATCCAGCAACTGATTGTCCACGTCAGCTTCCGATAACCGTTTACCCACGACCTGCTCCCGTGTCGTTTTGAACACGTTCTCGAAAGTAGAATTCACGTCCAAGAAAATGAAGTCGGAAATATGTCCTTCCTTATCCGGCAACAACTGTTTTCTCACGTAAATCACAGGCATATTATCCACGAGACAGCGATATTGTGAAAGTAATTGATACTCGCGGGTCTTTTGTTTCTGTCGCTGCAACAAAAGATGAAAACGCATTAAAATCAGAGCCCCGAACAGGATAATTACAGCAATAGCTATCACGAAATAGATCTTATAGCGCTGGAAAAAATCCAATGGCATCTGGTAATATACCGCATCTTGGGGAAATAAATCCGGCTTTACCCCGTGATGCACCAAATGATGATAATTCAGATACGCACGAGGTTTTCCCCCGTTCTGAACCGGTATATCACGGGCAGCTTTACCACTCAATATTTCCTTAACCGCGGCAACCACTGTTTGCCCGAATTCCGAAGAAGAAATAAAATAACCACCCGCGAAGGTTCCCGTATTCATATCCATCTCGGACAAAGTAAAAACAGGTGACTTCGAGAAACCATAAATTATCCTCTGGAGATTATCTCCCAAGTACCGATTATCCCCTTGCTGACGTCCCATGAACCAAGAATAATATATAACTCCTACCCGTTCATCATAGAGCATCAATGAATCCAACAGACTCTCTGTCGTGATTTCTTGAGAGGAAAGCAAATCCAATTGCAGATAAGGGAAACTCTCGTTTATTACTTGACGCACCTCTTTACGTATCATCGAGCTAATATACCTCCCGTCTGAAATAAAAGCGACCTTATTCATACCCGGCAATAACCCTTGCATCAACTCCACCATCTCTTTTATAAAAGAAGGCTGCTTCAAGATTGTCACGTTATACGAACGGATCATCTCCTCCGTCGGCACAAATTCCACCTCATTATTCAAATCACCCAAAAGCAAATCCTCTAATCGAGAAGGCATCGAATCCCTAGAAAAACAAATAACAGTAGGCACATCCTTCCACTCCCGGTCAAACAGAGAACGACACAACAGCCACGCGGGATCCCCTATACACACGACAGCCTTGGGCGGCTTCGTGTATTTCCGCGATAAATCCGCCTTCTTCAAATCCGCCTCTTCCAGCGTTTTTATCATTGGTATCAACAACTCCTCCGCCCGAACCTCTATCTTTTCCGAAGAAACATCAGCCAGCACTTCTTGATACAAATTATTTGCCCATGCCTCGTTAAAATTTATCGAGTTCAAAATAAGTATATAATCTTTCTCTCGTGTATCTCCCGCGAATACATTAATACACGAACAAAAAAAGATAAACAATGCCGATATTCTCCTCTTCATAGCTAAATAATCCTACACTAAGCCTCAAAGCTACGAAATAATCATTTACCTATGATAAAGCGAGGAGAATATTTTCAGTTTTTCTACCGATGTGAAAAATATTATATCCCTTTCAATCCCTCCAAAATCTTCTCAAACTCCGGACTCGAAGGTTTCGGTAATTTCAAATTCATCACCCGCCCCTTTTTATCCAATAAAATCAACCGGGGAATCGCCCCTACCCGGAAAGCAATCATCGACGACTCGTCCCCCGCTATCCACCATTGATGACCGCTCATCTTCCCCCACCACAACTCGTTTAGCCAACGCTGTTTCTCTGTATCACAGGAAAGACTCACGAACTCTATTTTCTTATCCTTATATTTCTCGGCTAACCCCTTCAAGGTTGGATATTCCTGCTTACAAGGATAACACCACGATGCCCACACGTCAATCACCACGTATTTCCCCTTGAACTGTTTCAAGGTCATTTCCCGGTTCGCCGTATCCCGGAAAACAAACACGGGAACACGATCCCCAACTTTCAATTCCACTGTATCATGCACCGGCACTGATTCCACTCTTACCTGCGCCCATCCCATTACGGGGCACGCCATCATCATAATTACCAACCATTTTTTCATAACCAAAGTATTTACAATTTGCATAAAATCCTCATTTTAAATCTAAAGCCCACCGTTCCCGGAATATAACACCATTCCGGGTGACCCCTTCCAGTATTATCGTGTATTTCCCGTAAATATCAGCCGTGTAAAACGCCACCGTGGCATTCTTCCCCGGCTCTACCTTGACAACAGGATTCCAATATATCGTCGTACGCTCGTCGTAACGATTATCCTGACGCACAGAATCCACGTCATAACGCGGAACATAAAATTCTTCCGGTTCCTGATACCCCATCAACTTGAACATCGCCAAATTCAATCGTTCCCTCCGCCGTCCCATCCAATATCCCTGTTTAGCCGTGATAGACAATATCCCGCCCAAATCACTACTTCCTAAAAACATCCGAGCCCGCTCCCGCCCTAGTACCGAAATATTCAGTAACATATCCAACGAGATAGAACGCACCATCATCATATCCTCCTCCATATCGTTCACAAACACCCTCATCGGCAGCCCGTCCAACAAGATAACATCCAATCCCGAAGAATCCTTTGTAAACGAAATACCAGGAATTTCCTGAAGTACCAGAAACAAATCATTCCGTCCCGCATATTCCGCCAAACGTACGGAATCCAATCGATACTCTGCCAGATTATCGTAAAAAGAATACGCCTTATTCTGTTTTCTGCGGGTTACGGTCACCTCGTCCAAAACATACACCTTCTCCCCATTCTCGTAATAATAATCCAACCCACACCTTTTCAAAAAATCCTCGTCCTTCTTTTTCTCGTTCATCGTATTCGGCAAATCATATAAAGGGGGAATCAATTCATCCTCCCGAACAGCAACCTCCACCCGTTGATTCCCCTTCGCGCTCAAAGCCTGCACCAAAAAACGAGTACTATCATTAAATAAAAGATTATCTATCACGAAATTTCCATCCTCGTCCGTTTCCACCATATAACAATGACCGTAATTGGAAATCAACGCTATATTAGCTCCCGGGGACTTCTTCCCCCAGAAATTCTTCACGTGCCCGGAAACCATCTGTGCCACTTCGATCTCGTACTTCACTTTCGGGAATTCCCCCCTCGCTATCTCACCCGGGTCAAAACGAGTCCACCCGTGCGTCTGCATGACCAAATCCAAATGCTCCCCCTCCTTTCCCGTCGAACGCCCGAAATAATATCCCGGCTGATTGATATATCCCCGCAAATTTGAAGTCAACAACAAATTCGAGAGAATATGGTCTTCAAGGGTATCAATCTCCACTTTTTGGTCATCTGTCACCGACAACGAAAAGATTCCTTCCAATTCCTGTTCATCCTTCCCGTCAAAACCAATTTCCAGTTCCACCAACTCCCGGGCAACATACTTCCGTTTATTCGACTTCAATGTCAATCGAGGACGTTCATCATGTTGCACAAAGAAAAGACGTTGGCTATATACCTTCCCCTCTTCATCCAACAACACCACTTGTGAAATTCCTTCCGGTAATAATTTTCTGTCAATCTTTCCCCGACTTTTTCCCGTTATCGGGCGTATATCAAAAACTACCCCCTGACTATGTACCAACACGTATAACTTTTCCGCTAACGTGGCATTTTCTCCTTGCATCACCAAGTAATCAACTATATCCCCTTCCCTCGTCACGGATATGCCCCACCCGTCTGCCCGCGACTCCGGCAAATCAAACCATTTCTCCATACCATTCGCCGCTTTCACGAACGCCCGAAACTTCTTTCCTCCATTCACGGACAAAAGGAAACTTCCCATTCCGTCATGCTCCGTGACCATTTCAAACAAAGGAACAGAATCCTGGTATACCGTACCGTTTACCTCCACCGGATACCCATCCGAACCTATTGCTTTAAAAGCAACCCGTTGCCTGACCCCAGCCAGCAAAGTCCCCCCTTCCGGAAAAAACTGCACGTCAAAATCATCCGATAACCCGGGCACCCGTATGTAACGTTCGAAATGAAACGGTTTTCCCCCGGCAAACGCTAACTTCACCACCTCGTTAGCGGAATCCACTTTCACTTCAAGCACCCCGTCCCGATCCGTATATATTTTTTTATCCGAATAAACACTTTTCCGTTTCCCCACGGTACAAATCACCGGAAGCAAGGCAAAAGGTTCTCCCTTCCCATCCGACAACTTTATTGAAGCTATATACCCGTTTCTCCCTTTCCGATAAGTTACTTCCGTCTGCACCCTTGCATCCAACGGATTAACAACCCGAATCTTCTTCTTGAATAAACAATCATTCCCTTGCTTCTGCAAATTATAAGTATACGCCCGCAAAGAATATTCTCCCTGTGGCAATTCCTTGGCAAGATGTATCTGCCCGTAAAAACAAGAATCCCTTTGTCCCACTTTCACCCGCTCAACCAAAGAATCCCGCTTGTCCACCAAGTCCACGTATACAAAACGGCTGGGAATACTCGGTACATTTACCAATGCATGTACCCCGTATGCCCGAAACCAAATATTCTCACCCGCCACGTAAGCACTCTTATCCGTGTGTAAATAAACCTTTTCATGTGGCAGTTTCTCCACAAACGCAATGTAATTATTGATCACCCGTTTCTGAAAATCGGAATATTCCTGAAATGCGTATATCAAGAATATTCCAATCACCAGTACCCCTATTCTTTTCATATCAAACATTTTTAAGCACCCATTCTTTTACTAAAATTCAATTTTCAAATTCCTTCAGTACAACCAAAGCCTCTTCTCTCATTCGTTCAATATTACTGGAAGGAACTTTCACTTTTTTCATTCGTATAGCATTAGCCATTTGAATAGCATTTCCCTTATCCCCAAGCCGCTTGAATATTTCCATTTGCTGATATAACGGGTAAAATCTCCCCGGACACATCGTTACCGCTCTTTGCAATGCCCTTATTGCCTGGAAACAAGAATCTTGTCTTTGATAATTATCAGCGATAAGTAACCATGCATCATAATCTGCTACTTTGTGTAGATACTGTTCTAAAATTATATTACTCGCTTCATACTGACCCGCATAATTTAATTCAGCCCCGTAATTATATAAAAACATCGGGTAATATTTCATTTTTGAATATAACAAAGGGAAATCATTTATTAACGCTTTCGTTTCTCCCCGTAAACAAGCTCGTGCTACATTACTCCACTGCCTTTGATTTTGTAATACAAAACATAAATACAATATTCCAGACAAAAGAATCATCCCCGTACAATATTTTACTATAAAAGTAGATTTTATCTTCAAAAGAAATAACTTATTATCAACCAATCTGCAAATCGAATAACCAATAACTACCCAAGAAACAGGGTAATATAGCGGATAAGAGAACAACGAAACAAATAAAACTATAAACAACAATAAAAAGCACACCCTATTTTTATCATCCGTTTCGGTAAAAATCTTCTTTAACACGTATCCCAGTAAAATCAGAGCCAAAAACATAACCCACACACCAAATTCTATGCCGACAGCCAAATATTCATTAAACACTCGATTGACGTTATCCGTCAAATTTAGCCAATAACAATTTTCAACTCGTGACAAAAACATTGCTTGATGATTCATGTATTCCCGGGCAACACCGCCTATGCCATATCCCCAAGGATGATCCCACAACATATTCAAAGCCGTACCCCAAATCAATAACCGTCCATTCGCAGAATCTTGTTTTAACCAGTAAAAAAAGAATACCGTAATTATTGCAGCCAAAATAATAAATACTCGTACCCCTACATTACACTTACTCCAACAATTTCGCCAAAATCTATATCCGAACAGAAAGATACATCCTCCCGCCGCCAACAACACGGAACGAGAAGCCGATAAACTCACTGCCACAAGTACTACAATTAAAGCCAATATAGCAAACACACGATACTGTTTAATATCATTCTTGATAACAAAAAGTAAAAAAGGAATACCAAAGGCTAACGTCATCGCAAAACCTAACGTGTTATCGAAATGTCCTTTTACCGCCACGACCTGTCCTATTTGAACAAATTGGATTATTCCACAAAATGCCTCTATAACAAGAATTAATGGGATAACACGAGCCAATCGTTTATCATCCAATAAACGATTATCCACGTTCCCGCCTAAAAACAAAAAGAAAGAAAGAACTCCCGTTAATAAGGCATATTGAGAAAAACAATTTCCATCACCAATTACATATAAAACCACTGTCAATACAAAAGAAATAGTGAACCATATAGGTATAAATATCCTTTCCCGTTTACAAATTAAAGAAATTGATATTATAGCTAAAAAGAGAATAACTATCATAGAATTGGGCACAACGCACCAATCTATGTATTCTTTTGAAAAACCAAAAATACTTACGCAAAAAATTAATAGAAATATTACATTAATCATGCATATACGTTTTATTTAGATCATAAAAAGCTAGTTTTAATTCCGTAAATACAGGAGAAAGTTCTTCGTTTAAAAGTCGAAAGTCGCAAAAGATACTTATGTCCGGTTCCAAGTCTTGGTTATCTAATAATTGACAAGGAACTATAAGATTTTGTTTTAAAAGTTGTATTATCTCATTGTATTCTTTTTCAAGTCTCAAGTTTTTAGCTTCCTTTTTGGATAATGCTAGCATAAATTTATCATTTTGAATTTTTATACTAGATAATAGGATTTGTTTCTTTATTGAATTTGTCTGTATTAATCCTAATATCATAAACCTTAGCCGAAGAGGTGTTTTTTTTAAATGAGCATTCATTATTCGCACAAAGTCTTGCACATATGCCTTGTAAACCAAGGGGCATTCTCCAGTAATTATTGGCATTACTAAAGAATCATTTTTCACTTGGACTTGTAACATCTCTCCATATTTTATCCGTGCTTTTTGTTGAGATAAAGATAAATCTTTTATAGAATCCCGAATAACAAATAAATCAACCGGATTAAATACTTCATTCGTGCATCGACAAAATAGAAATATACAACAGCAAAATAGTAGTGGTTTCATACGTAAATTTGATTAAAGCTTATGATTTTAATCAAAATCATAAGCCTTTGTTCTTTTTAGTTTAATTAAACATCGTCATTGTGACCCGGTTCCACAGGGAAATTAAATGTTTTATTTATTGATGTTATAACTAAATCGGTTCCAACAAGCCCTTCGATCTCAATAGAGGTTTTAAGACGACCATCAACATGCAAATCCAAGTTTTTACCAGAATTGACAATTTTTCCAATATGAGAACGTTCTTGCCAATAAATATTAAAGCTTAATCCATAGCGGTCAGTATTTACATTTATTGTTTTAAATTCTGTTGCTATTTTTAGAACCGAATGATATTCGTATCCTGCACTTACATCAACATACATTAAGCCATTTCCCCACTTTTTTTTATAAATAGTATGCGTTTGACTACAAAGCTCTATTTTCTCGTCTGTATCTCCACCACCAATGTTACCGCCACCACCAATATTGCCGCCGCCGCCGATGTTACCTCCTCCACCAATATCACCTCCACCAATATCACCACCGCCAATATCACCGCCACCAACTTCTGAATTAAAGCTTTTTAAACGAGGAGTAACGCTTATTGTTGAATCACTATCTTCCAATGGAATATTTAAAAGCCACTCTATCGTTTTTTTATTATTTTCATCATCAATAGTAATTAAACTTCTACTATTTTGCTTTGCAGAAATAGAATAATAACTCATCTCATATTTTTTACTTAACTGACAAATTACATTATACCCTTCTTCTGACAATGAATCTTTTACCCATCTAGGAACTATTCCTTTAGGATAAACAATTTGTTCGTCTATACAATTTATACTCCTACCCATCATTCCGGAAATATTTTCATTATCCACTGCAAAATTTTCATCAAAATTTTGACACGATGAAAACATCATCGTTATTAGTAGCAAAATACTTCCAATAAACCCTTTTATTACTCTATTATTCATACTATTTTATTTATTAAATCTACAACAATTTCAATATTCCTCACTAAAAAAACCTCATTTCAAAAAATACAATTTGAAACACGCAATAACCATTAAAAATTATCCACTTAATGAAATCAACATAATGCAATATATTTAAATTTACCAATATAAAATTTCTTCTCCATCCCACGTAAATATTCTCTCTTGTTTTCCTGTAGTGAAATTACGTAACCATAACAAAGCATTCCGAGGAATATTATTATAGTCTAAACAATAATCAGTCGCAATTTCTCGTTTTAGAGATTTCCATTCATTATTATCCCAATAAAACAATTCGTAAAGATTATCAGGATAGATTCCATTTCCATCCCCCCTAGGAATTACAACAACTCGTGAAACCTGAATTGACTTTCCAAAATCCACAAGCAATGTTGCCCAACGACCGCTTATTGTAATACTTGTCAAAGGATCCCGATCAAAACCCTTTTCAAATTTGGAATCAATTTTAAAACATGTAATCGGTTTCTGCAATGAATCTTCAAAAACTATATCCGCAATATTTAAAGATGTAAATTCCCTAGCAACAATTTTCCAATAACGATATCTTTTATCGCAAGTAACATCCAAATTGAAATAATGCATATTTTCTGTCGATAAAACACCCACTGTATCGGCTTGAATAAACTCCTTATTATTAGAAGCAATAACCACAGTCCCTTCCAGTTCCTTGCTAAACTTGTAAATATCTTTATTAAATGGGTATTTACGAGTCAAATGCAGCTCCATTCGCTTATTTGTATCAGGCGAACAATATATTCTATTACCACTAAAAGACAAAATAAACGGAACACCTAACCCACAAAGTTCTTTGTTATTATAATAAGCAAGCAAATAAACAATATCTTTACCCATGTTTTTAAATACAGCACACCCTCTTTTTACATCTGCAATTGCTATAGGCTCCCATTTTAAATTACAAAATACACACAAATACACATGATGAATTTGTGGTATTTCAACTTTAACATTGACATCTGTCACATCCACGTAACTATCCGTCACATCCCTATTAAATGGATCAAGAAAAAATTCAGGGATATACTCATCACCTATCGATTGTACAATATCATTACGAGAAAAAGTTCTTCGATACACCTTAGCAACTTTTTTTAGATGTACGTTTTTTATATACTTAACTCCTGAACTAACAACCGTTTCCCAATGATGATAGCCATTTCTATGGGGATAATAAGGAATAAAATCTATAGCAGCAGGTATTCCCTTTGCCCTTTTAAGAAATACATCCCGCCGAGCTTCATCATAACAATTTGAGTACATCATATTTTTAATTAGCTGCTCATCATAAAAAGCCGTGGGCATTTTTAAATGTACATGTCGATCCAAGTCCAATACTGATCTATTTATATCTTCCTTATATCGCATTTCATTCAACTCTTCCGGTAAAATTTTCAAAGAATCAAGCCAAAAATCCAAATTTTCATGTTCTAATCGATAAGGCAAAATATATT
The DNA here is from genome assembly GCF_022132345.1 of Butyricimonas sp. DFI.6.44. Lineage (NCBI taxonomy): Bacteria > Pseudomonadati > Bacteroidota > Bacteroidia > Bacteroidales > Odoribacteraceae > Butyricimonas > Butyricimonas sp. DFI.6.44. The sequence goes on along the minus strand of NZ_JAKNJD010000003.1, from coordinate 340,860 downwards.
CTAAGAAAACATCAAAGGGCACATTCTGCAACCATGAACATGTTTCCCGTAATGCGAATGCTGCATTTATATGATGGATCAAATAATCAGCTTTTATACAGAATATATCTTCCTTCTTAACGGAATTTAGCAATACTTCTCTCTTACTCTTTAAAGTAAGATCAAACATCTTTCTCGTGAAATAAGAAACACCCGATTTTTTTTGAAATTCATCGTAATATTTGTCTATTAAATCTCCTTCTAGTGTATAATGCCCCGGCATATTCTTGATTAAAAACTCAGCAGCCCTCAATTTTAATGAATCTTGAGATTTGGAAGAATAATACTGAAAAACCTTTTCCAATTCACCTCTATTCATCCCACTTGCCTCGAGTGCCGCATTCAACTGAGTATGTCGACACTCATCCTCGCAAGCCATTAATAGTAGAGCAATAACCAACAAAGCCAATAATCTCATAACGCCAGTAATTAAAAATCCCTATTAAACAAAAGAAAATCTCTGTTACTTATTACAACCGGGCAACCGCAGTCTTGAAATTACGCAAGGACGCTTTAAGAGTCGACATTTCCACCTGTTCCGCTAACTGTTCGGTCAACGTTTCCAATTCCTCTTTCTGCTTCTCGTTCCATTTCCCTTTCAAACACAGAATCGGCATAAAATACAAGTAAGCAATCTTTTCGTCCGCCATTTTCGGGAACACCTTTTTACACATTTCCAACACCTTATCCGTGTTTCCCGTTTTCATCCCTTTAATCAACTCGATATACTCGTACAAATGATCCTGTCCGGTCAACTTGTAAGCATCCAATGTTTTTTGGATACCCTCAACATCAGCCAAAGTGGCGGTTGCATTCTTTCCACGGATAATCTCCTCCAGTTGCAAATCAAATAAAGAAGCTAATTTCTTATCCACCTTCTCGACACCGACACCTTCACGAAATTGCTCCGTGTGTTTCAAGAAATAATTCATATTCCCGGAGCCGATCGGTGACAAACTTACATCCTCGTAAATAAACCAGTAAGGCTCCGTGCATTTCTGGCTATCTTCCAACGAACCAATGATATCCTGCGCCACGGCTTTCGCTTTATCCAAATCACAAGCCGTAATCAAAGCTTTCGTGTATTTCAACAAGAAATCCATCTCACGATTCCCCGCGGCGTATTCGGCTTCCAAATTAGCTGCCGAATTTTCATCAAAAGCGGCATCCACTTTCTGAATAAACTCTTTCCCGTCCAACGTGCCACCCACGACACGCTGCATCAGACTGCCATCTGCCTGCAATACCAGAAAAGTCGGATAAGCCGTAACCTTATATTTTTGGGCGAGATCCGGTCCTTCTCCTTTCTCCATGTCTACTTTGATACACACGAAACGTTCGTTCATATACTCACCCACCTCTTTCAAGGGAAGCACCTTCTCCGCCATCATCTTACACGGTCCGCACCATGATGTGTAACAATCCACGAAAACTTTCTTATTCTCGCCCTTCGCTTTCTCCAACGCTTTCTCCAGCGTCAACTCTTGAAAATTAGTCTGCGCGAACACAGACGCCATCATCAACATACCAGTAAACAACAATACAAACTTTTTCATATCCTATAATTTAAAATCTTTTCAACAACATGTGTCAATAATCTTCCTCACGGTCAATGAAAACATCGACCGTGAAGGAAATTATAACAATATCAATTAATAACGATTAATTACTTTGAGTAAATTGCACGAAAGCATGAGTACGTGCCGGATTAGCACTAAGATTAGAATTAGTCGCCATTATTTCAAAATCCTCTGAATCCACAAGTTTGAAGGCGAACATAAAACCTTTATAACTCCCCGCTATTGCCGGATCATAAGTAACAATGATCGGGATATTCACACTCACGGAATCAGCGGGAACCACACAACATTTCTCCATCTCCGGATCATCAAAAGCCACGTAATTCACTCCCGCTATCGCTTCCTCTCTACCATTCGTCAAGAAACTATACGGTTCTATATTTATCTTACGATCCATACTTCTTGCCACACCGGCAACCTGCACCCTGAAAAAGAACGTATCCCGTTGTCGTGACGAATTCACGCTAACCGAAGAAGAATTGTAATACAGATACACACTATCCGCAACATTCATTGCCGCCCCCAATCTCGACGACTCGTACTGGAAATAAATGTAATCACGTTCCAAAGAATACACCCCTACTTTCTCTTCCGAACAGGCATACCCGATCAACCCGATCACCAATGCTATAAATAACTTTTTCATAACCATCTGTTTTTTTATTATCTTTTCTTGTATTCACTCGGGGGCAATGGCAACACATACTGCTCCTCGCCACAATCTGCCGCTTCAATATCCTGCCACAACATCCGTTTCACGGCAAAACGCTTATACGTGAAGAAATTTTGTCCCTCGGCTGCAAATTCCCGTATATATTCCCACAATACCCTCTCCTGCCTATCCGATTCCGACATCGGAGTATACGTGAGATTACGAGCCGCACTATACTCCTCGTAAGCAACATTCGCCTCACTCAAACTTCCAGCTTCCATAATAATAAGATACATCTCAGCCAAACGCACCACCGGCATATTTCGTTTTGCCGTAGAACTGGGATACATCTCATTATATTTCTTCGTAACACGAACATTTTGCATCATTTGATTTCTAGTCCAACTCCAATGACTCTTGTATCTCAAATCGTTCGTGTTGCCCTCGAATAAATCAGTCACGAATGAATTATAATTGGAATTATAATATCCAAGCGTAGTCATACCCGGGTTAAAACCACTCTGCTGATAATCAAACTTATCCTGATTCACGCCACACAAATGTTCCGGATAAAAAAGATTATTACCGATATTCCCTTCCACCGCCAAAGTAAACTTCGGCGTCCCGTCCTCGTTCTTCGCATCTTTCACCATCGCGGCATAACGCACGGCACCCTCCTTATCCCCCATCCACAAACGGGCACGAGCCTGCAATCCTAACACGCCGTAATAATTAAAATGACTCTTCCGGTCTGTCCAAAATCCAGAGTATTCCGTGCTGCCATCAGACGGGTAATTCAAAATCGGGTCGGACTTCTGCAACAATTGCTCGGCCTCATCCAAATCTGCCACCAACAACTCCATGAACCGTTTGAAAGTATGATACGGGTAATTCTCTATGGAATTTTGTGTCACGTAAGGCAAATATTCCACGGAAGCATCCACCTGCGTTGGCATCGGTCCCCAAATCCGTATCAAATCCAAATGCAACGAAGCCCGCAAAGCCAATGCCTCACCTTTCACTATATTATAATACTCTTCACTCAATTTCTCCCGATTCTTATCACATCCCTCGATCATCGGGTTCAACGAATTGATGATTTTATAAAACGCCATAAATACATCATCCAAACCGGTTGCAAACGAAGCATTATCCAAATTATACACGTGGGCTGCCAAATCTACATTCGTGTTCGTCCATGTACACGCCAAATATTCGGCAAAACCACCCCCGCCCATATAACCGTTAGGCTTGTATATAGATGCGGCAGCTAAAACATAAGCTCCGTCCAAAGCCTGAAGAACACCATTATCTGTTTCAAACAAATTATCCGCTACAAGCGTAGTTTCCGGCACAATCGTAAGCCAATCGTTACACGCGCAACACCCCAGTGCCAAAGACGTGCATAATATATAAATACCTTTTCTTATCATGATATTTCCAAATTAGAATGAAAGCGAAAGAAAAAAATTCGGGTTACGAGAAAACGGATAACTTGTCCCCCGCTCCCGTTTAACAGTTGAAATGTAAAAAACATCCGAAAGATTCGCACCCAACGACAAACCTTTAAATCCTAACTTTCGGCAGAAGTGTTCCGAGAAATTATACGAAACATTAATATTCGTACATTGGAATACATTATCCTTTTGGACAAAAGCATCACAAGGAAAAGTATTCGTACTCGCGGAATTCAACATCAACTTCTTGTAAGGAACAACATCACCCGGTTTCTGCCAAGTATCCGATAACACGCGACGATCCTGATTAAGAATCAAGTAAGCGTTTTCCGTTTTATTTGCCAAAGTACTATTAAACTGTTTACCTCCCCATTTCACGCCAAAACCGACAGTCAACATAAACCCTTTATAAGCCAGATTCGTGGATAAATTACCATTTACCTTGGGTAAACGATCCCCCAAATAAACCATATCCTCCGCATTTTGAGCAAAAGTTACATCCCCGTCTTTCGTTAAAAACATCCGTTGTCCCGTGGCAGGGTCTACTCCCACGGTACGCAACCCGTAAATCGCATCCATAGAATAACCTTCACGGTATCGATAATACACATCAGCCGTGTACATACTTGAATTCAACTCCTTCAAGAACTTCTTATACCCCTCCGAAATCTTTTCAATAAGATTTTTCGTGTGATTAAAAGAACCCGTCACGCTCCAAGTAAAGCCCCTATTCGGATTACTGAACAAATTCACGGTAACTTTCGCATCCCATCCCTTGTTTCTAATTGAACCGGAATTAGCCTTAGCCGTCCCGAATCCATGAGATACGGGAAGTAACATTTCCGCTACCGTATTATTCGTCAACTTATCGTAATAACTGAATTCAAATTGCAAGCGACGATTCCACGTGTGCAATTCTACTCCCAGATTCAATTGGTAAGTATTTTGCCACTTCAACGTCGAGTTACCGAACGCTTTCAAATAAGCCCCGAATCGTGACATATAATCATTTTTCGTATCCAAAGTATACACAGCCATCGCATCTTCCGGACTGAATCCCATATTCCCGGAAACGCCATAAGAACCTTTTACCTTCAACCATTGAATAAAAGGAACGTGCTCGATAAAAAACTCTTCATTACTGATATTCCACCCGGCTCCTACCGACCAAAATGTAGCCCATCGGCTATCCTCCCCGAAAGAAGACGAGCCGTTCGCATTAAAACTCACGTCAAAGAAATAACGCATATCATAATAATAATTACCTGAAAAAATCAAAGCTATACGGCGGGTTGTATTTTTAGAACCTGTCGGATACGTGTTATCCCCATACCCCAATGCCATAGACGGGAAATCGATATTATCATTCGAGAATCCCGTGCCGGCCCATGATAGCCTCTCCTCCTTTTTTTCTTCTATCTCGCCGGAACCTCCCAATGTCAACATATGTTTCTCGTTGAAAGTATTCGTGTAATTCAAATTCAAACGCCCCTGCCATTGATTGGTTTCAGTTTCGGTTCTCCCGAACCTTCCTTTCTGATTCGCTTCTTTCCCGGCAAATTGTTTATGAGAAGGAGGTACGAAATTATCGGCTTGACTAAAATTTCGGGACAGCCCCAACGTTCCCACCAAATAAAAATTCTCCGTGAAATTATACCGTACACTGGTGGAATTCCGCACATTCGTGTATCTGGTTTTATTCCAATTCCCGATATACTTATCATATATAGGATTCTCTTTTTTGCTATCGGCAGATGTAGTAAGCGGATGATCGTAATTCTCTATCAACTTACCGTTATCATCATAGGGAGTCCAATAGGGATTCATAGCCACGTAATCTGAAAATGAACCATAAGGACTATTAGCATTATTATTCGTTCCGACGGAAAGATTTTCCGAAACCATTAATTTCTTACTTTGATAACTCAGGTTTAGCGAACCGTTAAAGTTCTTACGATCAGATCCTTTCATAACACCGATAGTCTCGTCATAAGCCAAATTGGCGCTAAAACGCCACTCTTCGTTTCCCCCCATCACGTTCAAACTATGATTTTGCCCCACGCCCGTCCGCACCGGAAGAGATAACCAATCATAATCTAAGCCGTTATCCACTTTCTCTTTCAAGTCGCGGTACAAATCTTGATAAGCTTCTGCGTCCCACGCACCCAATCGATATTCCAAATCCAACTTCTCTTTGGCATTCAACAAATCATAAGTACTCAAATCCGGTATTTCCAGTTTTACACTTCCCCGATAACTCACTTTCAACGTACCGGCTTGCGGCACAAGCGACGTGATCACCACAACACCGTTTGCTCCCCGGGAACCATAAATAGACGTCGCACTCGCGTCTTTCAATATCGTGATACTCTCGATATCTTCATTATTCAAATCTTGCACTCGCTCCAAAGAAACCTCGAAACCATCCAGTATAAACAAAGGCAAATTCAACTCCGCCCGAGTCGCCAATTGCAAATCCTGTACGTTTGCGAAAGTAGAAGCTCCCCGCAATTGGATTTCCGGCAAAGCATTCGGGTCTGAACCATAAGCATTATTCTCCACGATACGGAAACTCGGGTCTAAATTAGATAACGTCTGTAATAAATTTCGAGAAAAATTTCGTTTAATATCTTCTTTCGTCACGCTTGTCACCGCCCCCGTGAAACTCTCCTTCGGCTTGTTAAAAATACCGGTAATCACCACTTCCTCCACCTTCTGTACATCTTCCTTCATCACGATCGTCAACGGCTTCATATCATTTTTCACCTGCACTTTTTGCTGTTGAAAACCCACGAAAGAAAAAATCAATTCCATACTATCCCGCTTTGGCAAGTCAAAATCAAACTCACCTTTAGCATTCGTCACGAAACCCAAAGTTGTTCCTTGCACCCGAATCGTCACCCCCGGCAAGATTTCTCCTTTTTCGTCTTTCACTATTCCTTTCACCGTGATCTTCTGCAAGGTATCAGCAGATACAATCGCAGCCCGCTGAATAATGATCGTGCGATTAATCAACTTGTACGTCAAATTTGTACCCTTCAAACAAGCGTTCAGCACCTCCTTTATATCCGCACCGTTATAATGCAGATTCAAGTGCTGCACGCCCTCCACGTGTCGGTCTTCATACAGGAACGTGTAATCCGTACTTTTTTCCAACAACCGAATAACAGACTCGAACGAAGCGTTCTCCACTTGCAGGGTCACCTTCGCTTCCTGACTATACACTCCTGCAGTTACTTGCATAGCCGATACTAACAAAAACAGTATCACAAACCTCATAACTAACCATGTTTTTAACCACCTTCTTTTCGAAAGAAGGTCTAAAATCCTAATTTTTTTCATACATTTGTACATTAGAGTAAAACAAATACCGGTTCATCCGGTAACGAAAGACGGGATAGTGCCAATATTCCGTCTTTCATCTTTTCAATTCATTTTTTGGTTATATATATCACATTGTCCTTGATATTAAATTTCACACTTCCGGTTACTTCCAACATCTCCACTAACTTATTAAACCCGTCATAACGTCGCACATTTCCAGAGAAACTAACCTCCCGGCACCAATCGTCCACGAACACCACTTTCACGTCATACCACCTCTCCACGATATTCATAATATCTTCCAGACGTTGTTTACGGAACACGAAATTCCCGTCCTTCCAAGCCGTGTAAGGATACACGTCCACTTTTCCCTTGCTGATACCTTTTTCACCTATCACACCTTGATCTCCCGGTGTAAGCTCCACGCTCTTTCCTTGTTTCGAGGTCAATAACACCTTACCCGACACCAATGTTGTCAATTGTTGTTTTTCCTCCTTGTACGAACGGGCGTTAAACTGTGTACCCAGCACCCTTATCTCGCCCTCTTCCATCTCCACCACGAAAGGCATTCCCTCGTTTTTCTCCACCTCGAAATAAGCCTCTCCCGACAGATACACCCGCCGTTCTTCCCCCGTGAATTTCACCGGGTAACGCAATCGGGAAGCGGAATTCACGTAAACCACCGTACCATCCTGCAACTTAACCTTAAACTCTCCGCCTCTCGGGACTTTCAAGGTATTATACGCTAATTCTTCCTTCCCCGCACTCTCTCCCTGATAAGAAATCCCTTGCCCATCCTTCAAAATATCCACGCCATTCTCGTTCGTCAACGAATCCTGTAAATTTACTCCCAGCAACAATCTTTCTCCCCCGGCTAATTCCAATTCCGCTTTCATCTCTCCCGGCTTTATTTCCACCACGTTCTCCACCTTCGCGACAATCGTTTTCTCCTTCTTCCCTAGAAAATGGAAAGCCACCCCCACGCACAACAGCGGTAACACGATCCCCGCGGCATACTTCATCACTTTTACCATCGGGAACAATCGCCTTCCGCCCGTGGCCTTATTCACCCGCTCCCAAGCGGCACGTTTATTTAATTCCCGAACCGCCTCTCTCCGACGTGAACGCTCTCTTCCCGCACGCAATCGTTCATACACCTCCCTATTTTTCTCGTTTTCCCGAATCCACCCCTCCAATCGCACCTTCTCCTCGGGAGTAATCTCCCCTTGCAGGTCGCTCGCAATTAACCGGGGAATATCTTCTATATATTCGTTCAAATCTTTCATTTCTTCAATTTTACACACCTATTACAATTCACATCCCATCCGGGGTGAAAAGAAAAATAAAAAAAGAATGATTTTTTTATTGATTCAATAAAACGACCAGCATACCTATATCCGCGATATTCTGTTTCAAGCGTTTATAAGCAATCTTTTTTTGTGTCTTCACCGTGTTTTCCGACACGCCCAACAATCGCGCTATCTCCTCGTTATCCTTCCCTTGCATAGCCAGCACAAAAATCTCCCTACATCTAGGTGGTAAATCCTGTTCCGTCTGAGCCAGAATACGCTCCGTCTCCTCCTCAATCACGTAATTGATAAAACAAACTCGCGAATCCAGTTCATTTACCATAGCGGCGGCATATTCATTTTTAATCCGCTCATGCTTCAAATAATTTAAAGCATTATTACGGCATACTTGATAAAGAAAAGATTTTAAATGAACCGTCGACGCTATACTTTCCCGGTTATTCCACAACGAGATAAAAGCCTCTTGCACGCAATCCTCGCAAACGGCAACATCTTCCACGAAACGATAGACAAACAAGCACAAACTATCATAGAAAACATCAAAGACCTGCTGGTACACCTTCCGGTCTCCAGACACTAATCCTTGTATCTCTATTGAAGTTTCCAACTTCATACTCACACCATTTAATTCATATCTCGAATTTGACAAAGATACGAAAAAAATAAAACGAGGGTATGTCAAAACACACCTCTCGTCTATAAAGTTCATAAAGTCGAGCCTTCGGCTCCTAAATTCTATAAAATCAGTTATTTAATAATATATTAATATTCAGTATCATAACACTCCAATTACCTGTACATTTGACCTTACGAACTTATGGACTTTTAGACCTTATGAACGAGAGGGTGTGTTTTGACACACCCCCGTTTTTATCTCTTTTTCATCTGATCCAACAGGGAAATCCCCACGTTGGCAAAATTCGTCAGTGAATGTTTTAATTGAGACATTTGCACCTGCTCAGCCAATTGTCTGGTTAAAGCCTCCAATTCCTTTTTCTGCTTCTTATCCCACTTCTCGCCAAGCGACGTGATCGGGTTAAAATACAAATAAGAAATTTTCTCATCCGACATCTTGGGGAACATCTCCTTACACAACCGTAAAGTTTCATCCGTATCTTCCGCCATCACGGCTTTTATCAATGCAATATACCCGTTCAAGTGTTCCTGTCCCGTCAAGTGGTAAGATTCCAACAACTTTTCGGCATCCTCCACATCGGCAAGAGTCGCATTGCGATTCCGCCCGCGGAGAATATCTTCCAGTTGCATTTCAAACAATCCCGCCACGGCAGCATCCACCTTCTCAACACCCACACCTTGCCGAAATTTCTCCACGTGCTTCAACAAATACACCATATTTCCCGAACCCACGGGCGACAACTCCCTGTTCTCGTAAATAAACCAATAAGGAGCCGAACACTTCTCGTCATCGTCCAAAGAAACCAATACTTCCTGAGCAATCCCTTTCGCTTTCTCCACGTCACGAGCCTGCACCAGAGCCTCGATATACTTCATCAAGAAATCCATATCGCGATTACCATTCATGTACCGGACTTCCAATTTTCCGATAGAATTTTCATCCAATCCCTCCTGCACCTTCTTCAAGAACTCCTCTCCGGTTCCGGTACCGCCAATAACCCGGTGCAACAAACTTCCGTCCGTTTTCAACATCAAAAACGTCGGGTAAGACGTCACCCTGAACTTCTTCGCAATATCCCGTCCTTCCCCTTTCTCCATATCAAACTTCACGCACACGAAATGTTCATTCATATAAGCCCCGACCTCCTCTAACGGCAAAATCTTTTCCGCCATCATCTTACAAGGTCCGCACCACGAAGTATAGCAATCTACAAAAACATATTTATCTTCCGTCTTCGCCTTCTCCAATGCCTTCTCCAACGTCAAATTTTGAAAATTCGTCTGTGCAAACACGGATATAAGCACGAACATACTGACGAACGACAACAATAACTTTCTCATATTAAAACCTTTATACATGATACAATCACCATCCTATCTTTATCCGTCCGGCAGAAATTCCCAATTCCTGAGTCCCTTTATGAAGCACTTTAAAATCCTCATTCTCCACCAACTTGAAATTCAACACCTTTCTAGGATAAGTCGTGGGCGAAGTTATGATTATCGGAATCCGCATCTCCAAGGAATCCGCCGGAATCGTATAATATTCCTCCATCACCGGATCATCAAAAGCGATATAATCCACCCCGGGGACAGCCTCCTCTGCCACGTAACTAATATCCTCGTAAGTATATTGCTTCAACGTGATCTTCCGGGGACCTTTCCCGTAATTTCCACCCACGCCCACTTTGAAATACACCGTATCTTTCGTTTTACTACCCGAGGGAAGATTAATCGTCGTATTATAATCATACAACGAGTCTACTGCCGTCATCCCGGACATTCTCATGAAAAAGATATAACTCTCCGTTCTCTCGTAAGGCTCCACGAGTTCCTCCGAACAAGAAGCCACGACAACCATGCCAATCAAAAAAACTATTATAAATGCTTTCATAACCTTCTATTTTTTAATTAAAACTCCTTCGGGGGCAATGGCAACACGTATTGCTGTATATCGCAATCATCACTATCCTCCGGCTGATTAAACATTCGCTTCACCTCGTTACGCTTATAGGTAAAGAAATTTTGCCCCTCCGCCATCAACTCCTTGATAAACTCACGCGTCACCCGCTCCTTGCGATCGCCCTCCGTGAGAGGCACGTATGTCATCTTCCGGGCAGTACAGAACTCCTCGAAAGCGGCATTCGCCTCGGTCAATGTCCCACACTCCATAATCGTCAGGTACATCTCCGACAACCGGACAACAGGCATATTCGTCGCTTCTGCCCTCGTGTCGGGACGCATACACTCGTACTTGCGACAAGTCACGTTAAACGGGGGTCTTCTTGTAGAATAAAGCCATACCTGAAAACGTAAATCACTCGTGTTATTATCATACAACTCCAAAAACGAGAAAGCCATATTCGTCATCTCGACTTTCACATTCGTCCCACCAAAAGAACTCTTGTTATAGTCAAAAACCTCTGAAACATCCACCCCGCACAAATGCTCCGGGTACATCGTCCCGTCCCAAGCCCCATCACCGAAACTACTGAAAAGCGCCTGATCGCCCAACTTGAATTTAGGAGTACCATCCGTGTTCACCGCCTCTTTCACCATTTTCGCGTAACGCAAAGCCTCTTCTTTATCACCGTACCACAAGCGAGCCCGGGATTGCAACCCCAGAACACCGTAATAATTAAAATGACATTGACGCTTCAACCATTTCGTACTTCCGTTAGTCGTATTATTTGCGGGAAAATTCAAAATCGGGTCTGACTTCTTCAACAAAGCCTCCGCCTCGTTCAAATCCGCGAACAACTTCTCCATGTACTCGTCATACGTGTGATAAGTGTATTTCGAGGTAGAATACTCCGTGACATACGGCAAATACGTTTTCGTCCGGTCGACCTTCGTGGGCATCGGTCCCCACAAACGAATCAAATCCAAATGAACGCAAGCGCGAATCGCCAGAGCCTCCCCCTTCACGATATTATACACCTCTTCGCTTAACAACTCTTTATTCTGCTCCATCCCGTTAATCAAGGGCGTAGCGTTAGAAATAATCTTGTACAAACCCATGAAGGCACCATCAAACATACTGCCCACGAATTCATTATTTATGTTATAAATATGCTTGTTAAGATCATTCCCCATGTTCGACCACGTGGCGGCCAACCCCTCTGCGAAACCGGCTCCACCCATAATCCCGCCCGGATTATATACCGACGTCTTCATTAATATATACGTCCCGTTCAAAGCCTGCTCTACCCCCGCATCCGTCGTGTAGAGATGATCGGCAACAATCGTCGTTTTAGGTTGTACGGTCAACCAATCCGTGCACGCGCCGGAAATCAATCCCAACGCCATCCACAATATGTAAAAACTCTTTTTCATTTTATCTATCATTAAAATTAGAAAGAACAAGAAATTGAAAAATTCGGGTTCCGGGAGAACGGGTAATCGATACCCCTTTCCCGCTTAATCGTCGAGATATAGAATATATCCGACAAATTAGCGCTAACGGTCAAAGACTCCATCCCCAAGTACTTCTTCGTGAAAACCTTCGGGAACTGGTAACCGACATTGATATTCGTGCATTGCAACACGTTATCCCGCTGCACGAACATATCACACACGTTCGTGTAATCCCGATAAGGACTCGGGTCCATTTTCGTGAACAACGCGTAATCCCCAGGTTTTTCCCAACAACCGTTCAGGATTCGCCGGTCAAGATTATAAAGGAAATCCGCGTTCTCCGTTCTCGCCAACAAAGTCGAGTTAAACTGTTTTCCTCCCAAGCGAACCGCGAACCCCACGTTCAACGTGATACCCTTATAAAGCAATGACGTGGAAATCGTCCCGTTCACCTTGGGTTGACTCTCCCCGAGATACACCATATCCACCATCCTCTGGCGCAATGTCACCTGCCCGTCGTGCGTCAAATATAACCGCTTCCCGGTCAACGGATCCACACCAATCGTACGCAACCCGTATATCGCGTCCATCGAACGTCCCTCCTGATACTTGTAAAAAGTTTCATGCCCGCTCATCTTCTGGTTATCGTACTGCAATTGAGCCTCTCTATAAGTATCCGACAATTTAACCACCGTGTTGATATTACGGGAAAAACGCCCCGTCACGTTCCATGTGAACTCGCGCTCCAAATCCCGAATAATATTCGCCGTCACGTTCAACTCGTACCCCTCGTTACGAATCACCCCGATATTCGCCTTACACATTTCCACCCCGTGAGAAATAGGCAACATCATCTCCGACACCGTGTTATTCGTCCTCTTGGTATAATAATTAAACTGGAATTGCAACAAGTCATTCCACAACCCCAAATCCACGCCCACGTTCCACTGGTGCGTATTCTGCCACTTCAATTCGGGATTCCCGAACGTCTGCAAATAAGCCCCCATCCCGGATAAATACGAAACATTCGTTTCCAACTTATACGTTGCCAACGCCTCCTCCGGGGAAAATCCCATGTTACCGGACACCCCGTAAGAACCGCGGAGCTTCAGATTATTAATCACGTTCGAACACCCGTACATAAACCGCTCGTTAGTCACCGTCCAACCGCCACCCACGGAAAAGAAAGGCGCGTAACGACTCTCTTTACCAAAAGAAGAAGACCCGTCGACCCGAATACTGGCATCCAAGAAAAAGCGCATATCATAATAGTAGTTACCGGAGAAAAGCAACCCGATACGGCGAGTCGTCGTTTCGCTCCCGCCGGGCATACCTTCTGCCGGGTAACTCAACGCCATGGAAGGATGACTCACGGCATCATTCATAAAACCGACTGCCGCCCAATTCACGGCATCCGACTTCCTCTCTTCCATCTCCCCGGAGAGATTAAGCGTCACCATATGCTTCTCCGCGAAAGTATTCGTGTAATCAACCCCTAAACGCACCTGCCAACGATCGTCTTTCTTGTCCATACGGTAATTCGACCCCTTTTGGTCGATTTCCTTTCCAGCGAACGACTCGTGAGAAGGAGGCGTGTAAGTATTCCTCGTGTCCAATTGACGGGTCAACCCCAAGGAACCAACCAAATAAAAATTCTCCTTGAAATTATAGCGCAACGAAAACGTATTCCGGATATTCGTGTACTCAGCCTTATTCCAACGCCCTACGCTGGCGTCGTATATCGGGTTTTGCACACCAAGTCCGTCGCTACTCATCTTTAAAGGATGACTATAATCGTACACCGGCGTGCCGTCCTCGTTGTACGGATTCCAATACCGGTTCATCTGCGCGTATTCGGAGAACGACCCATAAGGAGAATCCGAATTCGTGTTTACCCCGACAGAAAGCACCTCGTCCACCGTAAACTTATCCGAAGTGTACGTGATATGCAACGACCCGTTAAAATTATTACGCTCCGAACCTTTCATGACACCTATTTTCTCGTCATACGACAAACTGGCCGCAAACTTCCAAATCTCGTCGCCCCCCATGATCGTCAGCACGTGATTTTGCCCCACGCCATTCCGCGTCGGCACCTTCAACCAATCGTAATTCTCCCCGTTATCCACGGCCGCCCGGATTCCCTTGTAAGCGTCCGTTTCCTTGTAATCATCCCAAACGCCGATCTTCTCTTCCAATTCCAACTTTTCCCTGCCACTCAGACGATCGTAAGTACTCAAATCCACGAGCTCCAACCGCAACGATCCCCGGTATTTCACCGTGACCTTCCCCGGTATCGGCTTCGCCGAAGTAATCACGATCACCCCGTTCGCCCCGCGCGAACCGTAAAGTGCCGTCGCACTGGCATCCTTCAACACCGTAATATTCTCCACGTCATCATCGTTCAAGTCCATCACGCGCTGCAAAGAAACCTCGAAACCATCCAAGATAAACAACGGCAAATTCAACTCGGCACGGGAACTACTCTGCACGTCCCGGATATCTACCAGCGTGGCAGGTCCCCGCAACTGAATTTCCGGCAAAGCGTTCGGGTTCGAACCCGCATTATTATTTTGCAAAATTCGTATACTCGGGTCTAAAATAGACAATGTTTGCACTAAATTTCTCGAGTAAGTCGCTCGAAACTCTTCCTTCGACACGGAAGTCACAGCACCGGTGAAACTCTCCTTCGGCTTATTAAAAATACCTGTCACCACCACTTCATCCACCGTCTGCAAATCTTCTTTCATCACCACCGTCAACGGCTTCATCCCGTCCTTCACGAACACATTGTGCCGTTTGAATCCCACGAAAGAGAAGATCAATTCCAGACTATCCCGCTTCGGCAAATCAAAATCGAACTCACCCTTGGCATTCGTCACGAAACCGATAGTTGTTCCTTTCACGCGGATTGTCACCCCCGGTAAAATTTCCCCTTTCTCATCTTTCACGATTCCCTTCACGGTAATCTTGGCAATTGAATCCGTAACCGCCGTGTACACCGGTTGAATCACGATCGTGTTGTCCACCAAACGATACGTCAACCCGGAACCTTTCAAACAAGCGTCCAGAACCACCTTGATATCAGCTTCCGTGTACTGCAAATTCAAGTTTTTGATTTGTGCCACTTGATGATCTCTATACAGGAAAGTAAAATTCGTTGAATTTTCCAACACTTTCACCACATCCTCGAAGGATGCATCCTGTAAATGAATCGTCACTCTAGCCTCTTGGCTATAAACACTCGCTGACAAATGCAGCGTCGATACAAACAGAAGTAAGACTACAAATTTCATAATCAAGCATGTTTTTAGCAACCTTTCACGCCAGGAAAGGTCATGCATTTCATTTTTTTTCATACATTTGTAAACGTTTAATGAAACAATTTCCGGTTCGTCCGGTTTCAAAAGGCGGGATACGGCCAATATCCCGTCTTTTTTATTTCTCTCTGTAAACTCTTTTTCCAATCGTTCTACACCTCCATGACACTTCAAAAAGAAAAAGGAGGTATGTCAAATATCATTTTTTTATTTTTCCCGGATAAAAATATTATTCCCCTTAATCTCGAATTCCGTGTTCCCCGTCATTTCCAACATCTCCACGACTTTAGAAAAGTCGTCATAACGACGCATTTTTCCGGTAAAAGTAACTTCTTTTTGAGAAGCATTCTCCCAAAAAATGTTCACGTTATACCAACGGGAAACAATATTCATAATCTCCTCCAACCGTTGTTGCTTGAAGGCAAACACGCCCTCCTTCCACGCCGTGTACAAATAAGTATCCACCTCCCGCGTCTCCAACTCACCCGATTTATCCAGTACGGCCTGTTCTCCCGGCTTCAACACGACAGATTCCTTCCCGACAGAGAACGCCACGGAACCATGTACCAAGGTTGTCAATATCTCCCCCTCGTCTTTGTACGCCCGAACGTCAAACCCGGTACCCAAGACTTTCACGGCAGAAGTTTTCAAATCCACGACAAACGGGTGTTCCCCGTCAGTCGTCACCTCGAAATAGGCCTCCCCGGACAGGTAAACCCGCCGTTCTCCTCCCGCGAATTTCACGGGATAACGTAATTCCGATTCGGAATTCAAATACACCACCGTACCGTCACACAACGTGATTGAATACTCCCCGCCGCGGGGAACCCGCAACGTATTATACCGTACCTCTACATCAGAAGAATCCCCCACGTAACTGACTCCCTGTTCCCGAATGACAACATTCGCGCCTTGCTGCAAAAGCAAAGAATCCGTAACGTTCGTGCTCAATATTTTGGTGGTCCCGTCAGCCAGAATTAATTCCGCTTTCACCTCCCCGTGTCGGATAACTTCTGCCACTTGTTCCGGAACGACATCTTTCTTCTCTTCGTTACCCAACCAGAAGACAACAGCGCATAGCGGTATCAACATCCCGGCTGCCACGGTAGATATCCTCCGGATTCGTCGTACCCGAACATTACGTTTCCTCTTCCGCAGAACTTCCATGTACCCCTCCACGACATCCACCCGTGCCGTTTCCCGGCATTTACGCTCTATATACCCGGCATTCACCACTTCCCCGTAAAGACGCTCGTTTGCCTCATCCGCCTCTCTCCATGCCTGCAAAGCCTCCCTCTCGTCTTCACTCAACGTGCCCGAGATGGCTTTTGCCAACAAACCGGGAATTTTCTCGTGTATTCTATCGTTTTTCATATTTAAACTCGTTTACACTTGTATGACACTTCAAAAAGAAAAAGGAGGTATGCCGCCTTCAAAAAAAATCACGCCCATGACCTACCCGTATCATACCTATAACCTGCACGAAAACAGGGATAATCCCGTATCAATTCCGGTTCACTTCTGTGTAAAACGCTATTAGTTCCCTATTAAAACGCTATTAAAACCCTATACTATAATAGCGTTTTAATAGCTTATCAAAAACTTACTAATAATATTTCAAGCGGAAGTGAACCGGAATTAATACAGGATTCATACTCGATTTATATAGGTCACTGGTAGAACAATACCTTGACATCCCATTGTAAAATACAAGATGACATTACCCGAGATATCAAAAAATACCTTATAAACAGAAAAACATGAAAAGATTACCCAATCGTTCTTTTAATACCCGACGGGCATTTTGTTTCTGCTTCTTCACCGTTTCTATCGTGATTCCCAGTTCATCCGCGATTTCTTTGGCGGAATAACCTTGTATTGCACGTGAAAAGACATTCCGACTACCGGGAGGAAGTTCTTCAACGATACTCATCACGATACGGAAAGTTTCCTCCTTTATATACTCGTTCATCTCGACAACATCCATTTCTTCCGTAAATGAACGAGTCGCATCATGACGAATCTTTTCCGCCCGTAAATGATTAAAACATTTAAAACGCACCATCTGATAGAGATAGGCGGAGAGATTTTCAACACCGCGCAATTTCTCGCGAGTTTCCCAAACCTTCACGAAAACGTCCTGCACAATATCTTGGGCAGCCTCTTCCCGTTCAACATATTTTATTGCAAATGAGATTAATGACGGATAATAATCAACAAACAGAGCTTGAAAAACATTCTCATCCCCCCCGATTAAACGACCGATATCTATAGGTGGTTCCTCTATCATAAAACCAACGTTTGTTGATATTAATAAAATTAAACACTACGCATTTTCACGACTGAAACACAAATTGATAATCAACGTCTTATCATTCAACATAAATCCAGTGCTAGAAATAATAGAACTATAATAAAACGTTCGATTATAGCTACAAATATATGGAAATAATTTGCATAACAGAAATCCCGTTTTCAAATTTATTCCCATTTCTATGCTATTTTGTCAGTTTAATCTGCTAATTTTGCAGATGAACAATTCATGGATGGGGGATTCACGCTTTACCGTTCGGCGGCGTAAATCACAAATCTTTAATTATTTAAATGGGATATGGAGGATATCAGGAATATCAAACAACGTTTTGAAATTATCGGTAATGACGCGAAACTAAATCGGGCGATAGAGAAAGCTGTACAAGTAGCACCCACGGACTTCACGGTACTGATTTCCGGGGAAAGTGGGGTAGGAAAAGAAATATTCCCGCGAATTATTCACAGTTACAGTACCCGCAAGCATGAACAGTATATTGCCGTCAATTGTGGCGGAATCCCGGAAGGGACGATTGATTCCGAGTTATTCGGTCACGAGAAGGGTTCGTTTACCGGAGCTTTAGCCGACCGGAAAGGATATTTCGAGGTAAGTAACGGGGGAACCATTTTTCTGGATGAGGTAGGAGAATTACCCCTTTCCACGCAAGCGAAATTACTGCGCGTACTGGAAACCGGAGAATTTATCCGCGTGGGATCGTCCAAAGTACAAAAAACAAACGTACGAGTGATAGCTGCCACAAACGTGGATCTCCCGACGGCGGTGAAAAACGGGAAATTCAGGGAAGACTTGTATTACCGGATCAACACGATTCCTATTCCCATCCCTCCCTTAAGGGATAGAAAAGAAGATATTTCTTTGCTTTTCAGGAAATTTGCCGCCGACTTCGCGGAGAAATACCGGATGCCCCCGGTAAGACTGACAGAAGATGCCGTGCAAGTGCTTGAAAACTATCGTTGGCCGGGTAACGTACGGGAACTGAAAAATATCACGGAACAAATCTCTATCCTCGAGCAGGAGAGATCGGTGGATGCCCTGACGTTAAAAGGGTATCTTCCGGCACACAACAATAGCCTTCCGGCTTTAACATCCATCCCGGAAAGCGACCATAGTTTTGCCAATGAACGGGAAATCTTGTACAAGATTCTTTTTGACATGAAAAAGGATATGAATGATTTGAAACATCTGGTGTACGATATTATGCAAAAAGAGCATATCACGCCGGAGCCGGAACCCCCGACCTCGATCGTGTTACGCGAGCTTTACGAAACACCTCAATCAGAGTTTCTTGCCCCACAACCGCCAAAATCTTTCTCGGCAGAGAAGGAAAGACATATAGAGGACACGGAAGCCGTTATTGAAGAATCGTTATCCCTTGAAGAGAAAGAGAAAGAAATGATTATCAAAGCTTTGGAAAAGAACCACGGCAAACGAAAACTGGCAGCACAAGATTTGGGGATATCGGAAAGAACGCTGTACAGGAAATTGAAGGAATATAATATTGACAATTGAAAATGAGAAGATGCCCCCATGAAAGATGATTCTATTAACGCGATAGACAGCGAATATATAGAGTGGTTAAAAGCCATCAAACAGCAAATTCGTTCCACGAAGATACGAATGATAAAAACAGCCAATACAGAGTTAATACACTTTTATTGGCAGTTAGGACAAATGATTTCTCTAAAACTGAAAGAACAGAACTGGGGGGACAAAGTTATAAACAAACTTTCAGCAGACTTACGCAATGAGTTTCCTGATATGCAAGGCTTTTCTCGTCAGAATCTATATTATAGTAAGAATTTCTACGAGTTCTATGCAGAACAAATACATATTTTGCCCAATAATCCAATTGTCCCCCAAGCTGAGGGACAATTACAAGCAGCTAATAATTATGACATTATCTTCAACATACCTTGGGGACATCAAAAGGTAATAATTAGCAAAGCCCAAAACATAGAAGAAGCGTTGTTCTACGCACACCAAATCCTGTCTAATAATTGGAGCAGAAGTGTTTTGGAGAATCAATTCAAGCAACAATTCTACAAACATTACGGGCAAGGACAGACAAATTTTTCACAGACGTTACCAGCCCTAACGGCAGATATGGCTCAAGAAGTTGTTAAAGACCCATATTGGTTTGATTTTGTGTCCGTATCACAAAAAGCACGAGAAAGAGATATTGAAAAACAGCTTGTTACTCACATTACCCAATTTCTTCTCGAATTAGGTAAAGGATTTGCATTTGTAGGAGAGCAATATTGTTTGAATCTAAATAACAAGGAATACTTCTGTGACCTTCTGTTCTATCATATTCCTTTAAAAGCTTATGTCGTTATAGAACTTAAGAATGGAAGCTTCAAGCCGGAACATTTGGGACAGCTAAACTTCTATCAAAACCTAATCAATAACTCGCTAAAAGGAGAATATGATAACCCGACTATTGGAATGTTACTTTGTCGGGATAAGGATAGGATTGAAGTTGAATATGCTTTGCAAAATATATCTTCACCAATTGGAGTTAGTGAGTTTAATGTTAAGGAGCTACTTCCTGAAAACTTGAAAAGTAAATTACCAACAATTGAAGAAGTTGAAGAAGAACTTAACAAGATTCTATAAAATTTAAAATCTAAAATTAACAAGAGGTGGTTTCTAATTTTATTATCTTTGTCGAAACGATAGATTTACTCATAGTTCATTATTAAGAATCAGATGATTAAAAGAATTTTACCTATATTATTATTAGCCGTGACGTTCAGCGGGTGCAAGTTGTCAAGCGTGAAATACGCTTTCTCGGGAGTATCTCTGACCAACGGGGAGAAGACTTTCTCGGTGGATTATTTTTCGAATAAAACACCTTTTGCACCGAACTTGGGTTCTGATTTCACGGAGGCATTGAAAAAATACTTGAGGGACCGCACCAGTCTGACGGAAGTGACAGACAACAACGGGGATATCCGGTTCGAGGGACAAATCACGGGCTTCACACAACGCCCGGTGGATATCCAACGGGATGAAGTGGCAGCACAGAACCGCCTCACGATCACCATCCGGGTGAAATACACGAACACGAAAGACGAAACAGGCAAATCCGATTTCGACAGTAGTTTCTCGCATTACGAGGATTACGGGATAGACGTGAATTACGACGCGGCGGAACCGGAATTAATAAAGAATATCACGGACAAGATTATCGAAGACGTGTTTAACAAAGCACTTGTAAACTGGTAGAATTTGAACACGGAAGAATTAATAGATATTATACGTTCCGGACGTAACGAAGGAGAGCTTATCGGGGAGGTTGAATCACTGATAGAGCAATACCCTTATTTCTCAACGGCACGTGTCGTGTACTTGAAAATGTTACATGACACGGGACACCCGGCATACCCGGAGAAATTACGTCAAAACACCATTTTCATCCCGGATCACAAACAATTCTACCGTTACCTGAATAACCTGTTGTCCCTTGAGAGTACTTCGCACGAGCAAGTTTACCAGCAGGAACCCGTCGCCATTGAACTTCTCGAAGATCGGGAAGAAGAGAAAAAAACTCGTTTACCGATGCCGTATTACCAGCTGGAAAATGAATTTCCAGAAGAAAAAATGTTATCACTTGACGAGCTCGCGAACGAGTGGTTGACCAAAAAGAAGCAAAAAGAGGAGCGACGGGACACGTTGATCGAGAAATTTATTGAAACGGAACCTTCTATCGCCAAATTCACGGGCGAAAGCGCGTCTTCTCCCGAGATCACGGCAACTGACACGGATTCGACAACAGAATTTTTCTCGGAAACATTGGCTAAAATATACATCCGTCAGCAATTATATGACAAGGCTATCGCAACTTATTCGAAATTAAGTTTGAAATATCCGGAAAAAAGTGTTTACTTTGCGAGTCAGATTGAAAAAATAAAAGAGAACTTAAATAATAATACGAATTAATATGTACTTAGTTGTTTCTATTTTGATCTTTATTGTTTGCGCTTTATTAATATTGATCGTATTGGTGCAAAACTCAAAAGGCGGTGGTTTATCTTCAACCTTTGCTTCTTCAAATCAAATCATGGGTGTAAGAAAAACAACCGATTTCCTTGAAAAAGCAACATGGACACTAGCCGGCGCTATGCTCGTTTTATGTATCGTGGCTGCCATGGTGATCCCGAGAGGTCAACAAGGAGGGAAACAATCGGCGATTCAAGAACAATTGAACCAATCGGCACCGACTCAAAGTGTTCCTGATTTCGGCGCACCGGTTAGCACGACTCCAGTGGATGACAACAGCGGAGATACCCAAGAATAACTAGAAGATTCTATATTTTATATTATAAACAAAAAAAATGTCAGTATGTCAGTCATACTGACATTTTTTTGTTTGGCACGGAATGTGTACCGTCAATGACGTATTTGATTTTAAAAATAGAGATAATTTCAATTAATAATAAACTTTTAAATTAAGAATTATGGCACTTAAGACAGTTCTTAACAAAATTATTGTAGAGCCGGTAGAGGCAGAAACTAAAACCGCTTCAGGAATCATCATCCCTGATTCCGCGAAAGAAAAACCACAAAAAGGCGTCGTAGTTGCAACCGGAAACGGAAAGCATGACGAACCGATGGAAATCAAGGTAGGCGATACCGTTTTATTCGGAAAATATTCAGGCACGGAAGCCACGATTGACGACAAGAAGTACTTGATCATGAATCAATCCGACATTCTAGTGGTTCTATAACAATTGAAAATGGAGAATTGAAAATTGAAAATGAATTACACACTATCGATTTTCAATTTAAAATCTAAAATCTAAAATTAAAAAGGTTATGGCAAAAGAGATAAAATTTAATGTTGAAGCCCGCGATTTATTGAAGAAGGGTGTTGACGAGTTGGCAAACGCTGTAAAAGTGACACTCGGTCCCAAAGGACGTAACGTGGTTATCGAGAAAAAATTCGGTGCGCCGCATATCACGAAAGACGGTGTTTCCGTAGCAAAAGAAATCGAATTATCTGACCCGTACGCCAACATCGGCGCTCAAATGGTGAAAGAAGTGGCTTCCAAAACAGGTGACGATGCCGGTGACGGTACCACTACCGCTACCATTTTGGCTCAATCCATCATCAACGTGGGATTGAAGAACGTTACCGCCGGGGCTAACCCGATGGATTTGAAGAGAGGTATCGACAAAGCCGTTGCCGAAGTGGTGAAGAACTTGGAAAGCCAAAAAGAAGAAGTAGGAGAAAACTACGATAAGATTCGTCAAGTGGCACGTATCTCTGCCAACGGGGATGACAATATCGGTGCTTTGATTGCCGAGGCTATGGAAAGAGTAACGAAAGAAGGTGTTATCACGGTAGAAGAAGCCAAAGGAACTGAAACAGAAGTGAAAGTGGTTGAAGGTATGCAATTCGACCGCGGATATATCTCCCCGTATTTCGTGACCGACACGGAAAAGATGAACGCTGAATTCGAGAAACCGTACATCTTGCTTTACGATAAGAAAGTTTCCACGATGAAAGAATTGTTACCTGTTCTTGAGCCTATCGCTCAAGCCGGACGTGCATTGATTATCATCGCTGAAGACGTGGAAAGCGAAGCGCTGGCTACTTTGGTTGTAAACCGCTTGAGAGGTTCGTTGAAGATAGCGGCAGTGAAAGCCCCGGGATTCGGTGACCGCAGAAAAGAGATGCTGGAAGACATTGCCATCTTGACAGGCGGTGTTGTGATCTCCGAGGAGAAAGGTTTGAAGTTGGAAACTGCCACTTTGGACATGCTGGGATGTGCCGACAAAGTAACCATCGATAAAGAAAACACCACTATCGTGAACGGTTGCGGTTCCAAAGAAGCTATCGCAGAACGTGTAAACCAAATCAAGAAATTGATCGAACATTCTACTTCTGATTACGATAAAGAAAAACTGCAAGAGAGATTGGCTAAATTAGCCGGAGGAGTTGCCGTTCTTTACGTGGGTGCCGCTTCCGAAATCGAAATGAAAGAGAAGAAAGACCGCATCGACGATGCTTTGAGCGCAACGCGTGCCGCTATCGAGGAAGGTATCATCCCCGGAGGTGGAGTCGCATACATCCGCGCTATCCCCGCTCTTGAAAAGTTGAAAGGCGAAAATGAAGACGAAGCTACCGGTATCGAGATCGTGAAACGCGCTATCGAGGAACCGCTTCGCCAAATTGCCGCTAACGCCGGAGTAGAGGGAGCCGTGGTTGTGAACAAAGTAAGAGAAGGTAAGAAAGATTTCGGTTACAACGCGCGTACCGATGTTTACGAGCACTTGATGAAGACCGGGGTAATCGACCCGAAGAAAGTGGCTCGCGTAGCTTTGGAAAATGCCGCTTCTATCGCCGGAATGTTCCTGACGACCGAATGTGTATTAGTCGAGGAAAAACAGGAAAATCCCGCACCCGCTATGCCGCCGATGGGTGGAGGGATGCCGGGTATGATGTAATACCGACAATTAAAATAAAAAAAAGCTCCCGTATGGGGGCTTTTTTTATTTAGATTGTTATACCTTTACGTCGCAAATTCTATTTATTACAAATAACTGTTTATGAATTACACGATTCTCGATTTCTTGCAATTGATCGGATCATTGGGTGTGTTCCTCTTTGGAATGAAGATGATGAGTGAGGCCTTGCAAAAGGTAGCGGGTAACAAAATGAGAACCATCCTCGCCGCAATGACATCCAATCGCGTGAAAGGTGTTATCACCGGTCTTCTAATTACCACAATCATTCAAAGTTCGTCAGCGACCACGGTAATGGTCGTCAGTTTCGTGAACGCCGGGTTACTTGACCTTGTCGGTTCCATCGGGGTTATCATGGGAGCTAACGTGGGAACCACGTTCACGGCATGGTTGATTTCCATCCTCGGCTTCAAAGTCAGCATGGTAAGCCTGTCGCTTCCCCTGATCGGTCTGAGTTTACCGCTTCTGTTCTCGGCAAAGCGGATGCGAAAGAGCTGGGGTGAATTAATCATCGGTTTCGGTCTTTTGTTTATCGGGTTGAACTTCTTGCAGGAGAATATGCCGAACATACACGAGAATCCCGAAATTCTGGATTTCCTGCATAATTACACGGACATGGGATACGGTTCCTACATCTTGTTTATGCTGATAGGAACAGCCTTAACGATACTGATACAATCTTCTTCCGCCACGATGGCATTGACGCTGGTCATGTGTGCCAACGGATGGATCGGGTTTGATATCGCCGCATCCATGGTGTTGGGTGAAAACATAGGAACCACTATCACGGCAAATCTTGCCGCCATGGTTGCCAACACAACAGCGAAAAGAGCCGCGTTCGCGCATTTCCTGTTTAACGTGTTCGGGGTATTATGGGTACTGGCCATATTCCCGATATTTCTTGGTTGGGTGGCAAAACTCAGTATAAGTCTGGGTATCGGTAACCCGTTCACGGACGTGGGTTCCGTGCCGGTTGCCTTATCATTATTCCATACTTGTTTTAATGTCGCTAACGTGTTCTTACTGATTTGGTTCACGAAAGTGATTGCCCGGCTGGTTACCCGGATGATTAAATCAAAAGAATCGGCAGACGATGCATTCACGCTGAAACACATTAAAATCGGGTTGCTTTCTACCCCGGACGCTTCTCTATTCCAAGCGAAACAAGAGATTTCACATTATGCCAAGAACACGTTGGACATGTATCGCCAAGTGGTGGAAATCATGCACACGCCGACAAAAGAGTTCGAGAAGAAATTCAACCGCATCGACAAACTGGAAGACGAGAGCGACGTGGTGGAAGTGGAAATCGCCGATTACCTGACCAAGGTTTCCGAGTCGAAGCTCTCCACGGAGAACTCCCAACGGGTACGTGCCATGTTCAAGATCGTATCGGAAATTGAAAGTATCGCAGATTCCTCGTTGAACGTGGCAAAGGCTGTCGGTCGCCGGAATGAACAGAATATAGAATTTCCCGACTTTCTTGACGAGAAATTACGCCACATGATGGCTATCGTGGACGAAGCTCTCGTTGTCATGTGCGCCAACCTTGCCATTGAATACAAGGAGGTAAAAGCAAAAAAAGCTTACGAGGTGGAGCAAACGATCAATGATTACCGTACCATCCTGCAACAGGAACACTTGACGGCTATCGAGGAGAAGAAATATAATTACGCGACAGGTATCGTTTACAGTGACATATTCTTCGAATGTGAAAAAATCGGAGATTACGCTATCAACGTGACCGAAGCGATAAAAGAAATTGGAGTAGACAATTAATTTACGATTTCAGATTACAGATTTACGATTACAAACGCAAACTGAATCTAAAATTTAAAATCATAAATCTAAAATTAAAATGGCACAAGAGGATATTTTCAAAAAGCTGGTAGCACACTGTAAAGAATACGGGTACGTGTTCCAGTCATCAGAGATATATGACGGGTTAGCTGCCGTGTACGATTACGGTCAGTACGGGGTGGAATTGAAGAATAATATCAAGAAATACTGGTGGGACTCCATGGTACTCCTGCACGAGAATGTCGTGGGACTGGATTCCGCTATTTTTATGCACCCGAGCATCTGGAAGGCTTCCGGACACGTGGATGCATTTAACGATCCGTTGATTGACAATAAAGATTCCAAGAAGAGATATCGTGCCGACGTGTTGCTCGAAGACCATATCGCCAAATACGAGGATAAGGTCGAGAAAGACGTGGCAAAGGCCAAGAAAAGATTCGGGGAGAAATTCGACGAAACGTTATATCGCCAAACAAATCCCCAAGTGCTGGAGAATATCCGAAAAAAAGAGGAACTCACGGCAAGAATGGCAAAGGCGTTGAACGATAACGACCTGACGGAAGTGCGTCAGATTATCATCGACAATAAGATTGTATGCCCTATATCCGGTACCTGCAATTGGACGGAAGTACGCCAGTTCAACTTGATGTTCTCGACCGAGATGGGTTCCACGGCAGAAGGTGCCAGCAAGATTTACCTGCGCCCGGAAACCGCACAGGGTATTTTCGTGAACTTTCTGAATGTTCAGAAGACAGGACGGATGAAGGTTCCTTTCGGTATCGCTCAAATCGGTAAAGCGTTCCGCAACGAAATCGTGGCTCGCCAATTTATTTTCCGTATGCGCGAGTTCGAGCAAATGGAGATGCAATTCTTTGTACGTCCCGGTTCGGAATTGGAGTGGTTCAAGAAATGGAAAGAAACCCGCATGAGCTGGCATCAGGCTCTCGGCTTCGGGGCTGAAAACTATCGTTTCCACGATCACGAGAAATTGGCTCACTACGCGAATGCCGCCACGGACATCGAATATAAATTCCCGTTCGGGTTCAAGGAAGTAGAAGGTATCCATTCCCGCACGGACTTTGACCTGAAACGACATCAAGAATTCTCCGGCAAAAAATTACAATATTTTGATCCGGAATTGAACGAGTCATACGTGCCGTACGTGGTAGAAACATCTATCGGGGTAGACCGTATGTTCCTGCAAATCCTTTCCGCCGCGTACAAGGAGGAGGAGATCGTGAAAGAAGACGGTTCAAAGGATGCGCGTGTCGTGTTGAAATTGCCGCCCGCCTTGGCACCGGTCAAACTTGCCATTATGCCATTAGTGAAAAAAGACGGACTACCGGAGAAAGCGGAAGAAATCATGAAATTATTACGTCTTGATTTCAGATGCCAATACGATGAAAAGGATTCTATCGGTAAGCGTTACCGTCGGCAGGATGCTATCGGAACCCCGTTCTGTATCACGGTTGACCATCAAACACTGGAAGACAATGCCGTGACCATACGTTATCGTGATACGATGGAACAGGAACGCGTGGCTATCGACCAATTATATGACATTTTGAAGAAGAAGACCGACTTGCGGGAAATCCTGAAAGAGGTCAAAATATAATTCGATGAGGGCGTGTTTTGACACGCCCTCTAGTCCATAAAGTCTTAAAGTCCATAAGGTCGTAAGGTCAAATCACTGAATTACCTGAACTTTTACTATCCTCCCTCGTATATAGTGTTACTAAATTAACCAACTAATTTGTAGCACTATGAAAAAATTGACATTGCTATTGTTGATTGCTATCTCTTGTGGAATCTACACGGGAGCACGAGCGCAAGTCAACGTGACTTCCGTGTCGGCAAAAAATGATGCGGATAACTTTTACAAAATGATGAAAGAAGCTTTTCCGCTATCCTTTAACGATCCCGCTTCCCCGAGATTTGTGTTTTTCAACAAGGATAAAAACTTCGTATTCGGCGTGGGAGGGTTTGTACAGGTGCAGGGGATTTACGATTTTAACGGAGTTCCCAATGACAATTACTTCGAAACGAACTCTATCGCCCTGAAAGGTCATCAATCCGGCGGACGTTACGGTATCGACGTGGGACAGTCCCGGTTATTTTTCAAACTGGTAGGCGATACCGAAGTCGGCAGACTGGTTACTTACATGGAAATGGAGTTCGAAGGCTCACAAAACGCTCCTATCCTAAGACAGGCTTTCATTAAGTTCAAAGGCTTCACTATTGGTAAGACATGGAGTACTTTCTGTGACATTTCCGCGGGTCCTGCCACAATCGACGAGGAAGGCCCGACCAGTGAAGTTGCCTTACGTCAACCGCAAATCCGGTACACGCGGGATTTCAACGAGCATTGGCAAGCCTCTTTAGCCCTTGAATACGTGGAACCGTCTTACACGGAAGGAGAATTCACGGATTACATTCATCAAAGGATTCCCGACATCCCGCTTAACGTGAGATACAGTTTCAAAAACGGCAGTCACTTGCAAGCCGGAGCGGTATTAAGAAACATGTATTACAAGGATGAAATCAAGGACAAAGACCAAATCGTAACGGGCTGGGGCGCCTCTTTAAGTGGAATCTGGCAGTTCTCGGAAAGCACGTCTTTCTGTTTCCAAGGTGTTTGCGGTAAAGGTATTTCCAATTATATACAGGATATATCCGGTATAGGTCTTGACCTCGTACCCAGTGCCACCGCCGAGGGAAAATTGAAAGCATCCTGCGCGTGGGGAGCCTATGGAGGTTTCTCTCACAAATGGAATGAAGAGCTTTCTTCCAACATCATGTACAGTTACGCCCGTGTAGAGGAACGGTTCGGCATGCCGACCACCTCATACAAATACGCTCAATACGCCGCCGCCAATCTATTCTGGGATTTCAGCGAATACGGTTCATGCGGTATTGAATATGTCTTCGGACGCCGTAACGACTTCAACAAAGACTACGGTAACGCAAGTCGTATCAACACGATGATACAGTATCGCTTCTAAAGTAGCGGGTTCATAAAGTTCATAAGGTTTATAAAGTTCATAAAGTTTATAAACCTTATGAATTTTATAGACTCCATTATTCGGTTATTTATATTACTTTCGCGTCAAATTGTTCAACCCATTTGAAATGAAAGTTCACCACGGAGTCGAAGGTATTAATATCAAGAACCCGGTTGTCACTATCGGTAGTTTTGACGGAGTGCATTTAGGACACGCCCGCGTGATTCAACACTTGAAAGAGAAAGCTGACCGTATCGGCGGAGAGTCCGTTATTATCAGTTTTGAACCTCACCCACGGGAAGTGTTGTATCCTCTGGAAAAGAAACCGGGTATACTGACAACTCTCGAGGAGAAAATTGCCATACTGGAACAATACGGGGTAGACCATTTGATTATCTTGAAATTCACACTCGAATTTTCCCAACAACCTTATCAAGATTTCGTGAAAAATATTCTGGTGGACAAGATTCATATCAAAGGCCTTGTCGTGGGATACGACCACCGGTTCGGGAAGAATCGGGCGGGGAATTTCGAAAGCCTGCAGGAATTATCCTTGAAATACGGTTTCTTTCTGGAACGGGAAGTTGTATTCGAGGAGAATGACGTGAATGTCAGTTCCACGAAAATACGAAACGCTTTGGCAGTTGGCGATATCAACACGGTAAACCGTTTTCTCGGTTACCCCTACTCCATTACCGGGAAAGTCGTGGACGGACGCAAATTAGGGCGGGAAATAGGTTTCCCAACAGCAAACGTGCAAATCCCGGAAGAAAGAAAATTACTCCCCGCGATAGGCGTTTATGCCGTAGAAGTTTTCATCGGGGAACAGGTTTTCCATGGGATGTTAAATATCGGGATACGCCCGACGGTGAGTAAAGAAGGCATCGTTTCCCACGAGGTTCATATTTTCGACTTCAACCAAAATATCTACAACCGGACTATCACGATAAAACTGATTACCCGCCTTCGGGGAGAACGAAAATTCGAAGATATAAAGGAGCTTCGGGAACAATTGGAAAAAGACAAGACCGAGGCTATCAGATTGTTTCAGAAATAAAAATCCTTTTGATTCCTTGACTGGCGGTTCAATGATTCGGGAAAATCATTGAACCGTCAATTAAAGTACCATTCAGTTTTTCCATCGTTTCAACGTGGGGAAAAATTTCCTCATCTCGGCTCTGGCCTCTTCTCTCGTGAACGGACGCTCCACATCTTTATTGAATTCATCTAAAAATTCAAGATTATGGTCTATCATCTCATTCATGGTATAATTGCCCGTGAAAGCCCCGTCTTGATAACAATATGTACAATACTCGGTATTCATACTACCGTCATCATTAGTACCGAATTGCTCCTCTGCCATCATGGGCATACCGCAACTCTGACAAATTTTATTCTTCATAATATTTGATGTTTAGATTCTAATATGACAAATATATCGAATTTCTACCAAATAAAGATTCACTCTATCAGCGAATAATATTTGATTTTCATATAATTTTAAGAAACTTGTCAAACGTAATTTCCGTTTAACACATAAAACATTAAAGTATGAAGAGGAAAACATTATTTATCGCAACATTATTACTGGCAGGAACGCTGGTATCGTATACCGATGCATGTACCCGAGTGGTATATATCGGACAAAACGGCATGGTCGTAACAGGCAGGACTATGGACTGGAAAGAAGATTTAAAGTCAAATATTTACGTGTTTCCCAGAGGGATTGAGAGAGCGGGAGCCGACAAAGGGAACACGATGCATTGGAAATCAAAATACGGTAGTGTCATCACCGCCGGATATGATATCGGTACTTCCGACGGGATGAACGAGAAAGGATTGGTTGCCAACCTCCTGTATCTGGCTGAATCCGATTACTACCGTCCGAATGATACTCGTCCGGTAATGGGAATCAGTATATGGACACAATACGTGTTGGACAATTTCGCCACGGTAGACGAGGCGGTAAACGAATTGCGCAAGGAAACTTTCCGCATCGACGCACCGGATATGCCGAACGGAGCCAAATCAACATTACATCTTGCTATCTCGGATGCCTCGGGTAACAGTGCCATTTTTGAATACATCAAAGGCAAACTGGTCATACACGAGGGGAAAGAATACCAAGTAATGACAAACTCTCCTTCCTATGAACAGCAAATCACGTTGAACAATTACTGGAAGCAAATCGGCGGTCTGGTGATGCTACCGGGCACGAACCGTGCAGCCGACCGTTTTGTCAGGGCTTCCTTTTACATCAATGCTATCCCGCAAACAGACAAACAACAGGAAGCCGTGGCTGGAGTATTCAGTGTTATCCGGAATGTATCAGTTCCTCTCGGGATTTCAACTCCCGATCAACCGAATATTTCCTCCACGCGTTGGAGAACTGTTTCAGACCAAAAGAATAAGGTTTACTTCTTTGAATCTACAATAACCCCGAATGTATTCTGGCTTGACTTGAAAGGTCTGGATTTCACGGAAGGAGCACCGGTAAAGAAACTGAACTTGGCAAACGGAGAAGTTTACGCCGGAAATGCTGATAAACATATGGTTACAAGTCCCTCGTTCAAATTTCTGTTCGAAGCGATTTATAATTAAAAAGAGGCTGTGCTAAAAGTGAAGTTGAAGTGAACCCTAAAAGTTAGACAAAAAACTTTTAGGGTTCACTTCAAAATGGCTTTTGACACAGCCTCTTATTAACCTTATTGTAATTGCCGGATGCGAACATCAATCTTAGTGTCCTTCAAGTTTTTTTGTAATTCTTCCACGTAAGTATTGCCGTAGTGGTAAGGATAGAGCACTTTCGGGTTTACCATTCGGGCAGCTTTGTCCGCCTGCGCGACGGTCATCGTGTAAGGCTGATTTACCGGTAAAAAGGCAATTTCTATATCTTTCAATCTCTTCAATTCGGGAATATCTTCCGTATCTCCCGCAACATAAATTCTCGTGCCGCCTAAGGTTAGGACATAACCGTTATCCCGGTCTTTCGGGTGATACATTTCTCTTCCGGGTGTCGTGTTATAAGCAGGTACAGCCTCCACTTTCAACCAAGGAGTCACTTGTATCTGATCTCCATTTTTCATGACATCTCCTTTACCCAACTTCTCTCGGCCAGAAGCGTTAATCACGATTCTGGTATCTTTCTTCTCCACGTCCGCTATGGCTTTCGGGTCCAAATGGTCAGCATGTTCATGGGTAATCAATATCACGTCCGCCTTGGGCAAAGTGCTGTAATCCGCATAGTCGGAAACCGGATCTACATAGATGATCTTCCCGTCAAACTCAAACATCAGACTACCATGTTTTATAAAAGTAATCTTCAAAGACTTCCCGTCTTTCGTCACGAACGAATCGGATTCGAATTTCTGCGCTATACTTGTCATACCTGCAATCAATAAAAGAATCGTGAATAATGTTTTCATATTGTTCAAGTTAGTTGATAAAACACTAACCCGTTTGCCTGATTTACGACAACGGGACATTCAAAGTTATATATTATTTCTCAACGAATCACAACGTGGCCACCAATTCTCTTTGACTTTTAAAGAAATGTATCCGCTGTAAATCGCCGCTCTCGGATATCAATGTCGAGAATCTTTTCAAGGAAAGAATCCAGCTTTTCACGCTCTCGAAGGTCTTATCGTCCAAAGACGCTATCCCATTCAACGTGAATGCCTTTATCAGACTAAGGTTATATTTCTGCGTGTGAACATAGGAGTACGTCGTGTCGAAATTAATATTGGATATATAAAAATGTATCCTGTTCCCGTTATCGAATCTCCCTTTTGCCGCCAAGCGTTCCAAACAATTCAAAAAATGGAACAATTCTTCTTTCAATTCCTGCACGTCGGCATTGGATATCAGGTTCACGCTGGCAAAATATTTGATATCATTGATCAGGTAAAGGAATATCATGTTATCGAATATATAACTCGTGTCTTTTACCCGACGAGCCTCCACGACCAAATCCTTCTGTATACGGACTAACCGTTCCTCCGGTACGATTTCATGTAATGTCTTCACGGAATCCAACCCGTCCCTTTGGGCTTTCCACTTGAACAGATAGAACCTTGAAAGAAATTTGTAATCCTGATAAAGGGGTTGCGGCAGTATGTTCGTGGAGGATGCACTCTCGGAATAGGTTTTCTCGTCAAGAGTCCGGAATACATCCACGTAATTCTCCATCATCAGGAAATCCGTTTCCAACGGGTTAAAAAACTCTGTCAACTTTAACTGGAAAGGCCTGCTTTTCGGGGACACGGATTCCAAAAGACTATCCACCGAAATATTCATTTCTTTCGAGATCAGCGCCGTTTCCAATAACGTGAAAGGAACGTCCCCCCGTAACCGACGATATATCGCCTCCTTCCCAATACATAATATATTTCCCAGAACACTCGCCAAATTTTCCTCGTGAGGCACTTTCGTTCGTATGGCATTCAATAAGTTATCATGCAAAACTTCTTGTTTCATTTTTCCTTTCCGTATTTTTAAATATTCTTTTGCCGATAACATACGCCTCCTTCGGATGACTCGACCAAGATACGATATTTTCAAAATAAACCAAACAAGATTTTATAATATCATTTCCGTTTTTTCCTATAAAATCAAATTATCGAAAATAATCCCGATTTCCGGTAAATATCGTTCCAAATGACGTCCATTTCAAAAAATGAGGATTCCAACATTAGACCAAGGCTTTATTTTCAAAAATAAAAACACACGCCTGATTTTCCTTTATATTTAGAACTGACAGAGGTGAAAATCCTCATTGATTCCTACTGTAATTAGAAAATCACTCTATACATTTGTCATATAACAATTAGGTCACAAAACGTAAGGAGATTTACATAAATGATAAATAAGCATCACATCACCAATGGCCACATCCAATTCCACATCCAGAAATAATCCGTAGAACGGATTATATCAATATCGTGTCCCAGGCCAGGCGATCAGATCTAGCGCACCTCAACTACCTTCAATGCCAGACTGGTCGCCATTTCTTTTTTACCCGTGCGTGCATTTTTTCCGTCTTTAAAGACTTACTTTTCAAACTCATTTTTATAACTTTGTGTTCGTGCAAAAATTTCAAGCAAATGCTAACATTTATTATTTCAATCGGATTACTAATCGTCGCTTATTTCACCTACGGGAAATTTGTTGAACGATTTTTCGGGGCATCATCCACTATCGCTACCCCAGTAAAACGTCTTGCAGACGGAGTGGATTACCATGAACTGAAGCCTTGGCGTATTTTCGTGATTCAGTTTTTAAATATTGCCGGATTGGGTCCCATCTTCGGGGCAATTCTCGGTGCCGCCTACGGTCCCATGGCTTACGTGTGGATCGTTGTCGGTTGTATATTCATGGGCGCCACTCATGACTATTTTTCCGGAATGCTATCTACCCGTCACGACGGGACCAGTCTGCCCGACATCGTGGGCAAATACCTCGGTAACGGGGTGCGCAAGTTCATGACGTTCTTCACGGGCTTTCTGTTGCTAGCCGTCGGGGTTTCTTTCGTGAACGGTCCGGCAGAACTATTAGGCAGCCTGACCAAGATGAGCATGACGCCTTGGTTATACATCATATTTGCTTATTATATTATAGCGACCTTATTACCAATCAATAAGATAATCGGTAAAATCTATCCGTTCATGGGTGCCGCCCTGATATTTATGGCTGTCAGCGTGGGAGCCTATTTGCTTTACGGCGGATTTAGCGGAGAACTTGTTTTGGAGAACCTGACTTTCGATTCCATGCGCAATATGCATGCCGATCCGCAACACAATATTCTTTTCCCGATGTTATTCATCGTGATTTCCTGTGGAGCCATTTCCGGTTTCCATGCCACGCAGTCGCCCATGATGGCACGCTGCATGACAGACGAGAAGTACGGGCGTCCGATTTTCTACGGGGCAATGATTTGCGAGGGTATCGTTGCCATGATCTGGGCCACGGCAGCCATGGCATTCTTCGGTGGAGCGGAAGGGCTGAATACGGCAGCAGAAGGAGGTGCAACCCCGGCAATTATCGTGAACCAGATATGTAACTCTTGGCTGGGACGCTTCGGAGCAATTATTGCCATCATCGGCGTGGTCGTTTGTCCCATCACTTCCGGCGACACGGCATTCCGAAGTATGCGATTGATTATCGCCGACGCCTTGAAATTTAACCAGAAACCGATTAAGAACCGCTTGATGGTATCCATTCCAATTTTCGCGGTCGCCTACCTGCTCTGCAACGTGGATTTCTCCACTATCTGGAAATACGTGGGAATAGGTAATCAAGTATTGGCAACCATCACCCTATGGACAGCCGCCACTTATCTGGCAAAGAAAGGCAAACCGCATTGGATGATGTCGCTTCCGGCAACATTCCTGAGTGTCGTGTGCGCTACCTATTTTATGATTGCCCCCTACAAGGTCGGCGGATTATTTATTGCTCCCGCCATCAGCTACCCGGTAGGAATCGTGGTCGGACTCGGGTTATTCGTGTTATTTATTACGAAAGTAGCAAAGCATAAAACTACCTAAACACGCCTAGAACAAGAGCGGGGAATTTGCAATGAAGCCGTGCGATAGAAGAGAAGCAATAATATCTCTCGTTATGCAAATCCCCCGACTCTAAAATTTTATCTCATCATCATGGATGTTTTGGGTTTATTTTCGTTTACCAATTCTTCCAATTTATCCATCAAGGCTTTTCCTCGCAAATTGGTTCCCACGATACGTCCCTCTTTATCCAACACCAAAATATAAGGTATTCCCGAGAATTGATACTGTTTCATCACGTCTTTCCCGGCTTGTGGAGCGCATACTTGTTCCCAAGGCATATTTTCCTCTGCCAAGGCTTTTTTCCAAGCGGCATCGCTCTTGTCGATAGACACGCTGAAAAAAGCCACTCCTTTGTCCGCGTACTTCTCATAAGCCTCTTTCAAGTGAGGAATCTCACCCCGGCAAGGACCACACCATGAAGCCCAAAAATCCATGACGAGATATTTCCCTTTAAAATCTTGCGGGCCTAAATTCTTTTTCCCGTCGGGAGTCGGACAAGAAAATTCAGGTGCCATTCCACCTTGCTTTATAAGCTCCTGTTGTGCACGAGCCGCTTTAAAATCTTTCACTGCCACGCTAGTCGGATATTTTGCCTCCAGTATTGTCAAGACTTTCTGAACTGTTTCGGTATACTCTTCTCCTCGCAATTTGGCAAGGACTGTTACCACGGCTTCCCGGTCTGCATATTCCTCTGCCCAATGCAGCAAACGTCCGGACATATCATGACTAACTACTTCTCCCAACCGTGTCATCAACTGTTGTTTTACAGAATCTGCAACTCCCGCCTGACTATATACCGGACGGGCAAAAGCTCCCGCTAACTGTATATTCTGGAAAGCCTCCCAATTCAATTTATCCAACACTTCATTGTTTTTTCCTCCGGCAACACGAATATACACCGGACGAATAACTTTAATTTTGGCATTCCCGAAACCGGGGAAATCAACGTGCACGTCTTCATCACCTGCCCAAAATTCAACCCGCTGTCCGCCCTGACACTCCAAAATATACACACCGGGTTGTTCCACCCTCATTTTCAATTCATAAGTCCCATCCGATTTTGCCTCACAAGAATCTATCGCTTGCTTGGAAAACCCTTCCTTCTTGAGGACTCTGATGATATTTCCTTTATCACTCAAAGCCGCAATCTTTCCGGTTATCACGATCGTGGGACGGTAATTCTTGTCATTCTTCTCCGGGTGTCTTAGCTTATCGGCAACAGCTAAAAAAGAATTCTTTAATGACGCCGATTCCTTTGCATCCGGCTTCCGGTCACAAGCCATAGCAAACTGTTCCATCCACTTTGCCACCTCTTCACGCACGGTCATATCCTTGCATCCGACATTCACTCGTAACCCCCAATTATACACGACAAAAGTATTATCTTCACCCGCTTGCAAACGTTCATTTCCCAACTGCACGTACTCTTCCCAATCTCCCGCTTTCATGGCATAATTCATACGGGCATCACTGATAATCTGTCCTTTCCTATCTATATCCTTTTTCATCAAATCTCGGACATACTTCTCGAATCCTTTTTTATCGAATACTCCGATCCCGTCTTCTACCTTCCAGTATCGGTAAGCACCACCATTGTACAATTGGAATAATTTCTTTCCTACCTCTTTCTCCCCGTACAAATTAATAAACTCTTTCCGATTCTTGTACACGTATTTAGCCTCGTCAGAATCGACATCCTTCACGTATTTTATAAACAAATCCCAATACTCCCGTTCTTTTAACTTGGTTTTATCCAACGTGTCAAAATAGTCCAAACAGATATCTGCCGATTTCTTTCCCTCCCCGGCAACATCCAGCACTTCCATGTACTCCTGTATAAAACCGGGCTGACGATTTCCTTCCGCATACATCTTATTCATTGAAGTATATCCGTTTCCTTCAATCGCCCGGACTGCTTCCCTTAACAGAATCTTCCCGTCCGGAGCCCCCACGATACGATGTGACATATTGCCGTCTTCATCCAAAAAAAGTAAAGTCGGGTACCCTGTCACCTTGTATCGTTTGTTCAATTCTTTCCCCTGAGCGGTTCCCATGTCCATCTTCACGTTGATAAAACGGGAATTAAAATATTCCCCAACTTCCGGCTTGGTAAATACTTCTTGTGCCAACCTTTTGCACGGTACACACCACACGGTATAGCAATCCATAAAAATCGGCTTACCGGTTTTCTTCGATTCGGCTAATGCCTCATTCCAAGAACCTTCAAAAAAACGTATACCCGTTTCTACTTCTGCTTTCGTTTGCACGGGCTGGGCAACTGTCATTTGAGCCCGAGAGTCTTTCACATCAGCCAATAACATCCCAATGATACTTACGATCGTAAGTAAATAACAATACTTCATATCCTTTTAATTTATAAATTAGTTTACTTTATTTTCCATCCCATGTCTTTCACTTTCCCGAAACCATAAAACGGTTTTTGAGTACTCAAATCCACCGCACCGCTGGAAGGATTCACTCTTAACTGGTACACCGTTCCTTTTCCTTCCTGTTCGTTATACGTGGCAATATACAACACTTCACAAGCATTAGGCGGAGTATTTGCCATCATCATCGAACCCTGATAATATTTCTGCAACCGGATACAAGTCACCTCATCCCCGTTCGGGTCTTCCCACACGGCATCACCGGTACTGTTCGTAGACTTATAATCGTACAGGTACACTTTACTACCGGCTGCATAATAGAGTATTTCACCCTTGTATCCGGCGGTCATAGAAGAAATCCCATCCGACAGTCCTTTACAATTTGCCATATCATACTTCCCGACGCCTATCATATTTTGAGTCATTATACTACAAAAATCGGCTGCCAGCAAATAGTAATGTTCTTGCCTGTCTTTCATGATCACGTATTCATAATGACTCCAACCGTAATCACTCATGACCAGTTCCAATCCCACATCATTACAATCGAACGCAATCCCCGCACTCTGAATAGGCAAAGCGACAACCTCCGTCCGATTCGATTTTATACACATAAACTTCCGGTTCTCCTGATCATACACGACACCGCTATAACCGGAACTCATATTCGCACACCATTTTGCCAGTTTTCCATACTCCCCGGTGCAAGGTACCCCGAAAAACAAATTCGTCCGGTCCGCCCCGCTCGTGGAAAAATTAACCGTGTGCATCTTCCCGTCATTCATTACTAATTCCCGTTTATTGTAAAAAGCGGTATAACAATCAGGAGCCTGTACAGAAGGAGTCGTCCAGAACATATCATTGAATGAATATAATTTACTGAAGGAAGAGGGTGCCACGCCAACCATATCTTTATCGGTCACCGCTATTACTGCCTGCGGATTCGTGGAAACGGAATACAGCAAACGAACAGGTTTACCGTCCAAAGGGACATCATTGAACGTCGAATATATATCCACCCATGTTTGTTCCCTAGTCACGTTCGGGGCTATCAGTTTATCCACGATCAAACCGACATCCGTTTTACCATCCCGTTCGTACAACACCATCCATCCCTCGCTCAACGCCGCATTCACTTTCAACCCGAATTTCATAAACTCCCGGGTATTCGTCTGTTTGTTCAGTACCGTGAACACCAATTCCCAGTTCCGCTCTTCCAACTCCACGGGAATCTTCAATTCAATCTGTTCGGCGACTGTATCCCGATCCGCAATCGGGGTTCCCATGCCCTGTTGATAAACTACCCAACTAAATTCCAACTCCGGGTATTGCGCCTCGGAACCATTCACCAGTTTTCCCTTGTAATACACCTTCAAAGGAATGTCCAGAACATCCATCCGGGCAATAGAATAGTCCGCTTGAATCAACCCGCCTGTCGAATCAATAACAATCTCGTCCAACTCCCGGTAATCGTAATTACCCTTGTCGTCGTAACACGCCCATAATCCCGTACAGGCAACAATCAGCGATATAATATATTTCAAAAAATTCATAGCCTTACACTTTAGAAAGTTATCGGTCCGTATTCATCCGATAGCGGACGATCCGGGTTCTCCGGGTTATTATTGTACTCCTCAACGGCAAGCCTGCATTTCGCCTGCAAATACTGGGCTTCAAAATAAGATATCTCGTAAGGTGGAGTAGGTGTACCTTGATAGATCACCCGAAGAATTACTTTTCCCGTCACCTTTATAATAAACTGATACTTCTTGTGACTATATGTACCAAAGAAATTTTTCAATGGCATATAAGTTTCCGGATCGTCATCCCAGTATTGAGGTTTTTCCTCCTTATCCTTGATATTCAATTTTAGGAAAGCATATTCCTTCGCCCCAGTTTCAAATCGTTCATTTTCCTTCAAGCCGAAAGAAAGCGAAAATGCCTTATTCTTAAAATCTGACGTATTCTTC
Source organism: Butyricimonas sp. DFI.6.44 (assembly GCF_022132345.1). NCBI lineage: Bacteria > Pseudomonadati > Bacteroidota > Bacteroidia > Bacteroidales > Odoribacteraceae > Butyricimonas > Butyricimonas sp. DFI.6.44. Next base: position 300,660 of record NZ_JAKNJD010000003.1, on the reverse strand, counting down.
AAATATATCGGGAAACTTCCCCCGGTAGTCCCTGCCTTTAACACGTAAGACGGCAACACGTAATGCTCCCCGGCAATCACTGTCGAGGCATCACCTCCCGTGGCTTCCAATTCAAACGTGTAATCCTCTTTCAACGGCACTCCCGCCAACTTCACGTAGAACATTACCGAGTCCAACTCCGTATTCAGCGGGCGGAACGCGTAATTGTATTCCGTACTATCCACTCTTCCTTCCAAAGATTCGGTTCCGAACCAAAGATTCAATGCACGCGACTCCTCATCAAACATCAGTTTGTCGTCTTCCTCGCAGGCACACAACACCAAAGCGATGATAACACCCAAATATATCATTTGTCTTTTCATAATACCTTCTTATTTATTGCTTACCCAACCCGGATTCTGTAACTCTGCTTTCGGCATCGGCAGTTTGTACACCCCCTGACCGATCACGTCCGCATCCGTCCCTTTGATCATCGGTAAATTCAACCGCTTGTAATGAAAAAATAATTGTCCTTCCCCGATTATTTCCTTCCGGAATTCAGACAACAGAACAGCATCAAAATCCGTCACATCAGCCTCTCCCAAGTCTGCAACGCCCCTGTGATGCCGTACTTCATTCAACGCTGCCAACACATCCCCGGATGTATAATGACGACACTCGGCAAGGATATAGTACATTTCCGACAAACGGAACAACGGCATCTTGTTCCGGTAAGACGCCGGCCAAGCAGTAGTACCATTCCCTTCCAACTGATCGTATTTTTTGAGGTAGCGCAACGTATTACTCAACCCGGTGCCGGTTTTGAACTGGTACAAATAACGATAATCCTGAGCCGACTCGTAATACCCCAATAATGTTGACTCGCTCACCGCAAAAACAGAATTACTCCCGGAGAAATACTTCTCGGCACGACTTCCCAGCGTCACCACGTTCAAAGCAAACAAATGTTCCGTGGAAAAAGAAAGATCCGCCATTTTCTCGTCCGTCAAATTGGACTGTTTCACCCACTCGAACTTACCGGACTCGATGACCTCCGAGGCACAACTTGCAGCATTCGCGTAATCTTTCTTGTACAGGTACACCCGTGCCTGCAATCCTTTCACCGCGTAATAGTTCAAGTGAACCTGTCGATGAAGTAAATACCCGTTATCGTCGGTTTCCGTGACGGTCTTTCCCGTGTATATCGGGTCATTTTTCAAGTACTCCAATGAAGCTCCCAGATCCTCCAGCACCTTACCGACAACCTCCTTCACCGTTCTCTGCGGGAAGGTTTCCGGCGTGTAAGCCGTCACGTAAGGAATTGCCATCTTATCCGGATTCTCCGCGTAGCTTGCCCCGAACAAACGTAACAAATCAAAATGCAGGAATGCACGCAAAGCCAAAGCCTCCCCTTTAATCACGTCATAATTCACACCCGAAAATACCGACTTTTTGCCGTCAATCTCTTCCAGCAGTTTATTGGCATTGGCAACCGCGTTATACAAACCGTTCCACACGGAATCAATCCGCACCTCCGGTTTCGTATTCTCGTATTTATAGTCCTTATCGTCAGTATAGTCTGTCGGCAGATTATCCCACTCCTGAGCCAACACGCCCAACATCCCGAAAGTCAACTCTTTGCCGTAAAGATATTCCTGTGTCATGATACTGTAGACACCCGCCAACGCTTCCTTGAACCCGCTCTCGGAAGAATACAGGTCCTTGTCCTTCACCTGTGATTTCGGCTCTACGTCCAACCAATCGTTACATGATGCGAACATCAGCAAAACCAAGCCGCAACACAGGTATTTTCCGTAATTATTTATTTTATTTCTCATAATCCTGTTCTGTTATCGTTAAAAAGTTGCCTGCAATCCCAAAGAATAAGTTCTGGCGAAAGGATACTCTAATCCTCTTTCGGCCTTTACCGAAGATACCCGAAACACATCCGTCATATAGAACGACATTTTCAAACGTTCCACGAACTTCGATATATGTAAATGCCGGAAATCATACGACACGTTCAACGAGGCAAGTGACAATTCGTTCAAACGCTCCACGAATCGGTCAGTCGGACGGGTTGTCGTCGGCGTATCGGAAATCTTTTTGAAGAAAGTGACATCACCGGCTTCTTTCCATGTTCCCGTGAATACCCGCTTGTCCACGTTATACTGTATATCCACGTTCTCCACCCGGTCTACCAGAGTCTGGTTGTAATAATCACCCCCCAACTTGTAACTGAAAGAGCAATTCAATGAAATTCCCATGTATTCGGCGTTAAACCCGAAATTACCCTGCATCTTCGGATTGGACTCGCCACACACCACTTGATCATTGATATTCCACACGTAAGTCTTCTTCCCGTTACGGTCTAAAAACATCTCGCTACCGGTTGCCGGATCAATCCCTAGCGAGCGTACCGCCCAGATAGCACTCGTGGATTGCCCCTCTTCAAAACGGGTATACGGTTTCGAGGGATTCACGTCGTCATCATCCTGTGCCTCGTTCGATTTCGTCAAGGCGTCAGAGATTTTCACGATCTTATTCTTGTTGGAAGAAACCGAACCGAAAACCGTGAAATAGGAATCCTTCTCTATATTATTGTATAACTTCCAACTCAACGTGGCATCAAATCCCCTGTTCTGCACCTCTCCCAGATTTTCCTTGAACGTACTGAATCCCGTAGAACCCGACAAATCAAAATCCACCAGCAGATTATCCGTGTTACTGATATAATAATCGAAACGTAACGTCAACCCGTCCAATAAACGGGCATCGAAACCGATATTGATGTCCCTTGTCTGTTGCCATTTCAACTTATCGTTTGCCATACCCATCAAATACGCGCCCACGATATTATCATACTCGGCACTCGTGAAATACTTGTATGTAGCCATCGCTTGATAAGGGTTGAAATTCTGACTTCCAGTATATCCTATTGAAGCCCGTAATTTCAGTTGATTCAGCCATTCCTGATTGCTTAGAAAACTCTCGTAGTGCATATTCCAGCCGATACCGGCAGACCAGAAACTCCCCCAACGATTGTCAGCCCCGTACACCGAAGAACCGCTCAGACGATAGGAAAGATCCGCCAGATACCGGTTATCATAGGAATAATTGACGGCTCCCACCACACCGATTTCCCGGGTTGTGGCATCATCTCCCGTCGGGGTACCGTTCTCCGCGTACTGCTTGGCAAAAGCGATATGATCTACTTTATCGTTCAAAAATCCCCATGCCTCCATACCGTGGTAATCATAACTATCCTGCTGTATATTCCAGTTCAGGTTGGCAAACAGTAAATGTTTGTCCCACTGCTTGGAATAATTAAATGTCGCATCAATCTTCAATGTCTTGTTCGTTCCGTCTTTGATATAATAAGACCCCCGTTTAAAATAATCATCCCCCGTCCAATCGGCAAACTTCGTGTGATTACCCGGGTAAAAATCTTCCCGGCTATCCTGTTTTTGCGTGTAACCGAAACGACCGATAAACTTCAAATCCGAGAACATCTGCCACTCGACGTAAAAATTATCGGTCACTTCCGTGTACTTCGAGAAATTCTTCGTCCCGAGGGTAGTATTATACAAGGGATTGTAATACACCATTGCCGTTTGCCAATCTCTCGGTTGGAATTGTCCCAGCACCCGCTTCAGATTCCCGTTCTCGTCACGAGGGCTCCAGTAAGGATTCAATTTCGTGTACTCGGAAAAACTACCATAAGGCGAATCGTTCGCTTTATTGAAAGTAACGCTCAACACGTTCCGGAATAACAAACTTTTGTAACGATACGACAACGTGATCGCCCCTGCCACGTTCTCCCTATCGGAACCTTTCATGACTCCCGCGACCTTGTTGTAAGATACGTCAACCCCGTAACGCAGATAATCATCTCCCCCTTCCAGATACAAGGAATGTTTGTGTCCCACGCCTGTCCGCAACGGCTTTGCCAACCAATAGGTATTGACACCCCGGGCGATATCTTTTTGTATCTGATTGTATTGCTCCATCCGGAATTGAGTATCTTCCGGGTAATAAGCCGTGTAACGTCCGGCATCCAGTTCTACCTGCAATTTCTCCCTCGCGTTACACAAATCATAACTCGTCAGATCCGGTCCCGTGATATTCAGGTCCCCGGAATAAGTCACTTTCAACATTCCCTTTTCCGGCTGTATCGTTTCGATTACGACCACCCCGTTAGCGGCACGCGAACCGTAAATAGCTTTGGCTGCCGCGTCTTTCAAAAGCGTAACCGAAGCCACCCGGTTCATGTCAAGGTCAAACACTTTCTCCGTGGTCGCTTCAAAACCATCCAAAATGAAAAGAGGCTGATTCGGGTTGGAACTGTAATCACCTTTCACGTTCGGTAAACTGGAAGCCCCCCGAATCTGAATATCCGGCATACGGTTCGGGTCGGAACCGAAATCCACGCTCTCCGTCACGATGAACGAAGGGTCCATGTTCTTTAAACTTTGCAAGATATTCTGATTCCCCAAGCGCTTTAAATCCGCTTGCTTGAAAGTCGTGGCAGCACCCGTGAAACTCTCCGCTTTACGGGTAAATATACCTGTAACCACCACTTGTTCCATTTCCACCACGTCGGGGTCCATCGTCACGTTCAATTCCTTCTCACCCCGGTAAGTAACTTCTTTCGTCTGCATCCCGACAAACGAGAAAACCAGAACAATATCCCCGTCCGACGACACGGGCAGCTTATACTTCCCGTCCACATCCGTGGCACATCCCAACGTAGTCCCCTTTACAACAACCGTCACCCCCGGCAACGGTTCTCCCCGCTCATCCTTCACCGTCCCGGAAATCATACGCGGCTCCACGCGAGTAACGCTACTTTTCGTACTTTTTTTAACAACATACACGCCATCCACTTTCGAGAACTCGAATCCCGTTCCTTCCAGAATCTTCCCGAGAGCCACATCAACAGGAACGTTCACCAGATTCAATTCTTTACACTTCTGATCGCCCAAGAGTTGCCGGTTGAAAAGAATCTCAACCCCGGTCTGATCCTTGAATTTGATCAAAACATTATTCAGGCTTTCAGCTTTAGTGCTAAAGGTTACCACACGAGTCGAATCCTCCGTTGCCGCATGAGCCAACGAAACGAAAAACAACAAGTGCAACACCAACAACATTTTTCGTGAAAATACAGACTGAATATGCCTGTCAGGTGTCTTTTTTTTCATACATTTGTTTTATTAATTCGTTAATATTAATGAATCAGTGGAGAATGTCATCTAAAGTTTGCCGACTACAGAATGCATTCTCTACTTTTTTACTTCCTTATCACTTTTATCGTGTCACTTTCAATCGTGAACTTCACTTCAACCCCTTCCTCGAAAAGTCGTAACATGGTTTCAATCTTCCCGTAACGACTGAGAGTCCCCGAAAAGACCAATTCTTTCAGAGCCGGATCGGTGAAAACAATCTTCACGTTATACCATCTTTCCAGTTCCCGTGCAATCTCTTCCAGCGTCTCGTTTTCAAAACTGAAACGTTTATCCCGCCACGCGATCTCGTTATACACTTTCACTTCTCTGATTTCCGGCGTTTCGGAACCTTCCGCCAGACTCAACCGGTAACCCGGTTTAAGTTTCAATTCCGCGATTCGATCACTGCTGAACCCGATTACACCTTCGACCAAAGTCGCTTTCAATTGCCCGTCGTCCCGGTAACGTTTGACATTAAACTCCGTACCGTACACCTTCACGTTACCCAAATCCGTCTCCACGATAAAAGGTTTACGATCATCCTTGGTAACGGCAAAATATGCCTCCCCCGATAAATACACGCGTCTTTCATCTCCCGCGAACACGGTCGGAATCTTCAACTCCGTATCGGAATTCAACCAAACCATTGTCCCATCACTCAATTCTACCTGATACTCACCACCCTTCGGGATCATAATCGTGTTGTACGTTACTTCCGATTTTTGAAGACCACTATACTTGATAACGCCCGCGTCTTTCTGTACCTCAATCCCGTCCACCTTATACAACATCGTATCCGCCAACATCTCCACATCCACCTTTTTCCCGTCAGCCAAAAGAATAATCGCCTTATTCCCACCGGGTACCCATTCTTTATTCACATTAGCCAACCGATCCGGCTGCTTCTCTCCTTTATTCAAGAACAAAATACCTCCGCCAACAACCAACAAGATGAATAAACAAGCGGCAAAACGATACACGTACCGAACGATCTTCTTTCGCCTCGAATCCCGCTCTTTCCGTACATGCTCGTCAAATCCCGCGATCATCACGGATATATCCGTATCCAACTCACACGTCGTTTCGTCAGCCGACCAAACCCGACGAATACGCTCGTAATACTCCTTATGCCGTTCGTCCCTCGTCAACCATTCTTGAAACATTGCCTCCTCCGCGGGCGACAACGTCCAGCGAACTTTTCGCAACAAGATATCCCAACTAATATGATTTTTCTCCATAATTTTCAATCCAATCATTCGGTTTTGTCTATAATTAACACGAGATCAAAAAACGGATGACATGATTGAGGAAAAAAATTTATCTTTGTCAAAAATATTCTATCTCGGATGGACGAATTCTCGAAAAAGGATGAACTGGGCTCCCGAATAAAAAAGCGGGATGTAAAGGCTTTTCATGAATTATACCGGACTTCATTCCGTCCTCTGCAACATTATGCCATGCGTTATTTTTATGACTGGAAAGAAGCAGAGGATATAGTACAGGAAGCCTTTCTCTCCTTGTGGTCACACCCGGAAAGGTACGATGAAAAGCAGTCCGTTTCATATTACCTGCTCGGAATCGTGAAAAACAAATGCATGAATTATTTGAGGAACCTCGACATTCAATATAAACATCAGGACAAAATCATCGAGGCAATGTTATTCTCAAATATTGAAGACCCGGAAATCGATGAAGATATTCACGAGCGACTCAACCGTATACTGGAATTATTGCCGGACAAACAACGCGAAGTCGTGTTATTGCACATCGTGGAAAAGAAGAAAATCAAAGAAATAGCGGAACAAATGGATATTGCCGAAACCACGGTAAAAACTCACTTCAAACGTGCCATGACAATCCTAAGGAACAATCTTAAATTCATTTTATTCGGGATATAAACATCATGCTGAACGCAACAAAAGACCTTGCGTTCAGCATGACACAAACAATAAAACGGACTTTCGAAACCTGTCAATCAGTTCATCCGAATAGCCCTTACAGCTTTTCCCCCGCTTCTTTTCTCCCCTTCTTTGTTATATTTTTCTTCTTCCATTTTGGCTTTGTCCGCACCTAAAGTATCGCCGTTTTTAGTCAACAGGCGGGCTTTGGAGTTCATCAAGTTAGCCTTGGCGAAATAGTCATTCGTCCGGGCACATCGAGCATCAAGCCAATCAATACCTTCCTGCACAAGGGCTTTGTCGTCACAACCGGTCAAAGCCTCAATATTGTTCTGGAAATACATCTGATCTTCCCCGCCACGGAACACGTTGTACTTGAAGGCTTCCCGCATACTGTTCAACATTCCTCGGTAATCACCCTTTCTTATATATTCGGCAGTAAATAAAGTTGCCAAAGAACCCGGCACGAAAGCATAATCCAATGACTGGAGAAGTTTGACCAATTCGGTATTTCTCGCCTCATCAAAATCCCCGTTACCCGGACGCCAATACGCGATCTCCGACACGGCTCCTTTTATTGCCATTTCCAATTTATAATCCACCACCTCTTTACCGGCAACTTCATAGAAACGACCGATATTAGCCATCACCTGCCGCAAAGGTTTTGACAACGGATCACTCACGTTCTTCTTGATCAAATCCCAGTTTTCCTTGGTCACGATCTCGTCGTCCGACAAAGCATTCAAGTATTCCGCGGCAACGGCACCCTGTTTTTCCTGCATATAGGCAGAAGCCAACGCGTTCAGATAACGACTCAACAGATCAACACTTCTCTCTCCCGCATCATAACGCATTGTCAACCCGCTCAAGTTATTCCGTGGATCATTGGCAATCTTTCCGCCCTCCATCAACCACTCGGCAGAACCGGCGCCAACCATCTTATGCACCACTTGTCGCGTGTTCGGGTCCACGAAAACCAAAGTCGGAAACGCCTTCACGTCAAAGGTGTTTTTCAGTATCACACCGTCGGCATCTTTCTCCATGTCATACTTCACGTTCACGAAATCCCGGTTAAATTGATTTCCCACGTCCTCACGGGTGAAAACATTGGCCGAAAGCATTTTACAAGGTCCGCACCATGAAGTGTAACAATCAATAAAAATCAACTTCTTCTCTTTCTTTGCTTTCTTCAGAATCTTTTTCCATTCCTTGGTTTGTTCGAAACGGATTCCCTGTTCCTGTGCCCGGGCACCCAGAACAATCGCGGTCAACAAAATGACTATCACGTACAATCTCTTCATTACATACAATATTAATTAGACATCCTTATGATTTAAACTTCTTTTTCAAGCCGGAAACGATATCGTCAAACTCCTTCGTGATACCTTCTTTAAATTCCGGGCTAAGTTCGTCAAACCCGAAGAAAACCGAAAGTACTACCTCACATTTTCCATCTCCCTTGGGATAAATGTCAAACGCGTACACCCATTGTTTTTCCCCGGCATAGTCGGATTTCGTCACGAAATAACAGATTTTGAAATTGTCATAGTCAATCACGCTGATGTGTTGACTTCTTTTCTTTCCGGCTTTCGTTTCCAATTCAATTTTGGCATTCAATGCCTTTTCCTCGCAGGTAAAAGTCTTCACTCCCGAGAATTTCCTGTAATTACCCGGTTCGGACATATAGTCCCATACCTTTTGCGCGGAAGCCTTCAAAACGACTTTCTTCTCCACCGCCGGCGGGATTCTTTTAGCCGCAGTCATTTGCGCGGAGGCGATGCCTGCCGTGCAAAGTATCATCATTAAGCACAAAAACTTTTTCATCTCTCGTTTTTTTATAGAGTTGAGGAATACCGTACGGTTGCTGTGTCGATCGAAAAGAAGCATAATATCTCTCGTTATACATGTATCCCTCAAACTCTTGTATTATTTACATGCCCATTGCCGGCATGGCAACACTCTTTTTCTTCCCGCTAACCAATTCCGCCAACTTGTCGGTCAAGGCTTTTCCCCTCAAATTCTTCGCCACGATACGCCCTTCCTTATCGATAACCAAGATATAAGGGATTCCCGAGAACTGATACTGTTTCATCACGTCTTTCCCGGCTTTCGGGGCACACACTTGCGCCCACGGCATATTCTCCTCTTTCATTGCCTTTCTCCAAGCGGCATCATCCTTGTCAATCGACACGCTGAAGAATACAACACCCTTGTTACTGTATTCCTTGTAAGCCTCTTTCAAATGAGGGATTTCCGCGCGACACGGACCACACCAAGAAGCCCAGAAGTCCAACACGAGGATTTTGCCCTTGAAGTCCTGCGGTCCCAGTTGTTTCTTTCCGTCGGGCGTGGGGAACGAAAATTCCGGAGCCATTTTCCCTTCAGCCAAACGCTCCTTCTGTGCTTTCGCCTCGGCTCTATCCGCCTTGAATCTAAGCAGGGGCGCGTAATTCGGGTTCACTTTTTCCAAACGGGCAAGCACCTGTTCTACCAATGCCTCGTCTTCCTCGCCACGCAACGCGGGCAGTACCGCCAACACGCTATTCCGGTCGGCATAATGCTCCGCGAGGAATCTTGCACGGGCACGGGACTCGTCACCCAACATATCGTAAAACTTCCCGGACACTTCCTGTTTTGCCGCATCGTCAATCCCGGGGATGCGATAAACTCCTTGAGAAATCCCGATCATCAACTGGTACCCCCGGTAACCGTCCCAGTTCATGAGATTCATCACCTCGTTGTTAGGTCCCCCGTTAATATACACGTAAGGGGGATTTTTGATTTTAATTCTAGCGGTATCCTCCCCGCGGAAATTAATTTCCAAATCTTCGTCCTCTGCCCAAAACGACACGGACTGCCATTTCTGGCAATCCAAGGTGTAAACCCCCGGTTTGTCCACTTTCATTTTAAACTCGTACGTGCCGTCAGCGTTCACTTTACATGAATCAAGAACCGTCTTGTCAAAGCCTTGACGTTCCACGATTTCCATGTTAAAACGGTTGTACGGGAATTTCACTTTTCCCTTGATCGTTATCGTCTTTTGGGCGAAAACAGAACTTGTAAGCATCACCATACAAGCCACAAACATTACACTTAAAAATTTCCTCATACTATTATTATTAAATCCATTAAAATTCAACGCGACTTATTTCAATTCAGCCGCCAATTTCTCGAAATAGGTACGGTACGACATCATACCCGCTTTTCCCTCGGCTTCTTTTTTTGCCGATTCGGCGGCGGCATTCTCGAACCAACGGGCTGCACGTGCCCTCAACTCCTTGTCTTTGCAGTTCTTGGTTATCCTTAGCCCCCAGTTATACAATAACAAATCCGAAACCTTGCCATTTTTCAACAGTGCGTCACCCTCAGTCACGTAAGTTTTCCAGTCCCCGGTCTTCTCGGCATTATTCATTCTCGCGTTCGCCGCGATGTCTTCCCAACCGTCAACTTTCGCCTTTTTCATCCGCTTCACGTAACGCTCAAAACCTTTCTTATCCAACACCTTTGCGCCCTCTTTTTCCTGCACGAACCGATTCGCCCCGGTTGCCCACACGGATTGTATCTTACGATTCACTTGTTGTTCCCCGTAAAGTGAAACGAGATGTTCCCGGTTCGCGTATACATACCGGAACAAATCACTATCCACATCATTCACGTACCGGACAAAGATATCCCAATACTTTTTCTCGTTCAATTTCTCCCGGTCGAGCGTGGCGAAATACTCCAACGTCACCTTTTGTGCGTCCTCTCCCAAGTTAGCCATCCCGAGCACTTCCAGATAAGAAGTTATAAACTCCGGCTCCCGGTTTCCATCAGCATACTCGTTTTGCATATAACTTAATCCTTTACCTTCCAACACGAGTTTCCCTTGCCTGATTAATTCATCCGCACCCAATCCTCCTACCACGCAATGTACTATTTCCCCGTCACCATGAATAAAATTCAACGTGGGATAAGCTCTCACGCCATAACGCTTGCTCAATTCTTTCCCCTCGCCCTTTTCCATGTCCACCTTCACGTTAATAAACTTCTCGTTGAACAAAGCGGCAACATCAGGATCGACAAAGGTCGTTTGAGCCATTTGTTTACAAGGTCCGCACCAAGAGGTATAGCAATCCATAAATATCAATTTATTCTCTTGTTTTGCCTTTGCCAGAATCTCGTTCCAGCTCCCGGCGGTAAATTCTATCCCCTGTGCTTTTTTCAAAGCCTCCTGCCCGTACCCGATAAAAGGTTCCGCTTCGGTGTAACCACCTGCCAAATACACGAGCTTACCATCCCCGTTCACGAAAACAAAAGCGGGATACCCCGATGTCCCGTATTTCTGTGCCAATTCCTTCTCTTTACCGAAATCCAACTTCAGATTGATAAAATTCTCGTTGTAAAAATCAGCCACTTTATCCAACGAGAAGATATTCTTCACCATCATCACGCACGGTTGGCAGTAATCGGTATAAGCATCGATAAAAATCAACTTCTTTTCCTTCTTCGCCTTCACCAACGCCTCCTTGAACCCGATTTCCTCGAATAGAATAGAACGTTTGTTACTTCTCTTTACTTCCGCTTCTTTCACCGCCTTTTGTCCCTTTTCCAAAAAAACTTCCGGTTTCTGTGCTAAAATAAAAGGACTGACGACACCCAGAATATCCCCGTCCGGCATAAAGAAACCGTAAGTGGGGTACATATTCATCACCAGCTTCGGGGCAAATGCCTTCCCCGCCTCCGTTCCCATATCTATATGAATGGCCACGATATTCCGGTTACAGAAATCCATAATCCCCGGCACGGAGAACAATTTCCGCTCCGCCTCATCCCGTTTCTTCCGGTCTTCGGGAGTACGAGCCTTCATCATCGCGTCGACCAACACGATTTTGCCCTCCTTTTGAGCCAACTCCGCGGCTTGTTCCCACGTCAGATCCTTGAATACCGATTTATACTTCTGTGCTTTCACCGGCAATCCAAACATCACCAACAGGAGAACAACACTCAACCACGTTCCGATTCTACTATTCTTTTTCATGGATAATTCTTTTTGAGGCTGTCTGAAAGATTCTTTTCAAACAACCTCATTTCTCTATACTTATTTATTCTTTGTACAATATATCAACGATCTTGCCGAAACCGCCATAAGGTTTATCGGTTCCGTCCACGATCGCACCCGTCAATTCATTGAATCCTACCAAGTAGATTTTTCCTTCTCCGCTACCTGTCAACGTCGAAACGATCAACAGTTTCCCGTCTTGAGCATGTCCGGAGTTTTTAAATACTTTAATCCCGGTAATTGTTTCCCCGGTAAACGAGTGAACGACAGTTCCCGCGTTTGTCGAAGCATATTTATACTGGCACAAGTCACTACCGGAAGAATAGAAACACACGTTTCCTTGATTTCCGAAAGCGTAATAAGAATCCCCGTTTATTCCTTCACAGTTATCCATCGCGTATTTCTTCACCGGCGAGGCTTCCGTTCCGGAGAAATCCATCACGTACAATGCGTACTCGGATGTTTGCGTGTCGTAAAAAACAGCATAAGTGTAAGAATTGAAACCGTTATCCATAAACTTCAACTCTTTGGAAGCACCGATATCATCCAGATCGAACTCACCGCTTGCGGTAGATTCAAACTCACCCACCTGTGAACCGAATATATTTATAGGGGCAAAACGTTTGTTTTTCTTGTCGAAAATCACGGTTGAGAATGTACTGGTAGATATACGCGGCAAATAAGGAGCCGCTTCATAATCCCCGTTCAACCGGTCGCCAAAGGTTGTCACCCCCATAGACGTGTGATCCCAAACGTAAACCAATCCGTTATTGATAAGCATCTCTATCGGGCGACTTGTTACCATAAAAGCCCCGGGAGCGGGAGTTATACTCATCGGGAAAGAGAACCACGACGGATAATCACTCGACATGATCTCGTATGTATCAATATCCAAGGTTACACCTCCGGTTTCAGTAAAGAAATAAAGTGCTTTATTATCCGTTGCTGCATCAACAGAAACAAATCCCAGAAATTTCCCATCCGTTATTTCCAGATCATTAACACCGGAATAGACATGATAATAAGTCTGTTCGTCCGATTCCAAGATATCCGGCAATAACTTGGCAGACTTTATCAAATGCAAATCATAGATACCGTTATTCTCATCCATCACGCACAACCCGCGGGAAACGAGAGTTTCAACATTCAACTTTAACGTGAAAGCCTCTTGAATATTCTGAAGATGGTCGGTCACCGTCAAGGTCAGGTAATACGCGCCCGGTATCTCGTAAATAATCGTATCGAACACCGCTTTCGTGTACAACACGACTGCCGAATCATATTTAGTCACATCTTCATCCTTCTGGGGGACTTGCGGGTAAATTTTCCACTCGTACGACAGATCTTCCTTGTTCCCCGCATATTTCACATCCACGGGTACTTTAAAATTCTCGAACTGATACGCCGTTTGTTGTGCCTTAATACCTGTCGTGTCGATCTGCAACGACGTTAATTCCTTGTAATCATAATTACCCTTGTCATCATAGCAATTACATAAACTGAAGATGGCAACCAGTAAAAAAATGATCTGTATTATAAATCTCTTGTTCATAAAATCATCGTTTAATTGTTAATCCGGGAATGTTACTCGATCACCTGTTTTAGGATCTACCAGAGGCCCGTTCTCGGCTTCGTACTCTGCCAATTTTTCTTTCAAGATTCTCTTCGCCGGCGAGAATTTCGCGTCATTACCCATGAATCCCATCAGATTCCAAGCTGAAAAATCCCAAACACCTAACTGCTCGTAAACGAACAAGTATTTAGTTTGATTACACTCCCCGAAATAATCACTCACTTTATTCATAAACCAATTTTCACCACCTACCCACTCTTCCGGAATGTCATCCGAAACCGTGATAAAAAGTGTTGTCCGAAGTCCCGCTTTCAAATCATCGGAATCCACGAGTTCAACCAAGAAAGATTTAGCCCCGTCCTCCAGCAAATCACTTGAACGCAAGACTTTCAACGGTATTTTTACGGAAACCTCGTTTTTAGGCAGCACAAGCCGGTCTTGTATCTCGTAATTAGTCCCGGCAACAGCTCCATTCTCGCTCGTGATCTTCAGCCCGATTGTCCGGTCGTAATTTTTAGCATATCCCATCAACAATATCTCAAGGTCAATGTCGGTATATTCATCCAGCACAAAGCCATAAACGACATCAATCGTGTCCCTTTGTAACCCCATACTCGTGTAATTAAAATTCACTCGCTCCACATCATTGTAATACGGGATTTTTTCTTTCTCGCAGGCAGTCAACACAAAGGTCAAACATACCGGAAGCCATAAAAAATATCTTATCATGAATTTCATAATCTCTGTTTTTTATTTTCCAAATTCCAGTTCATTCTCCGGTTTCGGGAATACATAATTCACCGTGTAGCCATTCAATTTCTCATCCTTCATCCGCTTATGATAGAAAAAGAGTTGTCCTTCACAAATAAATTCACGCTGGTATTCCTTCAAGATTTCCTCCTGCACGGCATCCCCGCTATTCACAACCGAAGCATCCAACAACTCCGTGTCTTCATATCCCCGGTTAGCGAGCACTTCGTTCAATCGGGCTACCGCCACGGAAGGCGTTGCCTTATCACACTCCGCCACGATATAATACATCTCGCTTAGACGGATCATCGGCATACGGTCACGCTTGGGCGTGTACAATTGACCTTCCACCGTAATTCCATCCATCTGCCACAGTTTAGAAGGTACATCCCCTATATAATTCGTGGTTTCGAAGAAGAAACTACGAAAATCATTCCCCGCGACAAACAAACTACCCGGGGAAATCCGCGTCAATAAAGGCACGCTCGTACCCGTGAAAGACCCCTCGATATAATCTTTCAACTTCCTTATATTTAAAGCGAAAAGATGTTCCGTGGAAAAAGTACGGTCACGCAACTCCTTTTTCTCGTTCAACACGTCGCCCCTCGTGCTCCAAGGAAACAACTCCCGGTTTTCGTGAGCCTCGATCACGGCAATGGCACTCTTACGGGCTTCGGTCGGATTGCCCGCGTACATGTACACGCGTGCCATCAACCCCATAACCGCGTAATAATTCAAGTGATAATTCCGGTTTATCAAATAACCGTTGTCATCACTCGCGGAAACTTCCCGTCCCGTCAGCACAGGATCATTTGCCAGACACGTAGCCGCTTCTTTCAAATCCTTGATAATTTGTTCCGTGACATCTTTCGGGGAAACCGACACGGTTACCTGCTTCGTGAGTTCATTGACATAAGGAATCCCGTCTTCGGCGGAAGCACTTGTCGCATCCGCACAAAACAAACGTAACAAATCAAAGTGCATGAAAGCCCTCAAAGCCAACGCTTCCCCTTTTATAATCTGCTTATTATCCCCCGTGAACACGGCTTTTGAATTATCAATATAAGCCAGAATACTATTAGCGTTCGCTATGGCGTTATACAACCCGTTCCAAAGCGTGTCAATAATCGGTTTCGTGTTCGTTGCCTCGTACTCGTATTTCAACGCGTTCGCGTAACGATGATTGGAGCCGATTCCTCCCCATTGCTGGGCGACCACATCCACTATCCCGTAAGTCAACTCTCTACCATACAGAGAAGATTTTGTCATCGCCGTATAAACGCCCGCCAAAGCATCCTTGAACCCATCCTCGGTGGAGAACATATCTTCGGCTTCCATCTCGGTTTTCGGTTTCACGTCCAGCCAGTCGTTACACGCCACCATGCTGAAACAAACCAAAATCCACAAACTATATTTTAAAAAACCTTTTCTCATAATCTAGTCGAATAATTGTTTAGTATATTCATAGCCTACCACCTGTTAGAATGTCGCTTGCAGCTGGAACGAGAAAGAACGGGCAAACGGGTAATCCGTACCTCTTTCCGTCTTCACCGTTGACAGACGAAATACATCATTCATGTAGAAAGACAATTTCAACCGCTCGATAATACCATTCTGCATGAACTTACAATTTCTGAAATCGTAACCGACATTCAGAGAAGTCATTTGCAACTCACTCAAATCCTGCACGAAGCGAGATGTCGGGCGCGTGAAATAATTCGGGTCGGTAACTCTCTTGAACTCGGCTTTTTGTCCCGGTGTGGTCCATCTTCCGGTATACACCCGACGGTCCACGTTGTAAGTCATATCGCAATTCTCAACCTTGTCTACCAACGTTTGATTATACATCTGTCCGCCCAAACGGAAATAGAAAGAGGTATTTACAGAGAAACCTTTCCAATCCAAGTTAAAACCGAATGTTCCCGTGTATTTCGGCAACTCGTCACCGCAAACGACTTGATCGTTGGCATCCCACGTGTAAGTCAGTTGCCCGTCCTTTGTCAGAAACAGCTCGTTTCCGGTACCCGGGTCGATCCCCAAAGACCGCACCGCCCAAATGGCACTCATCGATTGTCCCTCGGCGTAGCGAACGGACGGTTTCGTGGTCTTTTCTTTCGTACTTTGATCATAATTGAAATCTTTGTCGGAATCCTTATCATCATTCATGCTTGACAGAGCCTCGTTAATCTCTTTGATCTTGTTCGTGTTGTGCATCAAAGAACCGAACACGTTCAAGTGCAAATCCTTATCCGCGTCATTAATCGCGCGCACGCTTACCTGCAACTCGAATCCTTTGTTCTGTGATTTTCCCAGATTCTCCGTGTAAGAAGAGAACCCGGCGGAAGGCGGTAACGTTACCGGGGTCAACAAGTTACTCGTGTTCTTGATATAATAATCAAAAGTCAAATCGACACGACCAAATAATGATACATCGATTCCGACGTTATTATCCTGTGTCTTTTGCCATTGCAGGTCGGGATTAGCCAAACTCATCAAGTAAGAACCGATAATGTTATCGTAAACTTCGTTTGAATAATACTTGTAAGTAGAAACCGCCTGATAAGAATTGAAGTTCTGTGAACCCGTGTAGCCCGTGGAAATACGCAATTTCAAACGTTGCAACCACCCAATGTCATTCAAGAATTTCTCGTTGTGCATGTTCCAACCCGCGCCAACAGACCAAAAATGTCCCCAGCGGCGATCAGCCCCGAACAACGAAGACGCGTTCGCCCGATAGTTACCGTCGAACAGGTAGCGGGAATCGTAAGAATAGTTCACGGAAGCCAGAAAACTCGTTTCTCTGGACAAAGACTCGCTTCCACTCGGTTTTCCTCCGGCAAGATACTGTTGGGCATGAGTGATGTAATCCAACTTGTCATTGGCAAATCCCTCCGCTTGAAAAGTAACGGATTCCGATTTCGTTTCACCGAGGCTCCATTGAGCGTTGGCAAACATCACGTGTTTATCCCAAGTCTTCGAGTAATTCAAAGCGATATCCGTCGTTAGGGTTGTCATCTTCCCGTTCCCTTTCGTGTATTGACCTCTCTCGAAATAAGCGTCGTCCGTGATATCGATATCACGGAACATCGTGTGATCCCTCGGGTAAAAAATATCCGATTCATCCGTGCGGGAAGTGAAACCGAAACGCCCCGTGGCTTTCAAATCATCAAAGACACTCCACTCGATATAAAAATTATTTGTTATATCCGTGTATTTACTTTCGTCTTTCGTGTTTAAAGTTTTATTTATTAGCGGGTTGTAAACCGGGTTACTCCCGTAGGCCACCTCTACCGGGTTCAACACCTCCCGAATTGTCCCGTCTTCATTGTTCGCCCTCCAGTACGGGTTCAGTTTCGCGTAATCGGAAAATGACCCGTAAGGGGAATTATCGGCTTTATTATGCAACAAAGAAAGTTGTTCCCGGAAAAGCAAAGATTTGTAACGATAAGAAAAAGTAAAACCTCCGCCGAATGTTTCCCGGTTGGAACCCTTCATAACACCCGCCACGTTGTTGTAACTCACGTTAATATTATACCGGATAAACTCATCGCCACCCTCGAAATTCAACGAGTGCTTGTGCCCGATCCCGGTACGTAACGGTTTGCTCAACCAATAGGTATTGACACCCCGCTCTACCTCTTTATTCAATCCCGCGTACAATTCATCCAACCGCTGTTGACTCACCGGGTGATTTGTGGACGAGGTATATACCCCGGACAAACGCTCCACTTCCAGTTTCTGCCATGCGTTACACAAATTATAACTACTTAAATCCGGGGCTTGGATATCCATACTCCCGATATAACTTACCGTCATTTTACCGATCGCCGGACGTTTGGTCTCGATAACAACCACGCCGTTCGCCCCCTTGGAACCGTAAAGCGCCTTTGCCGTCGCGTCTTTCAACGTCGTGATCGACTCCACCCGATTCATATCCATGTCCATCACCTTCTCGATAGTCTGTTCAAAACCGTCCACGATAAAAAGCGGCTGGTTCGGGTTCGTCTGGTATTTATCCTTCATGTCCGTGAAACTGGAAGCACCGCGCATCTGGATTTCCGGCACCCGGTTCGGGTCGGAACCGAATTGATTGCTCTCTATCACCTGAAAAGAAGGATCAAGGTTTTTCAAGGCTTGCAGGACATTCATATTACTCACTTTCGCCAGATCTTCCGCTTTCACGGTACGCGCCGCACCCGTGTAACTCTCTGCCTTCCGGGTAAAGATACCGGTAACCACGACTTCTTCCATCTCCTTCACGTTCTCTTCCAACGTCACGTCTATCGTTTTCTGCCCGTCGTACACGACCTCTTTCGTCAACATCCCCACGTACGAGAATACAAGTACCATATCCTTGGTCAAGGGAAGAGCCAACGAATAGCGACCGTCAATATCGGTAGCCCCACCTAAAGCCGTTCCCTTGATGACGATTGAAACCCCGGGCAACGTTTCCCCTTTTTGATCCCGCACCGTTCCCATCAACGTGATCTGTTGCACTTTCTCCGCCTTTACTGGGGCTTTCCGTATCACCACCACGTTATTGGTCAATTCATATTCCAGCCCGGTACCTTCCAGACATTCGCGCATGGCAGAATCCACGGTAACATTCTTTACCGCGTAATCCTTTCTTCCGACATGTTTCAAATCGTCGTTACTGAACATGAAACTCAACTTCGTCTGGCGTTTGATCTCGTCAAAAATCTCTGCCAACGAAGCATTTTTCATATCCACACTAACCCGATCCGTGTTTTGTTGAGCGAATGAAAATGATACTGACAACAGTACTATCTTCACGGATAACAACAATTGGCATAGCCACCGGGGATACCCCCGAAAACTTTCATGATCTCTCTTCATAAAATAATTTGTTTGATTTTACATTAGTCTATTTCACAATCTCTTCAATTCTGTTTGCGGCAGAAATGATCGGCTTTCTTTTTTTCTTTTAATTATTTTCCATAACTTTGTTTATTGATTTTACATTAGTCTGTTAGCAGACTCACAAGGGAATGGTATTTGCGGTACCGTTCTCTTTTTATTTTAGAGTCACATGGTTCCCCTCCACGACAAACGTGATCCTTTTGATTTTTTCCATCAAATCAAATATATCGGAAACCTCCTTGTACTTCAGGATATCCATCGTGAAACGCAACTCTTTCTGCTCCGGGCTGCTGTACGAAACCTTGAAATCATACCAGCGCTGCAACTCTCTCATGATATCTTCCAAACGGGCGTTCACGAACACGATCCGTCCCAGCTTCCAAGCAATATAATCATCCACGTTGACCTCTTTCACCTCTATATTACCAGCCTCATCCACCTTCGCCTGCTCGCCGGGTACAATCCGGTGCACGCGACTCTCGCTCTTCACCTCTACCGCCCCTTGCACCAGCGTTGTCAACAAATCCGCCTCGTCAGCATAAGCCCGAACCCCGAATTCCGTTCCCAGCACGGAAATATCCGCCCGCTCCGTTCTCACCGTGAACGACCGTTGTTTCTCGTGCTCGACACTGAAATACGCCTCTCCCGTCAACCAAACGATGCGTTCCTTCGAATTAAAATGCACCGGTATTCGCAGTTCCGACTCGGAATTAAGGTACACGGTCGTACCGTCCTCCAGACGCACGATATACTCTCCCCCTCTCGGTATCTGGATCACGGTAAAACTATTATCAGCGACAACCGCCTCGTTATTTCTCATGAAATTCAGCGTATCCTTCTGATTCACCATCACCGCCAACCCGTCATTCACGCGTACCGTCGTGTCCCCGAAAAGAGCAACTTTCTCCCCGTTGGATAAGGTTACCACGGCTTTGGAACTCCCGACCTTAATCTCCTCGTGTGCCAATAAAGTTGAAGAATCTCCCTGTTTTGAATCCGACATCAACCAAATCATTCCACCCACCATCAACGGGAAAATAATCGCCGCCGCCACTCGAAGCACCCGTGAACGAATCTTTCGACTCCTGATAGCCACCGTTTCCCTTCTCAACCGCTTCCACCGATCATCCCGCGACACGCGATTACGGTCCGTGACAGCCCTTTTCAAATATTTCCCCGAGTGCAAACCTTCAAAGAAATCCCTGTTCCGCCCGGATGCATTTAACCATTCATCCAACCGGCGTTGTTCATCTTCCGAAATATCATTCAAAAGTGCCTTCGTTATCAATCTCTCAATCTCCCGTGTATTCATCAATTACTCCTATCTTAAAATATTTTTCTATCTTTCTTATCTAAGAACTCCAAAAAACAAAAAAGGTAGTATAGAAATATGGCATTTTTTCAGAAAAAAAATCTATCCTGTTCAGTTATCTTACAATAATTAATAATATATATATCAGGTATTTTACTGTTATTAAATTTTATACAAATACAATTTAAATTCTATTATTTTACCTTTAAAATAGGCTTTGAATAGGAGTTGAATAGGAGATGAATGGGAGTTGATATAAATCAACTACAATACAAATATATCATATATACTTATTATTTAACTTATTTTACCTCGAAACCAACTCTCTCGGGAACTGACCTCACCCGGATTTTTATTCTATTTATTTCCATCCCACCCCTTCCGAAGGAAAATTTTGGGATGGGAAAACTATAAAAGAGCAATAACGTGGGAAAATCAATTTAAAATCACGGCATTCACGAATACAAGTACATCATAAAACAAAGGAGATGTTTCAAACGTTCCCTCAGATAGTTATTCGCGTTTGTCTTATGTTTTTTAATGGTCGTAACGGCAATATTCAACTCCTCCGCGATCTCTTTATGACTCTTTCCTTCCAGACTCTTCGCGTACACGTTCCGACAGGCTTCCGGAAGTTCTTCAAAAATATCATTTATCAAGGCATATATTTCAGCCTCGATCATCTGGTACACGAACGACTCTTCCGCCTCCTCCACTTCAAAACCTTCCATTCGTCTATCTTGCCTCTGCTTATCCCGCAGGAACGTCAGGCAATGGTTACGCACCACCCGGTACAAGTAAGCCTTCAACTGTAACTCGTCCTCGAACTTATCCCCTTTTTCCCATAACTTAATAAAAATATCCTGCAAAAGATCACACGCCAATTCCTCATCCCCCACGTAACGCATGGCGAAATACTTTAAAGCGGCAAAATATTGTTCATATACCTCTTTAAATGTTCTCGAATCCGACAAACATATTCTTCCGCTCCGGATTGTATTTGTCATATATTCATATAATTTTAGACGAAGACAAATATAATTGTATTTCTTCAAACAAAAAAGCGGTGTCGTACACGACACCGCCTAATATCACTAAAGCATACACTATAATTCTCGCAAACTAATAGTAATATAACGCAACAGCTCCCCCGTCAAAATTTTTATTTACCCAATAATGTTTCTGTACCTCCCCGGGTTTCTGCGGATCGTCATACAATTTCAACACCCTAAAATCCCCGTTATCAAAAATAGCACCAAACACGCGCCCGTTGAAATATCGCTGGGCTGCATTGTTCCCGTCGCCTCTCCACGTTGCAGTGATAACAAAATCTTTCATATTGCCCTCTTCCGTGAATTCATGTATTTTTGAAATAGCAGTACCTTCCATACTCATCGAATACAGAGCCTTCCCCGCCCCGACATACATAAAGTCATTATAGCGCTTATCCATCGCTATTTTCACAAGACCATGTCCTTGTTCTATCAATCTTGCCGCGTCAGCAGGCAATTTCAAATTAGAAACAGCTTTATAACTTATTGAATGCTCAGCCGTGTACAAAACAGTATTTAACTCGAACGTTTGTATATAAAAATCCGAACCATCCTTATAGATAACATAAATATATTCATTAAAAAAACTTTCGTGGAAAAGTATCGAATAGATCTCCTTATCAAAATTGTCAAGAGGTATAAAACCAGCAGGTAAATTAGCAATATTGCTCGGACGAGATAAAGCATGAACCGCATAATAATCGTAACTCTGGTAATATCCGTTTGAAGCAGTCATAACAAGCAACCATTTTCTTTCTTTTTCATAAATAATCGCTAACTGGTCTTTCGCTGTCACACGTTCGGCTTTAATCTCCTCAGAACCTTTATCCGGCATATCATAAGGATCATCAAAAATCAACGGTTCAAGGATAAAACGCCCCGTGTTCGGATTACCCGCATCATAATTCACACGCGTATATATTTTCCCCGATTCATCTAATAACAACGAGAGAGCTCCAATACTTTCAAAATTAACTGGAATCAAATTAGTCGGTTCCCCTACGAACTCATCTTTCATAGACACGATCTTTTTCATGTCTTCGGAATTCACAGCAACGGATTTCCGCCAATCCCGGTCCAAGATTTGCAAAGCACTGTATCGATCATCCGGATTCGGAGCCAATCCTGTAATACGGGATATTTCCACGGGCTCTTGCCCTAATTCTTCTCCATCATTGTAAAGAGGGTACACGTTTTCATGTGGAATATATTCCGTGACCGAGAAATTAGAATAAAGCCTTCCGTCAAGTTCCACGTTTTTCTTCTCCCAATAACGCTCGACAAAATCCATTTGAGTGACACCATTACTTTTACCCAACACGACAATTCCGGTACTAAAAGGTCGGCGTATCTCCACGAGGAAACCATAGATCGTGGCATTACCAGCGTTTTTCCGATAAATAAACAACTGCCCGTTCCCTCCTTCCGTGAACACGTGCCGTAAATTTTGCTCTGTTGAAATCACTTTACCATCCATCCGCCACTCGTAAGTCAATTCATCATCACCGTTGTATTTCACCTCCAAATCTAATTGCAATTCATCACCCGCGGTCACCTTGAATCTGGCATCTATAGTATTTTCATGAAGATAAAATCTTTCTTGATCCTCTATATTTGTTATAATAACGGTATCAGGCAATACAATATCTTTATAATTCAAATTTGTTTTGTCATCCATGCAACCGGTTAATAATATATAGCCTAAGAAGCATATCATTAAAATCTTATTTCTCATAACCTATTTTTTTTGGTTCATTACAATACATATTTCTTAGTTCTATAAAAATCATCCTGTAATCGTAACAGACATTAAACGTCCATCCAACTCGTATCTAGGTGTTTTTTCCAAGGCTCTTTTAAACATGATAGCGTAATATCTCTTTTCCGAAGGATCCAAAATCCCAAAATCACGAATGCCTGTTTCTTTTACAAATTCATCATATTTCTCTTTAGAATAATCGCCCAAATAAGCCTTAGCGATATCATCTGTCCACCATTCAGGCCACGAGAAAATATCCAGCACCGTAATCTCTATAAACAGAGAATCTGCCATATAAACTTGAAAATCCGAATTAGGTACTAATTGCAATCTCAAGATTTTACTCCCTTCTTTTAATATAGCCTTTCGCTGTAATTTCACGCGCATCGTGTCAATAAAATCTCCATCCTGTTGAAACGGTTGTTCTGTTTCCAAAATGAAACAATCCTCCGGGAGTGTCGTTTTTTCTTTATCCACGTTAACGGCAAAATACAACGTTTCAGTCAAATTGTAGCCTCGAAATTCAACAGGGACGGAAATAATTTTCTCCGTGGTATTATCACTCTCGTACGCGAAATTACACTCGACTTTGTAGTAATCCTCGCCGGATTCGCTCCCGAACATGAACTTGATAAACCTTTCGGGAGTAAACATTTCCGGTTTTTCCTCTTGACACCCGTAAAACGCCAAGCAACCTAATAAAAGAAGTAAAAATATGATTCGCATAATTGTTTGCATTTATATTACACACCATTTACTGCACCCCGGCTTCCGTGTCCGGTACCGGCATAACTAATTTCCCATTATGAGCGACAGTTGTTCCATTCTCTCTTAACGGCAGGTTCAATCTCTTGTACACGTAAACCATTTGCCCCTCGCATAAAAATTCCCTACGGTATTCCTTAACCAACGCCTCCATAAAAGTACCTTTATCCACGTCAGCCTTCAAGTTATAAACCGAATTATTTCGGGCGTCTACAACTTTATTAAATATCTCGACAGCCAAAGCCCGGTCTTTATCAAAAACAGCCTCCGCCGCAATATAATAACATTCGGGGAATCGAAGTACCGGTTCCAGAGATTTTGCCGCAATCATATCACTTTCTTCCCTTCCTTCCAAAGAAAATTTAGTAACCATGTTTTTGGGGATCGCTTTCAAACGCACATCATCCGCGTTCTCCGAGAAAATTCCACTTTTATCGTTCAGCACTAAAAGCCAATCTTTAGCCGAGGAACTAAAATATCCTTCCGTCCAAGTAGACAATTCCGAGTTATAAGGAGCAAAAAGTATTTCCGAGTGTAACCGGGGTTCAATCGTACTTAACTCCATCGGGTCCCCAATATACCCGGGAGCGACAAACCTAAAATTCGTTCCTTTGTTCACAACGTTTATCACCTCATTCGCGTGTTCGAACGCCTTATCATTTTCCCCGGCATACAAGCAGACTCGGGCAAGCAATTGAGATATAGCGTAATAATTCAATCGATTGGCTCGATAATTGAAAAACTCATCAACACCTAAAACTTCCCCCGCTCCGTTATCCAGTTTAACACGGGAGTCGTTCAAGTAACTAAAAATCTTTCCCCCGGGATATTGTACATCCGTGTCAAAAGGTTTAATCCACTCTTTAGCTTTCTCCAAATCCGCAATCAAATACTTCAGAATGTTCTTCGTCGCTACCGGAGGATTCACGATAGACGGGTATGTTGTCACGTAAGGAATAAAGGCAGACTCCCCGCCATTGTCAGCGATAGGGGCTTTAGCAAAGATACGTAACAATTCAAAATGCATGAGAGCCCGTATCGCGTAAGCCTCGGCAAGAATCATATTTTTAGTAACATCCCCATACTTGAATTTTACTTCCCCGTCATTTTCCAATCCTTGAATCAAATTATTCGCCTCCGCGATAACTTTATAGCTATCCAACCAGATAGAGGCGGCTATCGACTTTGCCTCACTCTTGTCATACTCGAAATTAATCACATCCAAGTAGGGACGATGCGCTTTCTCGTTCAGACTATAACTACGTCCCCAAGCTTCCACCGCACCCCATGTCAACTCCTTCCCGTACAAATTCTTGCCGGACATATCAATATATACACCGTTCAACGCGATATAATACCCTTGTGCCTTCTCGAATAATGTTTCTTCATATATATCCAGTTCCGGCTTCACATCCAACCATTTATCACACGACGAGAATATAAATGCCAGCAAGACAATATTTATTATATATCTTTTTTTCATGACCTATATCTTTAAAAACCTACATTTACTGAAAAACTATAACTTCTGGCAAACGGGTAAGACAAACCTCGTTCCTGCTTGATTGATGATACACGGAATACATCGTTCATGTTAAAAGCCAACTTTACCCGGCTAAAACGAATCTTTTTTAGTATATCCGAAGGTAATTCATAACCGACAGATACAGATTGGAGTGTCAGCGTGTTGTCATCTTGTACAAACCTACTGGTTGGATTCGTGGGAACATTATATTGCTTCAAGCTCTTGAAGCCGGCTATATCACCTTGCTTTTTCCACCGGTCTGTAAACACTCTTTTATCCACGTTATTTTCAATATCAGCATTCTCTATTTTGGTTTGTAACGTCTGGTTATATTGCTGTCCCCCGTATGTATAAGTAAAATACACGTCCAACGTCACACCGTACAATAACAAGTTTGAAGACAAGGTACCATTCATTTTCGGTTCCGTATTCCCGATAGCAACATTCTCCGAAGCGAGCCATTCCGTACCGTAACTCCCGTCTTTATAACGGAATATCTCATCTCCTGTTTGCGGATTTATCCCCAATGACCGCATGGCGTAAATTGATGTTGTCGAAGCGCCTTCCACGTATTTCAACAAAGGTTTTTTGGTTTCGGTTTTATGGGCATTATCCTGATACTTCTCTTCTATCTTTTGATTATATGACTTCAAGGACTCGGAAATCTTCTTTATCTTATTTTTATTGGATGCCACATTAGCCGTAAAATAAAGTTGAGCGTCAGATTTAGCTAATGCTTTTACCCGTAAACTTATCTCGTAACCATTATTGGTAATCTCCCCGATATTATCCTTGTAAGACAGAAATCCCGAAGATGAAGGAATGTACATATCAGCAATCAAATCCACTGTCCTGCGGAAATAATACGTTCCCGTAAACACCAAAAGGCCGTCCAGAATATTGATTGTCGTACCTAAATCCGTTATCTTCGTTTTTTCCCATTTCAAGTTTTTATTTCCCATGGCTGTAATATTTCCTCCCAACCCTGTAGGATAAACCGATTTGCTGTTAATCGTATACAACGTGCGAGCCGTGTTAGCGGGGAAATTAGCCTTACCCGTAACACCGTATGAACCTCTGATTTTCAATTCCGAGAGCCAATTTACTCCTTTCATAAAAGCATAATTATGAATATTCAACCCCAGTCCCATCGACCAGAACGGCGCAAAACGGGTTTCGCTCCCAAAAGATGAATTTCCGTCCATTCTCCACGTGGCGTCCAACAAATAAATATTCCGGTAGGTGTAATTCAAAGATACTATCGTTCCGAACAATCTAGTTTTTTGTTGAAAAGTTGTCGGGGCATTCGGAAATTCTCTCGCGAATTGCGGATTAGCAAACCCACCCGCCGGAATATCTCTCACGTACACGCTATGGCTCTCGTCTGAACTCTCTTTCACGTTGATACCGGCAAACAAATTAATATTATGATACCCGATCATATCGTTATAATACCCGAATACACTACCGTCTATCACTGTCGCGGTTGTATTTCCAACAGTCATTTCCCCTTTATAAGGCTTGTTGTGATATTGCCCGGCTTCGGGTGAGGTATAAGCATTAGAAGAGCCTGTCGTGTAAGTCAAGGCAAGAGAACCTTTGAAATGAATTTTATTCGTCAGATAATATTGGACAGAGAAATTATCTATAAATTCCTTGCTTTTCGTTTTATCGAAACTACCCAGATAGGCATCATACAACGGATTACTGGTCGTACCGTTCGGTGTTGCAGTCTTTATTACTTCGGCAACTGTTCCGTCTTCATCCAAATAAGAATAGTAGGGATTCATAGTGGTATATTTGCTAAACGAACCGAAAGGAGATTCCTCCGAATTAACTCCCGTGTACGTGGCACTATTCTTGAATAACAATTTCCCGATATTATACTGTAACTCTAAACCCAATCCAAAGGTTTTTCTTTCGGACCCCTTCATCACCCCGTTATTCCCTTGATAATTCACGTCGATACCATAACGAAAACCGTTTGTTCCCCCTTCCATTCTTAGATAATGTTTACTACTCGCCGTATTCCGAAGCGGCAAAGCCAGCCAGTCCGTGTTATTCCCCCGCTCGATTAATCTTAGTTTCGCATGATAGTAAGCCTGCTGATAATACTCCTGATCAAACAATCCGGCTTCTTTTTCCGCCTCTACTTTTTCCTTGGCATTCATCAAATTATAATCCCGCAAGTCAGGAACCTGTACATTTAGGTTATACCCGTAATTAATCAGTATTTGCCCATCTTTAGGAGTAACGGTTGTTATCACCACAACCCCGTTCGCGGCACGAGAACCGTATATTGCCGTGGCTGCCGCATCTTTCAATAAAGTGATCGATTCAATCCGGTTAATATCCATGTCGTACACTTTATTAACACTCACCTCGAAACCGTCCAAAATGAATGTCGGTAGATTCGGGTTATTCTGCAATGCCGTTTTAGACACATTCACCTCATCCAATTCAGTCAATCCGATACCGGAATCTCCGCGAATGCTTATTTTCGGCATCACGTTCGGGTTAGAACCCATCTCGTTATTAACAGCAATCCGAAAAGAAGGATCCAATACTTGAATGGATTTCAATACATTTACTTGGGAAATCTTCTTTAATTCCGCAGCCGTCATCGTTTTCACGTTTCCCGTGTAAGACTGTCGGGAAAGATTGGCATACCCCGTCACAACGACATCTTCCAATGCAACCTCACTCTCTTTCATAACAACATTAATCGTGTCTTGACCGGTATATCTTATTTCCACGGTTTCCATCCCGATAAAAGAATATTCCAGAACAATCTGCTTACCGAGAACAAAGCGGAAAGCATACCGCCCGTCTTTATCCGTTGCCGTACCCAACTTCATATCCTTTATCTGTATTGTAACCCCGGGCAATGGAAATCCTCGTTCATCCTTTACCACTCCCACTATCTTACCCTCCTTCACGCTATCCCGAACAACCTCGGCACGCCGCTTGAAAATGACGACATTACCCATAAATTCATAAACCAGATCCGTTCCCTCGATACATTTATCCAACACGGCAACGATATCCGCCTTTTTTAAGTCCATCGTTTTCAAACCGATCTGTGAGATATCCCGGTCATTATAAACAAAATTGAATGACGTTTGTTGTTTTATCTGGGCAAAAACTTGAAGCACAGATGCATTCTTCACCGAGATATTCAACTCGACTTTCTCAACAATCGTGTCTGCCCTTAAAGCATTTATCCCCATAAACACAAAAAGAAACAATACAGACAGCATACGCCTTATCTTCCGTGTATAAAAACACAAGCGTTTCATGTAGTCTTTTTTTTCCATAAAATTGTTTTTAGTTCATATTAAATTATCATCTAAAAAAAAACGATACAAACCCCTTGAGACTAAATATTTTTAGCCTCTCCTACATTCGTTATAATTATCCTTATCTACTTCTTATAGATAAGAATCTGTTTATCACCTATTTCAAAATATACTTTGTCGGTTCTTTCTATTGATTTCAACACGGGAGTTATTTCCCCGTACTTCTCTATATCCAAGGTAAAACACTCTTGCTTAATCTCGTTGGAAAGAAAGACAGGCTCCACATTATACCACCTTGCCAAAACTTTCATGATAGACTCAAGCGTCTGATTAATAAATACAATTCGTTCATATTTCCAAGCTATAAAGGGATACGTATCGACATCCGAAACTTCCATCCTACCACTCATACCGAGCCTTGCCTGCTGGTTCGGTTTCAACCTGCATTTTGAATCCCCATAGGATACTTCCACGCTCCCTTTCACCAGTGTCGTTGTAATTTCCTGCCCCTCGTAAGCATCGAAATCGAACTCCGTACCCAGCACTCGAATTTTCAGATTTCCCGATTTCACGATAAAAGGACGTGTACTATCTTCCGTTACTATGAAATAAGCATGTCCGTTCAACTCGACTTGTCTTGAATCCTTCTTGAATTTCTGAGGAATAATTAACTCAGATTCTGCATCCATATGCACGATAGTTCCATCTTCCAAACGAGCCACATACTCTCCTCCACGGGGAACTTCGAGCCGATATTCTTTATCTGAAAAAACGTCATTCATTTCTTTCGGGAGGAAATGAATTGTGTCAAGACGATTCTCAAGCAACACCGTTTTCATCTCTTTTTGAAAAACTGTATCCCGCGTAATTACGATTTCCCCGCCTTCTGCCAGATGAAGCACGGCTTTAGAAGCAACGGGCGAGTCACTTGCGACGCATATCCCCGGTTTTCCGGCGTCTTCATTCCCTAACTGATAGAACGTGACTAACAGAACTGGAATTAATATAGCGGCAACCCATCGTACACTTTTAACCATGCGTTCCCGACGTCTGGCAAACAATATCTTTTTCTCCAATAATCTCCATTGTTCTTCCCGTATTTTCCGATGCTTCGGATCCATGGCATTTTCCAAGAACCCACGAGAACCGATCTTATTAAAAAGCAATTCATTACGATCGGACTCTTCCCGCCACTGGTTCAAAAAACGGGATTCCTCGTCATTTGTTCCAAACGTGAAATATTTCAACAATATTCGAGATACTCTATACATATTTACTCTATTATAAATTCCGGCACTCTATGTTCCAGTTTTTATATTAGAGACTCCACTTATCATGGGAGGTGTTATACACTTCGAACACTTTTTTTGAAATATTCCCCGAATTAAATATCTGAAGAGAGTAGCATCATCAATATCAATAACTTCTCTAATCGTTCCCGAATATAATGATTCGCATTATTTTTATGCCGCTTAATTGTATTTATAGCGATATGCAGTTCATCTGCAATCTCTTGATGAGATTTTCCCTCCAAACTTAAACGATATACCTTCTTGCAAGATTCCGGCAATTCCTCGAAAACTTCATTTATCATAGAAAAAACTTCCGCCTCTATAATGCGACTGACAAAATCTTCTTCAATCTCCTCCGGTACGTATCCCTGCATACGTTTCTCCGCTCTTTTTTTATTCCGTATATAAGTCAAACAATTATTGCGCACGCCCCGGTAAAGATAAACCTTAAATGTTTCTTCATTTTTAAATGTTTCTCTTTTCTCCCACAACCTCAAGAAGAAATCCTGCAATAAATCAAGAACAACATCCTCGTCTTCCAAATAATGCATGGCGAAATATTTTAGAGCGGTAAAATATCGCTCGTAGCCCTTCTTAAACTGTTTGGCATCGGATAAATCCACAACCTCCACTAACTCATTACTAAACATCTCTTAACTATAAAATAATCAATACTCGCCATTGCATAATCTTATTGTCCAAAAATAACGAAATATAAACATGGAACAACAATTGTTTTACATTTTAACATTCCGGGGTTAAACCCGCATACAACGCTACAAAAAAAAACGAGAGGTTATCTGCTTTTTAACAACCAGATAACCTCTCGTTTGTCAAGTAAATCCGTTTTTACAACCAATACACGGATAGACTATCAATTGCCTAGCAATTCTATAATCTTTTCCCGAAGTTGTTTCAAACGAATATCTTTGGCTGCAATCTTTCCATTCTTGTCCAATAACACGATGTACGGGATTCCGTTAAAATGAAATTCCGACCGGATTCCCCGCTTTTCAAACCCGTCCATGTTTCGAACATTTAGCCAAGGAAGGTTTTCTTCCTTCAAAGCTTGCTGCCATCTTGCCGGATTTTTATCCATGGAAACACTCACGAAATGAACCCCTTTGTCATGAAATTCATCATACAGACGTTTCAAGAAAGGAATCTCTCTCCGACAGGGTTTACACCAAGATGCCCAGAAGTCAATGACACAAATCCCTTCCTCCCACGTGAATTCCTGTTGTACTCCATCAAGGGTTTCAACCGGAAATTTCGGCATATCTTTCCCGATGGCAATAGATTCACACTTCAGAAGTTTTTCTTCCAATTGCTTACCCAAAGCGGATTTCTGTATTCTCGGAGTGAGCAGGTCATACAAGCTTTTTCCCCAATCGTAATTCCATCCCATCTCTTTGATGCTTAAAGAAGCAGAAAAAATATTATCAGGATACTTGCTCACGAAATCACGTACCAAATTGTACCTTATATCTCGGGATTCCAGCAAACCGCTTAGCTTGTCGTAGTATTCTTCCTGATCCACATCCTGCAAATTCAAAGCATCAAACGCTTGTTGTAACGAATCCACCATAGGAGAAATCCTGTCCTTTAACCATTCCTTTTGGAATTTCGCTTTCGCATCCTCTGCCGGCGACCCAGTTAATTTCCACTCCTGCTGACCGGAATAGTCCACATCGAGAGTCATACGGGTCCCGTCGAAATAAAAACTATTCCACCTGTCGTTTATTTTCAAGGAATACATACCTATCTCGGGAAGTTCCCCTTTTAATTTGAAATATCCGTCCTTAATAGAAGCTCTCAACAATGTATCCTGCTCAAAAGAATTTTTCATCAAAATCACATTTCCATTTGCTATCCCCCGTACATTTCCTTCCAAGTTAAATTGATAGGAAGAAGAGGATGGCGTGCACCCGCAAAATAATCCCACGAAAACGAGAAATAGTTGTGCCGTGAATATGCTCCTTTTCATTTTCCAGTACTATAAACTATTTATTTTTCAAATTCTTTTCCAGTTGCGTCAACATGGCTTGATAGTGTTCGCGAGAAACTCTATCCGGTGCGGTATGTACTTTTTGAGTCAGCAAGTTGACAATTTTTAAACCAAGAGCGTTATTACGGGTTTTGGCATCATTGATCGCAGAGGTATTTACTTTCCTTTGCCACTTGTATCCTTGCCCAAAATGGGTGATGCCCAACTGGGTAGCAACGAAACCTCTGCCATATTCGGATTCCATTTTTCTCAGTTCTTCTTTAAAGTACCGGGCAAAACCGGTTTCGTCCAAGTTATACACCAGAATTTCATCCAAGGAAGGTGCAAATTCCGTTTCCGAGGTCACCCCGAACAATCCTTTCCCATCTCCGGGATTAGCCATATTGATAATATTATTAATCATAGCTTCCTGCATCACACGATCGTTTTCGGTCACCTTACGATTTTGTATGGCACTTTCCCAAACTCCCGCGTACAAATCGTCAAAGAATTCGATTCCCGTGTATGGTTTTTCCGCCACAGATGCAGACAAGAGAACATTGGGGTATGAAGCTAACAAATTTTTCATCACAGCCGATCTTATCGTGGAAGAAGCGGGAACAGACAAGTCCAGTTTTTCCGTGATGCTTTTATTGTCAATCCAATCGCAATTTTTCAATTCGTTGAATATCCATTTCAAGGAAGCTCGTTGCGTTTCCCGCTTAACGGCACATTTTTTCTTTCCCGGGGTACCTTCTTTCACATCGGTTAAATAAATTCCCCCAACGTTATACAACACGTTCATCATATAACGCAAATATTGCGCACGAATTTGGCTATACAAACTTGCCCGATGGCTGTAATCGTCATCATCGGTAATCCATGTATTCAAGTTTTTCAGAATATATTTCAAGTTCTTAATCCCGTAAGTTCCGGCTTTCATGGGGTCATCGCCCAAATCTTCTTCGATAGCCGAGGGATCAATACGCAAATCCACCTGTTGTCTTCCGTAGCGGAAATAAGGATCTCCAACCTTTTCATCCACCCACTTTTCAATTATTTTTGCTTCGCCTAAAGCATCACTCTCGTCCGGGAAATAAGTGTAAAGCCATTTGATCGCATACTCGTCATAACAACCCAAGTCGGGAGGAGTCAACTTAACTCCTTTATCATTAGGCTGAGCCACATAATTGAAACGTGCATAGTCCATGATAGAGGGAGTAGTTCCGTATTTTTGAGTAAAACTGGCGGAACGCAATGAATCCACGGGAAAAGCGGAAGAAGCAGCCATGTTATGCATTAATCCCAACGTATGTCCGATCTCATGGGCAATCACGTAAGTCAAGGATTCTTTTATGATATCATCAGGCATTTTTTTAGCCCGTACCCGAGGATCTATTTGTGCCGTTTGAACGAAACGCCAATTGTTAATCAACTGAATAATATTGTTGTATACCAACACGGAAGCATTGATAATCTCGCCCGTGGAAGGATCCACCCAAGAAGGTCCCATGGCATTAGCTTCCGAAGAAGGGACGTAACGGATACAAGAATATTTCAAGTTTTCCGGATCGAAAGAAGGATCATTCATCGGGAAATCTTTTATCTGTACCGCATCTTTAAACCCGATTTTGGAAAATGCTTGATTCCATACCATTACAGCGTCCCGGATAGCTTCTTTCCATAATTCTGGAAAAGCCGGGTCCAGATAATAGGTGATAGGTTTAACCGGCTCGACTAATTCTCCCCGGCGATACGCTTCTTTATCTTTCGGTTCTAAACGCCAACGATGAGCTAAAGTATATTGGCTCATGCCATCTTGGTGATCAGACAACAGAACTTTTCCTTCCAAGAATATTCCCACGCGCAAATCGGAAAGGCGAGGACGCATTTTGTTTTCCGGAAGCAATAATAGAGAATGAGTGGCTTCCAATGTTAACGGCACGGTAACGGCTGTATTACCCATGATAGCAAGACTTGCATCGTAAGCAAATAATGTTTTCACAACGATGTTGTCTTCAAAAGCCTTGATGTCTTCCAACTTTGTAGCCGCACTTTTTATTGTCGCTCTCTTGCTAATAAGTCCCCCTCCTCCTTGAGTAACCGGGGAAAGTTTTGAATAACCTGTAAACACGGGAGTCATGTTAAACACGACAGCGGTACTGTCATGGTTGTAAGCGTCTATTTTGTACACCTCCATGATAGGATCGGTGAAATTCTCCCGAAGCACGTGCTGTTCCCGTTGGTCTTTCAAGTCCAAGGTGGTCGTAGTGTTCACCTTGCACATATAAACAGAACTATCCTTTAACACGAATTTGATGTGCAACGGAGTATTGCTTTTGAACCCCAAGGTAGCAAAAGTCGTACTGCTACTTGACGACGGGGCACAAGCCAATAACATCTCTCTCTGCATATATTTCAAGGGCAATTCAAAATAAAGTTTTCCCTTCACCTTGTGCACCGTCATAAAACCGCCTTCCGTAGCCACGTGGGATTTATCTTTGAATAGCTGCTCGTATTTACTGAGTTTTTTACTTTTAGGTACTGCAACTTGTGTCGTGGCAGGTGCGGGTGTAGTTTTTTTCTTTTTCTTATTTACGGCATTTACAGACCCGTTACATGATAACACGAATAAAAATGTTATCAACATAAAAATAAATGATTTCATTTGTTTCCTTATTCGTTTTTATTTATAATTCTATAATATACTCTCTTTTGGGTGTTATTATCGCTCCAATTGCTTTTTGAATAGCTCCACTACTTTTTTCATTTCTCGATATTTTCTTATGATTTTATCATACTCCCCGTACCATTGGGTTA
Source organism: Butyricimonas sp. DFI.6.44 (assembly GCF_022132345.1). Taxonomy (NCBI): domain Bacteria; kingdom Pseudomonadati; phylum Bacteroidota; class Bacteroidia; order Bacteroidales; family Odoribacteraceae; genus Butyricimonas; species Butyricimonas sp. DFI.6.44. The sequence continues at coordinate 265,502 of NZ_JAKNJD010000003.1, read as the reverse complement.
TTTCTGCCTCCGTAAACACATAAACTACTCCCGCAAAATCTTCCACGTCTTGAGCTTGCGAAGGATAAGCACTTTCTAAACGCTTGGCATAATATTTCGTGGCCCCCGGGTGTAAAAATCCTTTTTGTTTTATTTCTTTCAACCTTGCTTCCGGAAGTTCCGTGATCCCCGAGTAAGATTTATTTCCTTTCCCGTACAACGTGGAAGTAGACCCCTCGTCAGTAATATCATAAAACGCTTCTAACTCTTCCTCGAATGCCATAATTCCCGAGAAAACGGCTTTACCTATGACATGGGCTGCCCACAATTTTTCCTGAAGCTCATCTCCTGCAGACAAATCTAATATGCTAACAGAAGTAGTTACTAAAGAATTAGACACGGAATAGATAGTCTTGTATTCTCCAAAAAGCATACTTCGGTTCGAAATGGAAATCGAATCGCATAACAAGTAAGTATACGGACGATACTTTTCATTTTCAGGCAATCGCGGAGCCACTGTTTCCAACATGATTCTCGTAGCCTTGATCATTGCGGAAGTGTCAGAGGACAGCTTGTAATTCAAATAACTATCGGTCGTTATACCGTATCCCGGTCTTATACATTCGTAATAAATAATCGGTTGCCCATAACTATCCTCCCCCCGGTATTCAGAACCTATTGTATCATTAACATACAAGGATATACCATAATTCTTATAAAGTTGATACCTTAATTGATTGAGTTCACCCGGCTTATCCTCCACGATAAGCCAGTTTTTAATTGTGTTGCCGGGTTCTAATGCATCCTCTTTCTGACACCCGCAGAATTGTAATAACAGGAGTAAAATTCCCACGTGTATATATATTCTCATATCGTTTAAGATTAATGGTTATCTGTCAATACGTTGTTCATTTTGAACCAACTCTCCCTTGTTATACTCAATTTCGTAATCGGGAATAGGCATTACCCAAGCCGGATCTTCTCCCATCTTGAGTTCGGCTGTACCGTTTAACACGGGAGGATTGCCGGAATCATACATGGGATGCACGATTACACTTTTTTCGGGATATTCCGGATAAACCGCGTATCGGCGAAGATCGAACCAACGTTGCCCTTCAAAACAGAACTCACGCCTACGTTCTTCCCGAATAAATTGGATCAATTCTTTCCCGCTTAAATGACTAATGTTAGGAATCTTTTTATCCTTAAACCTATTCTTCAGCAAAATCGTCAACGTGTTGACGGCTACAGCCCCGTCTTTGTTCAACATGGCTTCAGCTTCGGCTTTATTCAAATACACTTCAGATGCCCGTAAGGCAAATTCATCAGCAACCGTGGCATAAGAAGCATTATTTACGTTTTTTTGCCCGTAGTAAGCATCTCTGACGCCGGAGATTTCACTAAGATAACATTGAAGCCGCAAGTCCTGCACGCCTTCTCCCGCATACTTTCGGTACAATTGCCCAAGGTCCTCCGACACACGGTATTTTCCCGCCCCCATAGCTTCTTTCATAAAACAAGCAAAGTAAACATGTCCTTGTGAAAAAATAATCTCGGGTGAATTGACACTTAGCGCGAAATCCCTATCAGTATCGGAGCCTGTATATTTAAACGAGTTCAAATCCTGTAGATGACATCCTAAGGCAATCACCTTATCACATTCGTCCAAGGCAGCCTGCCACTCTCCCATATAAAGATATACCCGACTCAGTAAAGTTCGTGCCGCAATTTCATTCGCCCGATAAATAGTGGACTGTTCTACCCCGACCAAGTTGCCTGCCGCATCTTTCAAATCTTGAACAATTTGTTGATAGACGGCAGCATTAGAACTTCTTTTATAATAATGGTCATCAACATATTCCGTGAGTTTCAAGGCCACACCCAAGTCTGTTTCGGCTGTTGCCCGGTTATAAGGTTTCGCGTATATGTTATTCAATAAATAGTAATAGGCTCCCCGTAAAAATTGGGCTTCCCCGGTTATTCTGCGACGCATGCTTTCTGGGTCTTGAGTAAATTCTCCAACTTGAGAAATAACCACGTTCAACAGAGCGATATGGGCATATAATTGCGACCAGCACACATCAGTCATTACCGTACCTTTCTCGGGATTCATAAAAGGCTCTTTAGCCCACCCGTAAAAAGGGCGAAATGCCACGTTGGTAGTAGTTGCATTTGGTTTATAAGTACCGGTAACATACTCCTCAATATCGTCATCCATGACGAATAACCAAGAATAATACCCGGTATTAGCGGATACTGTATAATCCTTTTCCAACTTCATATACCCTCCACCAATCAAAACCTCATCGAGATCAGAACAAGAGGTAGCGTATGTATATTCTTTAGAGTATTCTTTCAAAAAATCTCCACATGACATTAAAATGCTGCTTATTAATATAATGATTACATTTTTCATGACAATGATATTATTTAGAATGACACATTTAACTGGAACGAGTACGTGGGACGTACCGATAATACCAAATCGCTACTCCCCGATTGAGTGGGGTCCTGACCTTTCAATTTCCTGCTACAAATAGTAAACAAGTTCGTGCCGGAGAAACTGAGGTAAGCGGATTTCAACGACAATTTCTTGCAAAAGTCTTCAGGAATAACGTAACGAAGCGATATGCTTTGCAATTTCAAATAATTGCCGCTTACTACTCGCAAATTCGATTGGTCGTACATTTCCCATATATTTGAAGCAAAACGGTTTTTATCCATCTCTCTCCACCAAGGGGACAAAGTTTTGTAAAACTCGCTATTATCCAATATTCCCGGGACATTGGTATGCATCTCATCACCGGGACGCCTCCAGCGATTTACAAATTCCCTCCGGAGATTCTTTTCCGGTCCCGGGGCAATCGTTTCACCAGAAGACACATTCGGATACATTTTGAATAAACGAACCTTGGCTCCAATACTATAAGCAAGATTGAAAGAAAGCCCCCAAGACCGCCAGCCGAAATAGTTGCTGATACCTCCTTGCAGGAAAGGTTCCCGGCAACCGGAATGTTCCATCACGGTCATATACGCTTCTTCTTGGGACATCTGTTCAAGAATTTCTTTCCGGTCAACCTCTTCACCGTCAACGAGTGTAGTTTCCCCCGTGTCATAAAACATCGGACGCCCGTCAACAGGACTCAAACCTTTATATCTATAAGAATAAAACGTATTCACCGGTTTACCTGATATATAGACGTTTCCATCCAAATAGTTCTGGTAAGTGATTTCATCTTGCAAAGTCCTATTCTTGTATTTGAGTTTGTTGATTAACTGGTTCAGAACGGCTCCGAAATTAGGATCTATACGCCACATAAATCCCCGTTTCTTGCCATCAATGGATGAATTTAACATGGTATTGATAGGTACGAAATTCAAAGCGATATCATATCCTTGATTAACTAAAGTCCCCCTGTTTACTTGATACATAGAAACTCCATTAATCCGAGATACCGTTTTATCCATGAAAGCGTCCGAGGTATGGGAATAATAGTAACTGAAGGATCCGTTCAATTTATTATTGAATAAAGAAAATTCCAACCCAATATCTAAAGTAGAGGTTTTTTCCCATTTCAGGAAAGGATTGGGGAATGCCTTCACTTCTGAATAGTATTCCTTAAAGAAATCATCCCGACCTTTCTTGATCAATTGTAACTTGGGAGTACCTACATTCGACATATTCCCGCGGTAACCGAAAGAAGCCCGCAATCCCAATGTATTTATCCAATTACAATTTTGAAGTATATTTTCGTTCATATTCCATCTTCCGGAAACAGACCATATAGGCAAAAGCCGGTGGTTACTTCTCTCCCCGAAAGCATTCGAGGCATCGATTCTTATATTGGCGTTTAAAATATACGTGCTTTTATAAGCATAAGTAAGAACTCCTGTCAAATTGGCGAGATTTGTCAGTTGGTCTTTAAATTTTCCCAACGCTGCTTCGCTCTCCTGCAGCCAAGTATTATAAGCCTGATAAGGATTATTCTTATCGCTGTTCACCACTTTGTCTATAATCAACCCGCGGTCAGGCATATACCCCCGCCGCGTGATCTTGAATCCCGTGTAACGCTTTGAACTGGCCTCTCCAATCAAAACGGCTGTCATTTGATGCTCTTGAGCTTCATCCATGAATTTTGAGAAAGTAAGTTGAGCCCGCAAATTATAGCCGCTGTTTTTAGTATTATCAAGTCGGATCTCTCCTCCTTTCGGCATAAGCGAATAATAAGCATGCGGCTCGTTGGTCGTTAATAGCGTCTTACGCAATTCTCCCGCATACCACGTCTTTTCATCGAAAAATATTTCATTTTCCGTGTGGGCAACATTGTAAGAAAATTGCAGTTGCAATTTCAACGGTTCTATGATTCGGTACGACATGGCAACGTTTAACCCCAATTGGTCCGTTTGGATTTTATTAGAGCTATTCTCCTGTTCATTAAGGATACTGAACGAGTGGTCGTAATTATCTTTACTGTTAGTTGACATGCGTTGATAATACCACAAAGTTCCGTCATCATTATATGCTTTGACAGACCGGCTCGTGTTATAGGCATAATTCATTATCCCAACTTCCGTCGGAGTATACTTTCTTTTTTGCAGATTCCCGTTAATCTGGAATTGCATAGAGAATTTATTATAATTTACATCAATATTTGCCCGTCCGGAGTAACGTTTACTGCTCTCGCCAATAATGTTCCCGTAGTCATCGTTAAAACCGACAGAGGTATAATACCTCATGTGCTCAGAACCTCCGGAAAGGCTTAAAGAATGGGAATGAGAAAATGAATCTTTCAACAATAGATCAAGCCAATCCGTATTGCAGGTTTCCATCTCCGCCACACGCCGCTCAAACTCTTCTTGAGTGATGTCTTTGTTGTACAAATCATATATAGCCGCTTCGTACCCTACCCAACTACTTAAACCACCGATTTTCAATCCCTTCTCGATAACTTCTTTTGAATAATCAATCCGTTCCCGTGAATTCATCACGTTTACAGCTCGATCGGTATATCGGGGACGTTGTCTGAATGTTCCGCCCACGGAATAAGAAACCGACGGTTTACCAACCTTACCTTTTTTGGTCGTGATAACAATAACACCATTGGATGACTGCGGACCATAAATAGCCGTGGCTGAAGCATCCTTCAACACATCGATACGTTCCACATCCTCCGGGTTCAAACCGGAAATAGCATTTCCCAACAAGTTCACGAAATCCAAGTCATTGATTTGGCTCGGATCTATATTGACCGGATCATTTAAAATGACTCCATCGACAACCCACAGAGGTGCTGTTGAGCTTAATAGGGTAGTAGTACCGCGGATTTTTATTTTAGGTGTAGCCCCCACTTGACCGGAATTCATTCTATATATCATTCCCGGCACATGCCCTTCCAACATTTGGTCTAAGTTACTAATACCCGGTACAAGTATATCCTCAGCTTTCAAAGAGGTAACCGCACTGGTTGACATACGCTTATCAACATCATAATAACCCGTTGAAAACACCGCCACTTCATTCAATTGCGTAACCTCGTTCTCCATCCTTATTTTCAAAGGCTTATCATCTTTCACCTCATACTCTACACTTTTCATCCCGATAAAAGAAAAAACCAACACGCTTTTTTCCCGTTTAGGAACAACCATCCTAAATTTACCATGGATATCCGTAGTCACACCAACCGAGGAACCTTTTAGCAAGACCGTTACCCCGGGAATCGGAACTCCCGCATCGTCTTCAACTACCCCTTGAAACACCGTGACTACCGACTCACCTTTCACTTCTTTCTTAGAAATTACAATCGTGTTTTTTTCATAAGTAAATTTGAAAGGTGTCCCCGTCAATAATCGGGTAAGAGCGGAATCCACCGTAACATTTTGCACGTTTAAAGACACGGGATTAATTATCTTGATCTGTTCCGTGTTGTACATAAAATTCAATCCGGACTGTTGTTTAATCATTCCAAACACCGTCTGGACATCCGCATTAGTCACATTTATACTCACTCTTTGATTCTGTGCCGATACGGAAAGAGGAAATATAAAGACCAACAATAACACTACTGCTTTATAATTCAATACAAAATTTATACATCCGGAATACTTCGTATTCCTAAAATTGATTTTTTTTAGTTGTTTCATTGTTTCACTTGTTAATAATTACACACCATTACCATTGAAACAGAGTTACTTCTATCTCACGAACACTTCTTTCACCTAAAAATTTTCAATTTGTCATTCCGAATTCCAATAATTTCCTGCTTTTTTCATAAATTTGCTCATTAATAAAATTATACTTAACAAGGGTAAGGAAAACATTCTTTATCAAACTGATAGTTGTTCCCGCAGCTATCAGTTTTATTTTTCACTTACACTAATTACTTTATTCTTAATCAAAAATTTCACCGTCGCCGTCTTCTCCAAAATATCAAGCACATCCTCAATACTCGAGAATCGCGTGACAACTCCGGTAAAGCAGACATTTTTCACTTGTTCATTCACGTAAAACACGCCTTCAACGTCATACCATCTACATAAACGTTCCATGATTTCCTTCAAAGGCGTATTGATAAATACAAATTCACCGGATTTCCATGCCGTGTATAAATAGGTATTCACGTCCTCCCGTTTTACTTCTCCGGTTTCCACGTCGTATTCCAACATTTCTCCCGGACGAATCAGATATTCTTCATTGGTATTTTTTATCGTTATCCCAATTTTTCCTTGAACTAACGTTGCACGCACCTTCTTTTCATCCCGTGTATTCAAATTAAACTCAGTCCCGTACACTTTAACCCGAGTATCGTTAGTAACCACGCAAAACGGTCGTGTCGAATCTTTACTGACCTCAAAATACGCTTCACCTTCCAATTCTACCCTTCTTTCATCCCCAGTGAAATAAGAGGGATAACAAAGTCGAGTGCAAGAATTCAACCATACACGAGTACCATCGGAAAGAGTTACGAAATACTCCCCTCGACGAGGCACGTCTAGCGTGTGCATAACAGCATCTTCCTTATCGGATAATAACTCATAGGACAAATTACAAGAATCAACAGTTACATTTTGCCCTTCAGGAGAAGGAATATCTACCAACGTGTTTTCCCCTAAAACAATCTTTTCTTTTCCATCAATAGTAAGCACTGCCGCAACCTTCCCTTCTGTAATATTTTCAGCAACAGGAAGCAGCTCCTTTTCCTGATACCCTCGTGAATAAAATACCAGAATTACCCCTATTAACAGAATAAAAATAGCCGCATATTTAGTCCAGAGTCGAATAAAACGTTTCTGTCGGCCACTTCTTCTATTCCATCTTTTCCATGCCTCCTCGGTATCCACGCTCATAAGCAATTTTATCTTTTCCAAGGAATAAGAAGTAAACAAGTTCTCGTAGTATTGCTTGTGTACCGGATTGCTATCTATCCAGTGACGAAGTTTATTATTTTCTTCTTCAGATAATTCACCTAAAAACTGTCGGTAAATCAATTCTGTTATTTCATACTCGTGTATCTTCATATATTTTACATTCTATATATAAGACACGCGAACATTATTTTTTCATCAATAAACGACGTTTTTTTTAGAGTAATTTAATTATAATACTAATAATCAAGAATTTACTACCCAATTCTTTTTTCAATTCCCTCAAGGCTTTCGTCTTTAATGCTTTTACCTGATTCAACGAGATATCCATTTTCTGAGCGATCTCGTGCAATTTCAACCTTTCGAAGGTATTCAATTCGAGAACTAATCTTGCATCTTCCGGCAACTTACGAATAGCCTGCAACAACATAGCATGAAGCTCGGAATCTATGATGGAAAGCTCAACCGAAGTATCATCCATAATATCCATTCCATTTTCAATATCCACGATTCGCCTAAGTTGATTATGACGGAGCATATTCAGACATCTATTTCTGACGGAGGAATAAAGGTATGATTTTACACTTTCCGGATTTTCTATTTTTTTCCTATTTTCCCAAAGAGAACTAAAGCTTTCCAATACACAATCTTCTACATCATTCAAATCCCTCAAATATTTACCCGCAAATAAGATTAGTCTTGGGTAATATAAATCGAATAGTCGCTTAAAATCTATCCTCTCGCTCGTCCTCTTGTTGAATGATTTATCCATAAAATGAAAAAACTTCTTTTCCTTCTAGTCTACCATAACACAAATATATGAATTAAGGCACCTAAATACAAATATATACAACTATTTTTAACCTTAGTTTTGACTTCCGGATTAAAAATAGTTGTATAAACTTGCACACAAGTGCCTTTTTAGATATATTATCTATGATATTATTACACGACCTCGCCCTTGATTATCTCTATAATCTTCTCGTTATTAATAATAATCATACCGTGCTTGTCGCTCGTGATTCCCGGCTCTAACACGTAAGTATAAGTCGGCAACTTACCTTTCATCACGGTCGGCAGGTAAGCGAAAGTCACGTTATCACAATGCTTGCCTAACTCCTGTCCCACCTCGATAATGTGCGTCGAAATCATGAAAGCACTGTTACGTCTTTCCGCCAAGGCCTCGGTTACCGCCAAAGTGGCATCGAAAGCGTCTTTCACGTTCGTTCCCTTGAACAACTCGTCGAAGATCACGATCAAACGCTTGTTGCGGCTCACCTCAATAGCCACGTTCTTCACGCGCAATACTTCCGCATAGAAGTGACTGTAACCCATATTAATATTATCCGGCACATTGATAGAAGTGTACATACCGTCCTGTATACGGAATTGCATCGTCTTCGCGGCAATCGGGAAACCCATGTGTGCCATGTAAACGGCAATACCGAAGGATTTCATCAAAGTAGACTTTCCCGCCATATTTGCCCCGGTCAGGAAGAAAATATTTTTGGATTTCGTCACTTCCAGATCATTGGAAATCGCGCCATCGATACGAGGATGATGCAAACCCGTTGCGGCAACCAGCACTTCGCCGTCATCGGCAGCCGTCGCAAAGCAGAAATTCTTCTCTTTAGCCACTCTACCCACGACCACGTTCAAGTCGACACCCTGCAATAACTCGATAACCTCTTTGAACTGTTTGTTCAACAAGCAACGAAATACCCGGTCAAAAGCGATCAGATTGACCAATCCCGGATTATCCTGACGAGGATGTCCTAACAATTTATCAATGCGGGAATCCTTCAATAACGAACGTCCCTTCTCGACAACGCTCTGGAACGGATTACCCGCTACATCGGTCGCCAGTTTATCGAAATATTCGCGAGCCTTCCGGTAGAACTTGATCGACATCAGTATCCGCTCCCGGATAATATTGAATTCCGGATCATTACTGATATAATGCATCGACTTCGCTTTCAAAAGTTGGAATATATTCCGGAAACCGTTTTTACTACTTGCACCGGTGATATATTGCTCGACCACGTCAAACTCGTCCTTCTCGAACGGGAACCCGAAATCGTGATCCCGGAAATAACGGAACACGGAAGAACGGTCATTAATAGCCTTCGCATCCGTCAGCGGGTGCAGGAACATATTTTCCATCATACGTTCCCCGCCGCGGGTAATCGTCCCCACGAACATGCTGTAAACGGAATTATTCTTGTACTTACCTAGCAGGTTCAAATCATCTAGCGTCTGTTTATCTGTTTCAAAACTCATGCCTCTCCGTTTTTAATGATTTCAATAATCCGTTCATTATTCACGATCATCATACCATGGCGGTCATCCGTGATACCGGAAGCCAGCGTGTAAGTATAGATCGGTTTACTCCCCTCCATTTTCGTGGGCAGGTAAACAAAGTTGATATTGTCACAGCGTTCTTTAAGAACCTCACCCGCCTCGATGATATGTGTAGAGATAATAAACGTGCAATTTCGGATTCCGGCGAAAGCTTCCGTCACCGCCACCGTTGCATCGTAAGCATCTTTCACGTTCGTACCCCGGAACAACTCGTCGAATACCACGATCAGATGTTGAGTTTGACGCACTTGTTGTGCCACTTTCTTCACCCGCAACACTTCAGCATAGAAGTGACTATATCCCATGCTCAGGTTATCGGGCAGATTAATCGTCGTGAACATCCCGTTCTGCACGGAAAATTCCATCTCTTTAGCGGGAATCGGGAATCCCACGTGAGCCAAGAAGATAGAGATCCCGAAAGTTTTCATAAACGTTGATTTTCCCGCCATATTCGCTCCCGTCAGGAAAATCACGTTACTATTCTCGTCTACCTCTATATCATTGCCTACCGGTTTTGTCAGGAACGGGTGAAAAGCACCCTTCAGCTTCAAGATATTACGGTCGTTCGGATAAGCCTTACCGAAAACGAAATTGCGATCCCGTGCCACCTTCGCTACCGCCATATAAACGTCGAGCAGGTAAACGTAGTAAAGAATCTTCATCATCTTATCACGTTCCTCGAAACGGAACACGCGGTCGTAAACCACCGCTTGTTCGTAAGCCAATTTCTTCTTTCCTTTCTCGGAAGTATACCACGCCCATTTCTCGTTATCAAGCAACCCTCTCAAATTCGCCGTCAAATCGGCTATCGTCTTGTTGCCCGTGTCCGACTTTGAATTCTTCAGAAAATCACCCAAAGTATTCAACAACTCAATGCAACATACAATCCCGTTATGTAACTGGGTATATTCCGTGTCCGTTCCCACCAAATTCTTGAACTTGCGTCCCAACGTGTTATCCTGCGTCATCAATTGCGTGCGACGGTCTGTATTACCGAGGTAAAATTCCATGGTATCGAAAATCTCGCTCCGGAAAGGAAATACCGCCTCTATATCGCGGTAATAACGAATCACGTCACTCCGCTCGTTAATCTGGTCGGCATCCGACAAAGGGTAAAGGAACATCTCTTCGAGAATTCTCGCCCCACCGCGTGTTTGCGTGCGGTTAAAAATCTCGTAGACAGATTTGGTCCGGTTATTCCCGAAGATCGCCAGATCATCCAACGTTTGTTTGTCTATTTTAAAACTCATTCTATATCAATTAAAATTGAAAATTGAGAATTGAAAATGTGAATCATTACATATCCACATTTTCAAATTCTCTTATCTTTTCCATTTTAAATCTAAAATCATAAATCTAAAATCGGAAATCATACTATCTTCCTTTTCTGCGAATCCAGATAAGAACTCCAGCAGCAGCCAAAAGCAAGGGTATCAAGAGAGTAAACGACCACTTGATAATCCAAGCTCCCGTTTTCGCAACATATACCTTATCATCCGGTAGCGGCGGACGTCTCACGTCGATAGGCACCTCTCCATCCGACAACCAGAAGAATCCTCCCGTTACCAAAGTATAGTTAGAAGTACGCGCGGTCGGAACTCGTCTTCCGAACTCACCGTTACTGATACAGTCCGCATCACCCGTCAAGATAATTTTTTGTTCTTTATCCCCAACTTTTCTTGATAATGCCACAGCCGTAGAATAGGTTTTCTCTACTTCTCCGATAGCAGGATTCAAACGAATCGTGTCGTCGATAAAGTCCGTGGTTTCCAATTCGTTCCAAACACCAATGGTATCCGTCTTGAACATGGTCGTAACCTTGTATCCCTTATCCGCGATTTGCTCCAATCCGGCTACACTCGGGGTAGACATCACCATTCTATATCTACGCATCGTTCCGAAATCATAAGCGATACTGTCAGCCGCCTCTTTCGTCGGGTAAGACAAAATCACGTCAGCTTGCAGATTCGTATCCTGTTTAACCAGAACGCCCTCTGTCATCTCGAAACCGAATTTCGCGAAGAGCGGGTTCATCACGTCCCTACGTTTCGGTTCTCCCAAGATAAACAAATTACCACCGCGGTCGATATACTGTTGCAAATTAGCTTCCTCCGCAGGAGTCAACCACTCGCGCATATCGGAAATCACCACGATATTGATATGTTCCGGCACTTGTTTGTCCAAACGAACTTCTTCCACGTCAAACCCTTGATTTAACAAAGAATGACGGAAACTTTTATCGTCCGCGAACGCACTGTAATCCCGGTCTTTGCCACCATAGAAACTACGTTCCCCATGTCCCTGCACGATACCCACTTTCGGGAGTTCCATCACCATCCGTTTGAAAGCGGCAGAAATCTCTCGTTCACTCGGGAAACGTTGCATATCGTTATAAATTCGTAACCAAGCTTTTTCTCCGTTATCGCGAACGATTTGACGAACGAAAGTATTCCCTTCTCCGGACAAATCGATTTTCTTACGAATCTCTTCCGGTCCCATGAATCTGTTGGAATCCAAACCATACATCTTACAAACCTCAACCATCTTCTCGCGAAGGTTCTTATCCGGGAAACGTCTGTCCAACTGAGGATTCGCGCACGTGTCATAATAATACACGTATTTCAACTTCATATCCGGTTTGAACCGCAGATATTGTTCGAAACGATCCATATCCGGTTTCAGGAATAGAAAGCGGCATACCACGAAGCACCCGGATCAAGCGCATTAATATACGTGGTGATAGTCATTCCACCGTCCAATTTAGCCACGATCTCTTGGCTATTCGGGGTCAACGTATTCATTTTAGTTGCGGTTGCATCATAATAAACCTTCATTTTCGGCATGGAAGTGATAAATCCAAGGACACAAACCAAAAGAATAACACCAACATTTCTTCCCAACGTGATCACGAAACGAATCTTTTGACGTACCGCGTTCAAACGGATAATCGTCAACGCAAGGAACAAACAAACTACAAGGATGAAATAAAGTAAATCTTCACTACAAATCAACCCGGCGATAAACTTACCGCTTCGACCCGGCATAGCCAACCAATAGGTCACATCGCGAACGAAATCATACTCTTGCCACCAGTCCCCAATCATACTCAACACCATCAACACGGCAAACGTTCCGATAGCCGCCACGATCTGGTATGAAGTCAAACTGGACATAAAAATACCGATAGCCGCGTAAGCACAGATCAACAGGTACAATCCCAACAATCCGACAAACACCATTGGCCAATCGAAATCTTTAATAACAGACCAGCTACAAAGCGTGATTAAAAGAAGAATACCGATCATGAAAAGCCCGTAAATCATCATGGACACGAACTTACCCACGATAATCTGCAGATTGGTAATCGGAGAAGAATACAACAAACGAATAGAACCACTACTCAATTCCTTGCTGACCAAACTCATGGTCAAAAGAGGAATATAAAAATACAAGTAATTCTGCATATTTACAAAGACGGCTCCCCAAGGATTAGCGAAGATATTAAACGTGGCTCCCGCGACGCTATATCCCATTTCTTGAGAAACTACCAATCCCTCGATCTTACCGGCAAAAATCAAACCAGCCTGTATGCCGAACACGACCAAGATCAACCATGCAACAGGAGAATAGAATAACATTTGCAATTCCGTTCTCGCAATATTATATATCATTTTAAACATAACCTGATTATTTAATGTGCTTTTTTAGACAATTCCGCGAATATACTATCCAGAGAGCTCTTCTCTACCCGAATCTCGGATAGACGCCAGTCTTTAGCGGCGCTCTCCTTCACGATACGATCAATAACCTCTTGCGCTTCCGTGAAACGAATACGGAATTTCATGCTACCCAATTCTTCCACGCCCAGTACGCCTTCAATCTTGGCAAGTTCTTCCGTTGCCGGAGGATCAACCATGGAAAGATAAAGGGTATTCGGGATAATATAATTGTCAAACTCATCAACGGATCCCATGAACACGAGCTTTCCTTCCTCGATCATCATAATATGATCGCAAACGGCTTGCACCTCGGTCAAAATATGCGTGGAAAGAATTACCGTACGATCCTGCGCGATATCCTTGATCAAATGACGAATCTCCATAATCTGGTTCGGGTCCAACCCATTCGTCGGCTCGTCAAACACGACTAGAGCAGGTTTATGAACAATCGCCTGAGCGATACCAACACGTTGTTGATAACCACCAGACAAATTCTTAATCAAACGCTTGCGGAAATGAGTGATACCACATCGTGCTAAAACTTCCTCTACAGCAGATTTAAGTTCACTATCCGGAACCCAGCGCAATCTGGCACAATGAAGTAAATATTCTTCTACAGTTAAGTCACCGTATAAAGGGGGCTTCTGGGGTAAGAAACCGATATGACGTTTAGCATCCACCGGATGTTTACGGGTGTCAATCCCGCTGATAAAAACATTACCTTCCGTTTGTTTGATAACACCGCAAATAATGTTCATCGTGGTTGATTTACCGGCACCGTTCGATCCCAGCAAACCATAAATTCCCCGTACAGGAATCTCGAAACTAATGTCGCGTACCGCCCATTGAATGCTGTAGCGATGTGACAAGTGTTCGACTTTTACAATTGGCTCTTCCATAAATTTGTTATTAAAATTAATATGCTCTTACAACAACACTTTTGCAAACTTTATAAATAGACGTTTCAGAATTGATTTAGTGTTATTCCAAAATCAATTTTATGAAAACTTTAAGATTTCCCAACCATTCAAACAACTGGTTAATACAATATTACCCTTTTCTCTCCTAAATCTTCTTCACGTCATTATAAAAACACTTTTTGACATTCCATCACCTCAAAAGTAATAAATTACAAATCGCATCAACAATAAAAAATCAACTTTAACGTTTTGTTAATAACAACATTAAGAAAGTTTTCACAAACGACAACATGTGGATAAAAAAAGAACCACTCTGTTGCAGGTTAAAAGCAAATCACCTAACTTGCAAGCCTGAATCGACGCGATTAACCGGATGTAAGAAAAGAAGATGAAAAAGACGAAATGGATTTGGATTTGGGCAGCCATAGGCCTTGTACTGGGGATTGTCATTTTTTGGCCGAGTAACAAAGGAAATAAAGAAGCGATACTGGAAGCCAACGCTGTTGACGAAGTCGTGGACACGACAGAGTTACAGCAAGTACATTATAAATACGGCATCCCCTCCGATAATTTCGAGATAGCGGAAGGTGTAGTGGAGAAAAACCAGAACCTTTCTCTCATCCTCGCAAGGTACAAGGTATCCCCTGCCAAAATACACGAGATTGCGCAACGCTGTAAAGATGTTTTTGACGTGAGAAGTATCAAACGGGGTCAAAACTATACTCTTTTCCTCGCTAAAGACAGTCTTCGCACCCCCGAGTTCTTTATATACGAGAAGAACGCCCTCGAATACGTGGTGATCGACTTCAAAGAAACATCGGAAGTGTACGTGGGACAAAAAGACGTGGTAAAAAAAGAACACACTGCCAAAGTAGGTATAACCTCTTCTTTATGGAATGCCATGGTTGAAGCAAACACCGACCCCACTTTAGCGATCACGTTATCTGAAATATACGCTTGGTCTATCGACTTCTTCGGCTTGGCGAAGGGCGATTCGATACGGGTTATATACGAGCAATCGTACGTCGAGGACAAACCTCTACGTGACTTCAATGTCAAAGCGGCGATTTTCACGAACACCGGCAAAGACTTCTACGCTATCCCCTTCGAGCAAAACGACAAATTTTCCTATTTTGACGAAGAAGGCAACAGCTTGCAGAAAACCTTTTTAAAAGCCCCGTTAAAATACTCCCGTATATCCTCGGGATTCTCCAACAACCGTTTTCATCCCGTGCTGAAAAGATACAGGGCACATCACGGCGTGGATTATGCAGCCCCCACGGGAACGGAAGTGTACACCATCGGCGACGGGGTTGTCGTGAAAAAAGCATATCAGGCAAACGGCGGCGGCAACTATGTGACCATAAAACACAATAGTGTCTACTCCACCACTTACATGCACCTATCCAAATTCGCCAAAGGCATTCAACCCGGCAAACGCGTAAAACAAGGTGAAACCATCGGTTACGTCGGAGCCACCGGACTTGCCACCGGTCCTCACTTGGATTTCCGGGTGTACAAAAACGGAACCCCCATCAATCCGTTGAAAATGAGTTCTCCTCCGAAAGAACCCGTTTCACCCGAAAACATGCCTCACTTCACACAAGTGAGAGATTCACTGGTGAACTTACTAAGAAAAATCTAAGAATGAAGAAAATCTCAGAATCGTCAATCACTAAATCATAAATCATAAATCGTCTCCCCCGTCACCTTATAGTAACGCCATTTTCCGGCATGCAGCCCTTTCTTATAACGTCCCTCGCACCACAAATGTCCCGTGCCGTAATAGAACTTGGCTTCCCCGTGCCGTACGCCCTTCCGGAATCCGATTTCCGCCCGTACCGTTCCGTCCGGAAAAAATTCCTTATAATAACTAATCTCCCCTTTCTTGTAACTCACTTGCGCCAACAACTCGCCGTTCTCGTAAAAGAAGGGTGCTACCCCGTCAATCTTGCCCGTGCTGTAAGGCAACTGCCCGATCAACTTGCCCGCTTTGTCAAACACGCACCATACCCCGTCCGGATACCCGTCCTTCAATGCCCCGCGAAAAAGCACTTTATCAGTTGAATACTCGTAATATTCCCGGGAACCAATCGCGATACTATCCGGCACGACAGGATAATAAAACCCCGCTTCTATCTGATCAATCTGATTCTCGAACTGCCGGTTCAACTCCCGCATACGATACTCCTCGGGAGCCTTGGCATTATAATTTGCCACAATTTGTGTCTTAAAAGCATCTCCATTCTTGGATAGAGCAAGCCCCACCGTCTCGAAACTCAAAAACGCCCCCTTGTTCTTCTCCAGCTCATCCCGGGAATCCGCTTTAAAAGAACCGTACAAATACTCGTATGTATTCGGAGCCTGCACGTACCCGAACACGTTATTCCTGCTCCCCAGACTTTCCATCGTCTGCAAATACTTCTCGTCACGGGACAGCGTGTTTCCCAACACGTATTCCTTGATCATCTCGGTAAGCGTCTCCGGGGAATTACTGAAAACAACGTAATCTTCCAGAAAAGTATAATAAGGTCGCTCGAACCTATCAAACATCCCCCCGAAAAAGAGATTGAAGAAACCCTTCAAACGGAAATAATGAATGGTGTGCCCGTTATATTCAATCACCCGTTCCTTCACGGGAGTCGTTCGCTGAATCTGTTCCGCCAGATAAGCCAACTGATCTTTCGCCAGATCAATATCTTTCCCCCGGACAGCCAACACGATATTATCCGCCCGTTGCCCGCTTTCCAAACGAGGCTTAATGATCGTCACCTCGTTCCCTATCCATGAAGAAAACAAATCCAACACATCCACCCCCAACCATTTATTCATCCTCTCCAAAGATTTCGTGATCTCCGCGTAAGACTGCGGATTATTTGTCTTGTAATTCTCCAACAACAAAGACTCCACCTTCTCGAACGAAGGGAAACAGAAAGAGATATAAGCCGCCGTATTCTCGCCCGCAATATTCTTCACGGAAGAAGTTCCGCCCTCGAGAGAATTCACCACATCCAGCAACGAAAAGCTACTTGAGTCGGGATTCGTTTCCCCCGTGAAACGCAGATTTTTATCATTCAACTGCAACATCAACCGGGTATTCTTCAATAAAGCGACCTCGTTTACCACCGCGGATTTTTCCATAACCGAGGCAATCCATTTTCCCAATTGACGATGATCGATATCCAGAATCATATCGCCCGATGCCGCCACCATCCCGGTATTCTTCTTTATCTTACAACGGGCAAGCGAACGGGAAACCAAAGAACGGGACAACGAGGCTATCAACAGATTATCTTTGATCGTGAAATAAAACTGCAAATCCGCCCAAGTCAATTCCCGAATCTCCCCGTTCGGGTCCTTGAACCGTTTCACCCGTATTTCATCATCTTCAACGAGCGCAAGCAACCACGATTCAAACAGGCGAATCACGTTCAGTTTACCCAAATCACAAACATACAAGAGATCGTAATCATTCAGCGCCACCTGATGACAGGATATGGTCACGGGACGATCCGTCACGATACGCTTCATCTTCGGGTAACTATTCGCCAAAGAATCTATATACTGTAAATCCGAATGATACTCCTCGAAATACGGATAGCTCTTCAACGAGCGCCAGATAAAATTCCTCCGCAAACGTTCATGAACACTATTCACGGAACGAATATTCACCTTAAAAACCGCATCCGCGGGCACCGCTTGCAGGGTATTAAACTTCCCCAAGTTGCG
Source organism: Butyricimonas sp. DFI.6.44 (assembly GCF_022132345.1). Classification (NCBI taxonomy): domain Bacteria; kingdom Pseudomonadati; phylum Bacteroidota; class Bacteroidia; order Bacteroidales; family Odoribacteraceae; genus Butyricimonas; species Butyricimonas sp. DFI.6.44. Next base: position 247,432 of record NZ_JAKNJD010000003.1, on the reverse strand, counting down.
GAAAACACCGAGCCACACGACCAAACTGAACCCCAGCAAAAGGCCTGACACGACAATTAATTTCCTCTTTGTACTTTTCCGCATATATTTCACTCCGCTACGCTATTTCGATACCACAATATTAAGAAATTTAGACGGGATTATCGTATCTTCGCGACAGATATTTAATACAAATTATGGCTTCATACTGGCAAATATTCATATCATTTTTCAAGATCGGTTCCTTCACCCTTGGAGGCGGTTATGCCATGATCCCTCTAATCCAGAAAGAGGTCGTGGAGAAAAAGGCGTGGCTGAAAGAGAGTGAATTTGTCGAAATGCTCGCCATCGCCCAATCAGCCCCCGGTCCAATAGCCCTCAACACGGCAATCTTCGTCGGGTACAAGGCACGGGGGGTAAAAGGTGTCATCTTTTCCAGCCTCGGTACCATACTACCCTCCTTTATCGTGATCCTGCTCATTGCCATGATCTTTACAGACTTCAAGGATAACCCCGGTGTAGAAAGAGTATTCAAGGGAATACGTCCCGCCGTGGTAGCCCTCATCGCCGCACCTCTCTACCAAATGGGAAAATCTGCCGGAATCACCCGCAAAACCGTCATCATCCCTACCCTTGCCGCCCTTATCGTGTGGCAAACAGGAGTATCGCCCATATATATCATCATCGCCGCCATCGCGGGAGGCATCGCGTACGGAAAATTTATAAAAAAAAATGAAAAACTTTACAAACCTTATAAACTTTATGAACCTTACGAACTGATTACATGGAAAACCTAGAACTATATATCAGCCTATTCATCACCTTCTTCAAAATCGGCCTGTTCGGTTTCGGGGGAGGCTATGCCATGCTGTCCCTGATACAACACGACGTGGTAGAAACACACCAATGGATCAGTGTCGCGGACTTCACGGACATCGTTGCCATATCCCAAAGCACTCCGGGTCCTATCGCCTTCAATACCGCCACATACATCGGCTACACCGCGACGGGAAGCATCTGGGGTTCGGCAATATGCACGATTGCGGTCAGCCTGCCGTCGTTATTCATCATGATCACCATCTCCAAATTCTTCTTCATATTCCGGCAAAACAAATACGTCGACTGGGCAATGACAGGACTGAAAACCACCGTTCTCGGTCTGATCGGTGCCGCTGCCCTGTTACTCATGAACAAACAAAACTTCATAGACTACAAAAGCTATATCATCTTCGCCATAGCCTTCCTTGCCACCTTCAAATTCAAAATGGACCCGATCCTCATGATCGTTTTGGCAGGAATCGCAGGATATATACTTTATTAAAAACAACCCTATAAGTAACAATCCACCAAGATCATAAATCGTAAATCATAAATCTCCAATAAAAAAACCGCCTTTCAGCGGTTTTAATATCTCATTAAAGCAATTTATTGATTTTGTCCACCAATGTAGCTTTAGGTACTGCACCAACTTGCTTGTCTGCAACCTGACCACCCTTAAAGAAAAGAATTGTCGGGATGTTACGGATACCATATTTAGCAGAAGCTGAACTTTCGTCCACGTTCACCTTAGCAACTACTATTTTACCCTCGAACTCTTTAGAGATTTCCTCAACGATAGGCAACATCATTTTACATGGTCCACACCATTCTGCCCAGAAATCTACTAACACGGGAACCTCTGCTTTCAGCACAACTTCCTCGAAATTTGAATCATTAACTGCAATAGCCATACTTCTATCTTTAAAGTTTATAATAATATTTTCATGCTAAAAGCGTTGGAGAATACTCGCGTAAAATCCAACGCTTCGACACGGCGAAATTAATTAATTTTCATTTTAATAGCATCATTATTCTCGAAATATTCGTACAATTCTCTTGAACGTCCTATCTTACAAGTCCTTGAAAACATCTTCACCCGATGCCCTGAATTATCATACAACACAAAACTTAATGGCAAATCTCCCTGCTCGTTCACGAACTGATTGTGTAACTCTGTCACGATCTCGTGCGTCAACTTCTCCACGTCCACCTGCAAAGTGATCGAGCGAATCAGATTCTCGCTAATTACGCTCAGCAAATCCATGCTCACCACGTTAAACGTCAGCTCCCCGGCTCCGCCCCACTTCTTCACCTGTACCCTGCCTTTTATATATACTGCCGTTTCCATGATAAAATAGTTTCTGAACTTGATAAAATCCTCCCCGAAAAACGGCAACTCGAAAGTTCCGGTAAAATCCTCGATCGTCAGTATCCCGAAATCATTCCCTTTCTTCGTTTTCCCTATCCGCATATTCACGATAATGCCCGCTATCGTCACGTCCCTGTCCTTGAAAGGCGACAAATCCGTCAAACTATCCAGCGGCGTGCAAATCGCGTTTATCTCCAACTTATACGAATCCAAGGGATGAGAAGTTAGGTATATACCTATCAATTCCTTCTCCTTACGCGCCTTTTCCACGTCCGTCCACGGCTCGCACAACGGGATGGTCGGTTTCTTCACGTCGTACTCGTCCATTCCCCCGAACAACGTCGCCTGCATCAACATGCTATCCTGTTGCTTCTTTTGCCCGAAATTCACCAGATTTTCCAGAAAAGTCGTGTGACCGTCCGGCATATAAAAATACTGTGACCGGTCCAACCCGAAACTGTCCAATCCCCCGGCTGTAATCAGGTTTTCAAGCGTCTTCTTGTTCACCGTCCGGTAATCCACCCGCTCGAAGAAATCGAACAAATCCTTAAACTCGCCTCCTTTCGTCCGCTCCTCGATAATCGAATCCACGGCTGCCAGTCCCACGCCTTTGATTGCCGCCATACCGAAACGGATATCCCCGTTATGGTTCACCGTGAAATCATTGTCCGACTCGTTCACGTCCGGCGCCAACACCTTTAATCCCATGCGCTTGCACTCGTCCATAAAAATCGTCACCTTCGTGATATCCGACAGGTTACAACTCAAGTTGGCAGCCATAAACTCCGACGGGTAGTGCGCTTTCAAAAATCCCGTCTGGTAAGCGATATAAGCGTAGCAAACCGAGTGCGACTTGTTGAACGCGTAAGAAGCGAAAGCCTCCCAGTCACCCCATATCTTCTCCACCAGCGGTTTGACCTCCTTGCCCACTTCCTTCGCGCCTTTCACGAACTCGGGATTAGCGTTACACCCGTCAAGGAATTGCGCCTTCAAAGCATTCATCGTGTCGATCTGTTTCTTACCCATCGCCTTACGCAAAGTATCCGACATACCTCGGGTAAAATTACCGAGAGCACGGGACTGCAACATCACCTGCTCCTGATACACCGTAATCCCGTACGTGTCCTTCAAGTAAGGTTCCATCATCGGGTGGTCGTACTCGATCGGAGCTTCCCCGTGCTTACGCTTAATAAAATCGGGGATATACTCCATCGGACCCGGGCGATACAAGGCATTCATCGCCACCAAATCCTCGAAACGGTTCGGCTTCAAGGCACGCAAGTGCTTCTTCATACCCGGCGACTCAAACTGGAACAGACCGGTAGTATCTCCTCGCGAAAACAAAGCGAATGTTTCGGGATCTTCCAGCGAAATGGCATCCACGTCTATCGTCATATGTCTGGACTTCTTGATATTATCCAAACACGTCTTTATAATAGAAAGGGTACGCAACCCCAAAAAGTCCATCTTAATCAACCCGATCGGTTCCACGAAATGCCCGTCATACTGCGTCGTTTTCAGACTCTCGCCCTCCGTGTTCATAATCGGAATATGATCCGTCAACGGGTCACGACTAATCAAAATACCACAAGCGTGCACCCCCGTTTGCCGCACGGAGCCTTCCAAAATCTCCGCCAACCGAATTGTCTTCGCCACCAACGGGTTGGGTGAATCTTTCTCTTTCTCCAGATCGGGATTCTCCTTGTACGCCTTCTTCAATGTCATTTTCGGCGCCTCCGGAACCATCTTCGCCAGACGGTTCGCCTCCGACAAGTCGAGCTTCAACACCCGCGCCACGTCCTTGATCGCCATCTTGGCGGCCATACTACCGAAAGTAACGATATGCGCTACTTTATCTTCCCCGTACTTCTGTGTCACCCACTCCAACACCCGTTGCCGACCGTCGTCATCGAAGTCAACGTCGATATCAGGCAATGAAATACGATCCGGGTTCAAGAAACGCTCGAACAGCAAATCGTACTTCACCGGGTCGATATTCGTGATACCCAAACTATACGCCACGGCACTCCCCGCCGCCGAACCACGTCCCGGTCCCACTATCACCCCCATATCACGAGCCGCCTGTATAAAGTCCTGCACGATCAGGAAGTAACCCGGGAAACCCATGGTTTTCATGATATGCAACTCGAAAATCAAACGCTCCATGATATCCGGCGGAATCTCCTCCCCGTAACGCTTTTTGGCTCCCTTCATCGCCAACACCTTCAAGTAATCCGCCTCCAGTTTGATACGGTACAAACGATCTATCCCACCCAATTTCTTCACTTTCTTCTCCGCCTCTTCCTGCGACAAAACGACTTCGCCCTTCTCGTTACGGGTAAACTCGTCAAAAAGGTCCTGCGCCGAGAACTTCTCACGGTACTCCTCCTCGGTTCCTAACTCCGGGGGAATCGGGAATACCGGCATCAACGGGTCGGAATCCAACTTATACTCCTCCACTTTGTCCACGATCTCCTGCGTGTTCTCCAACACTTGCGGGATATCATGAAACAAAGCCTGCATCTCCGCCGTGGTCTTGAACCACTCGTGACGGGTATATCTCATCCGGTTCGGATCATCAATATCCTTCCGGGTATTCAAACAAATCAACAAATCGTGCGCCTCGGCATCCTGCTCGTTCAAGAAATGCACGTCATTCGTGGCGATCACCTTGATGCCCAACCTTTCGCCCATCTTCAGAATCTCGGCATTACACCTCACCTGATTATCGTACACCTCCGCCCTCTCTTTCGCCGATTCTGCCGGGTGACGCATCACCTCCAGATAATAATCCTCCCCCACCAAATTCTTGTACCACAAGGCCGCTTTATCAGCCCCCTCGATATCTCCCGCCATAATCTTCTGGCAAATCTCCCCTCCCAAGCAAGCGGATGAAATAATCAACCCCTCGTGGTGCTTTTCCAGAAGAGCCTTATCAATACGCGGGCGGTAATAATACCCGTCCACGAACGCCACGGAACACAGTTTCACCAGATTCTTGTACCCTTGCAGATTCTTCGCCAGAATAATCAAGTGTTCCCCCGAACGGTCCACCGGTTTCTCCTTGCTATACAACGACACCCGTGCCACGTAAGCCTCGACACCCAGTACCGGTTTGATTCCTTTCTTCCTGCACAAATCGTAAAATAACTTCACCCCGAACATATTCCCGTGGTCGGTCAGTGAGATCGCCGGCATCCCGTCAGCAATGGCTTTATCTATCAATCCCGGAACACTCGCCGCCCCGTCCAAAATCGAATACTGCGAATGCACGTGAAAATGAGTAAATGGCATAAAAACTCCTCTTAAAAAATATAAGACAATCCCTCAATACATTGAACCTAAGCAATAAGATTCTTTGCATTTTCTTCAAATATCACAGGAACAAATATAATGAATATAACAACACGTACTCGTTAAAACAAGTTACTTTTTCCGAGTGTTTCTAACCAAACCTCTGAGAAACGATGAGAACAAGAAAGGAAGACCTTTCCATTACACACTGATTACAAGCACTATTCACACTTCAATAGTGCATCACTCCCGTATTATTTCCGTGTAAAACGCTATTAGTTCCCTATTAAAGCGCTATTAAAACCCTATACTACAATAGCGTTTTAATAGCTTACTAAAAGCTTACTAAAAACTTTACAAGCGGAATTGCACCGGAATTGATACCCTATTCATACTCTATTCAGAACTGTCTTGGGTAGTTCCTTGTCGTGAAAACAGCATTAAATCAAGATATTAAAAAGCGAAAGATTTACTATTAAGCCGGAAACCGATACCCAGCATCAAGAAGTTAGGATCATGAAAATCCCGAAGATTGTATCCCACGTGCAGAAACGAAGTTTGAGACATCGCGATTTTCAACGTGAGCATCTGGTAGAACATACTCAAATCCCCTTTCCCGATAAAATTAGTCCCCAACCCGATTCCCACGGTGAAGAAAGGCATCACGTATTCTACCCGTCCGGAAATTCCCAACGCGAACTGCTCGCCAAGAGGCGGTCTGACAATCTGCGACTTATCTATCTGCCCGTACACGTCATACTCCGTGTAAAGGTTCGCACCCCCGTCATACGTGCCGTCAAGCGACATACCAAATCGCAGTTTATAACCCGCATTATACATCGGGGTAAAATTAAACCCGAACACCGGGTAAGATTCGGGAGAAGGCGAAAGTCCGTCGGCAGTCTTGATTCCCTGACTATGCCACGAACCGAAAAATACAAAATCATAACTTACATGACGGCGAAAGGGGCGGCAAGAAGAAACATCATTCGCTTGCAACGGCTTCAAATCATCTTTCCTATGGAAATTACATTCCACCCCGAAATTCCCGCCGATCGTGTTCAGTCCCGCGTTGGGGATCGCGGTATTACCATTGGAGAAGTGCGACACGGTAATGCCCGAAGTCAGACTCACACCCGGCGATAATTGCCAACGCAAATAAAAATTAGCATTAATATAGGCATTCACCTTCGAACCTATGATTTTATTATAGGGATTGTCGTACGTGTTGAAAGTCTTCCACCCCGCGGACAAACCCAGATTCCACTCGTAATGAAAAGACACCCGGGGCGAGAAGCGGGCAACACGAGCCCCTTGAAACAGATAGAATGCTAACGGGTCACCCAACAAGCGAGGTTCCCCGAAGGTATAATACCCGAAACCTATTCCTTGATAAACGTCACCATAAGCACGGGCGGCAACACTTCCCGGACGGTAACGGAGAAAATATTTCAAATGGTACGAGAAAGCACCCCGGATCAGTTTCCCCTCCGGATTATCACCTTCTAAAAAAGAATGTGTCTGAAAAATATACTCCGGACGCACCTCCGCTTTCATTCCATGAACGAACTTACGCGAAGACAAACCGACTGTACTGTCGCGTTCCTGTCCACGCGCCCGCGGGGCTATCCCGACAAATATTATTCCCAGAAAAACAATCGCTCTCCAAATCCTTTTTGCATTATTCATACATCAACTCCATTCATTGCAGTCCACTATAACATGCCACAAATGTAAGCAAAATAGAAGCCCAAACTATCCCGTTAACTTTTTTTCTTGGCATTTCCCCGCAACAATTCCGGTTCGGGCAAAGATACCCGCGTGAAACTTACCACCGCGGCAACGAAGGCAAATATTCCGGCAAGGTACAAGGAAGCATAAGTTCCGTCGACGGGAAACATGACAAACATCAACGCCACGAGGGAGGCTCCCGTGGTCTGCCCTGTCAGACGGGACATCCCCAACATACCGCTGGCACTGCCACTCCGGTTTTGCGGCGCGGAGGATATTAATATACTGTTGTTGGGGGTTTGGAACAGCCCGAAACCAAAACCGCACATCACCATAAACAAGGCAATTCCCACCCCGGAGACTTTATCCGCCAAAACCGCCAACAAGAATAAGCCTCCCGCGAATATCGACAAACCGATTCCGCCCAATAGCCCGGCATGAACCCGTTCGATCAGTTTTCCCGCCAAAGGAGCCGCTATCATGGTGGCCAAGGGCCAAGGGGTAAGCAATATTCCGGTAGCGACCTCGCTCTTTCCCAGCGTGTGCTGCAAGAAAAAGGGCAGAGATACCATTGCCAGCATCTGGGCAACAAACGAACAAATGGAAGTACCCACCGAAAGCGAGAATATCGGGATACGCAACAAATCGACAGGCAGCAAAGGATAAGTTTGCGATAACTGCCGCCGCACGAAAAAATAACCGATCACGAATACCGCCGCAATCATCGGGAGCAATACTTTCCAGTTCATATCGTGGGTGAATCCCTCGATAGAGAAAATCAACAACCCGAAGGTCAGTGCATTCATGATACCGCTCTTCCAGTCGAACGTGCGTCCCGAGTCCTTCACCGGATTGGACGGAAGAAACTTGCACGACAAAATCAATGCCACGATCACGATCGGCACGTTGATCGCAAATAACCACGGCCACGAGGCAATGGAAAGGATTCCGGCGGCGATGGTCGGTCCCCCGGCTGCCGACACGGCAACGACCAAGGCGTTTATGCCCAATCCCCGCCCCAAGAAGCGACGGGGATAGATAATACGAATCAGAGTCGTGTTGACACTCGCCAACGCAGCAGCCCCGAATCCTTGGAAAACACGGGCAACGGTCAGTTGCGTCAAAGAAGTAGAAAGAGCGCACACCAGCGAGGTCACGCTGAATATCAGCAAGCCGGCAATATATACCCGCTTGTATCCCCAGATATCCCCCAAGGATGAGAGCGAGAGCAAGGACACTACTATCGCCAACTGGTACGCGTTCACGATCCAAATAGACATTGACGGCGTGGCATCCAAATCTCCGGCAATCGACGGTAACGCCACGTTGGCAATCGTACCGTCCAACACGGACACCGTGATTCCCATGGCAATCGCCAAGATTGCCCAATACCGCCTCGGGACGGGTATTCCGTCCCACTCAACCTCTTTTGTACTCATTTCCCTTTCAATTTACGCTACAAAATTACGAAATAAATCCAAGTTGGTTGCAAATTCGAGGTATACGGCTACATAAATAGCCTTTTATCCTACTTTTTCTTCCCGGACTTATCCGGGAAGGCGGGAATAGCCGGGATTTCTTTTTTCCCGGTTTTCAGTTTTTCGAGTATGATTCGGATGGCCCGGTTTAATTGCTCGTCATCACCCATGTATTCCAAGTAAGGATCGTTTTCCACGTCCACGTCGGGAGATACCCCCCTACCCTCGATGATAAACTCGCTGCCGTCAGCGGCATACGGGGCATACGAGGGGGTGACGATTGAACCGCCGTCCACGACACGAATGGAGCCGCTATACCCGACAACTCCGCCCCACGTGCGGCGTCCCACGACGGTACCCAATTTGTTGTACTTGAAACGATAGGGGAACAAGTCACCGTCAGAGGCCGAATATTCGTTTACCAGTAAGACTTTCGGACCGAGGAAGGTGCCCACGGGATTCACGGCGCCTTGAGTTTGATTCGTGTGCATGGTATAGAATGTCGGGGTACGCATCAGCCGCTCGGTAATCATAGGAGATACATTACCACCCCCGTTCCCGCGGTCGTCGATAATCAAAGCTTTCTTGTTCAACTGCGGATAGTAGTGCTTCACGAACTCGTTTAACCCGTCAACACCCATGTCCGGGATATGGATGTAACCCACTTCGCCGTTGGTTGCTTCTGCCACCTTGCGGATATTGTTTTGTACCCAATTATAGTAGTATAATTTCGATTCGTCGGCAAGCGGGGTGACCAGCACTTCCCGGGCGTCTTTCTCGTCGGGAGCGGAGTTTACCTTCAGGGAAACGGTTTTACCCGCCATGTCAACCAGTTCGGAAAACAGGTTATCGACGTCCTTCAACGATTTCCCGTTGATAGCCAAGATATATTCCCCTTCTTTTACTTCCACGCCCGGCATCGTCAACGGGGAACGGGTTGCTTCATTCCAGTTGGCTCCTTCGATAATCTTGGTCACTTGAAAATAGCCGGATTTGTCTTTCTTGAACTTGGCTCCCAGCAATCCCATTTTGATTCTCTCCGGGGCAGGAATCCGCCCGTTGACGGAATAAGCATGTCCCACGTTCAGCTCGGCGATCATTTCTCCTATGATATAAGTCAAATCCGTGCGGTGGTTGACGTAAGGTACCAATACCTTGTATTTTTCATACACGTGCTCCCAATCTACCCCGTGCATATTCTTGGCATAGAAGAAATCACGCATTTGTCGCCAACTCTCGTTGTATATCTGCATCCATTCCTGATGGTAGTCGATTACTTTTTTCACGTCTTTGGTCGGTACCGGAGAATTCACATCAGCCGAAAAGACCGGAACATCCAGCACTTGGAACGAGGAACCGGAGAACGCGATTGCCTTCTTGTAACCGGGAGAAAATTCCACGTACCCACCCAAGTCGGATTCACGCTTGCTACCCATGTCAAAGTACATGGTTCGACCGCCCCGGTTGTAATATACCCGGTTGCCGAGCATATGCACGTTATTATAATGATTGGAGGCAAGCACGGGCAATTCGACAAGGCGGTTGTTCAAGTTCGAGAAATCGTAAACCAATGCTTCTTCGGTCTTTTCATCTTTGACTTTTGTTCCCGTTTCTACCAGAACGACATCATTTTTCGGGGCAAAAGGCACCGAGGCGTTTTTTGCCAACGGCAACACGTACACTTTATTCATGTCGTTGTACACGTGATTCCATTCCGTACGGCTGTACGTGGGCGAAAAGGCTCGTGCCGACACGAACACGAGGTATTTGCCGTCGTCACTGAAGTTGGGTGAACTTGAACCGAACCAGCCGTCCGTGATTTGATGCTTTTCACCATTTGCCACGTTATAAACGATAATATTATCCATGCCGGCTTCCGGACGCACGTAAGTAATGTATTTGCTATCCGGCGACCAATTGTAAGAAGTCATCGAACGGATACCCGATTGCCCCACGATCTCACGCTTGCCGCTTTCCACGTCGGAGATATTCAAGGTATTCCCTTTCTCGCTCCACATGATTTTCTTGGAGTCGGGCGACCATTTGTAGTTAAAGATATAGCTTTTCAATCCTTTAATTAATTTCCGTTCCTTACCCGTGGCGGCATCCCGAAGATAAATATTAAATTCCCCGTCTTTATCGGACACGTAGCTGATATATTTCCCGTCGGGTGACCAGCCTGCCTGCATATCATTCGCGTCCGACGAGTTGGTAAGGTTATAGGTGATTCCTGTTTTGGCAGGCAGCGAAAAAATATCGCCATGAGCGGCAACGACCACCCGTTCCCCGCCGGGAGAAGTCGCCACGGTGGTAATCTGTCCGCTGACATCCGTCAGTTTCGGACGGGAATATACCTGATCGTTATCTACACGGATCGTGACTTTAGCCTCTTTTCCCGTCTGCAAGTCATAAGCATAGATGTAACCGCCCTGCTCGTAAACAATACGCTTATCCCCGATTGCCGGGAATTTTATATCATATTCCTTGTAGGAGGTAAGTTGTTTATCCTCTTTCGTGCTCACGTTGTAAGCGTAAAGATTCATCACGTTGTCCCGGTCGGATATATAATAAATCGTAGTCCCATCGGGCGACCACATAGGGATGATATCCTGCCGCACGTTATCGGTTATCTTTTCGGATTTCTTGGTAGTGAAGTCAAACACCCGTATGTCATCAGCCATACCGCCTTGATAACGCTTCCACGCACGAAATTCCCGCATGATATAGTTGTACGCCAGTTTTTTCCCGTCGGGAGAATAAGAGGCGAAACCACCGTTTTTCAAAGGCACCTCTTCAGACATTCCGCCCTCGACAGGTACCGTGAATAATTGTCCCGTGAAGTCATTGAAAGTATATCTCCGGGAACGATAGAGAATACGCTTACTGTCGGGAGTCCACCCGATGACGATATTATTGGGCCCCATGCGGTCACCCAAATCGTCCCGCCCCAGCGTAGCCGTGTAAGTCAATCGACGAGGCTCACCTCCTTCTACCGGGATCACGAATACTTCCGTGTTGCCGTCATACTGTCCCGTGAAAGCGATGTATTTCCCGTCCGGGGATATCCGGGGAAACATCTCGTACCCCACGTGGGACGTCAACCGACGTGCCGTACCACCCTCGGCTGACACGATATAAAGATCGCCCGCGTATGAAAATACCAACTTGTTCCCCACGCTATGCGGAAACCTTAATAATCTCGCTTCTTGAGCTTGCAGTATGAAGCCAATAAATAATAATCCCAGTAATACGGTAAACCTTCTCATCATAATTGAAAATTGAAAGTTGAAAATTGAACATGAATTACACGATTGACAAACATTAAATTCCACAATCGGCAATCATTCAATTTAAAATCTAAAATTTAAAATTAGAAAGACTCTTTAGAGTTTTTCCAACACTTCTTTTATCACTCGCGGAAAATGCTCGTATTCCAAGGCGTGTACTTTTTCCGCCAAGGTATCGGGGGTATCTTCAGGGGTGATGGTACATTTTGCTTGAAACAGGGCAGCCCCCTCGTCATAGTGACCGTTCACGTAGTGGATCGTGATGCCGCTTTCTTTTTCTCCCGCCGCGATGACGGCATCGTGCACGTGCATGCCGTACATTCCCTTACCGCCGTAAGAGGGTAAAAGCGCCGGATGGATGTTGACGATCCGGTCGGGATAAGCCTCAATAATAGCATCCGGGACCTTCCACATGAAGCCCGCCAACACGATAAAATCGATCTCCAGACGCCTCAACTCGTTTATTACTAAGTCGGAATGATAAAATTCATCCCGGTTAAACACGAAGGAAGGAACCCCCAATCGTTTCGCCCGTTCCAAAACGTACGCGTTCGGTTTGTTACAAAACACGATTTTCACGACATTTTCGGTGTCGTTTTCGAAATAATTAATGATGTTTTCGGCGTTAGAACCTGATCCAGAGGCAAATATTGCAACTTTTTTCATCTTGTAATCTATTAAATATCAAACGCATAAAGATAAGCAAGAGTTTATTCATGCCAAAAAATTTTCTAGGAAAAATAAATTCTCTAACTTTGCGCCCGAACTTAGAGAGTTATGACGTCTGTTATAGACGTTAGTGTGAATTTAAAAAATGTCTAATTAAAATTTAATGTTATGTCTGACATTCAAAACAGAGTTAAAGCTATCATCGTTGATAAATTAGGAGTTGACGAATCAGAAGTTACACCGGGTGCAACTTTTACAAATGATTTAGGCGCTGACTCTTTGGATACAGTAGAGTTGATCATGGAATTGGAAAAAGAATTCAATATTACTATTCCGGACGATCAAGCCGAGAAAATCGCTACCGTGGGTGACGCGATTGCATACGTTGAAGCTAACGCTCAATAATTTAATATTGATTTTATGAACCTCAAACGAGTAGTAATAACTGGTCTTGGTACTATCAATCCTTTAGGTCACAATGTGGCTGAATTTTGGGAAAACTTGAAAGCTGGCGTCAGTGGCGCCGGTCCTATTACTCGTTTTGATGCATCTAAATTTCGCACGCAATTCGCTTGCGAAGTTAAAAACTACGAGCCCACGGAATACTTCGACAAGAAGGAAGTCCGTAAAATGGATCTTTACAGCCAATTCGCTCTGATTTGTTCCAGAGAGGCTGTGAAAGATGCCGGACTCGATTTCTCGCAAGAGGACAGAAAGAGAATCGGAGTAATCTGGGGAGCAGGTATCGGGGGATTGGATACATTCTACGAAGAATGTAAAACATTTGCATTGGGAGACGGCACACCCAGATTCAACCCATTCTTTATACCCAAGATGATTGCTAACATGGGCGGAGCTATGATCGCTATAGAAGAAGGTCTGAAAGGCCCGAACTACACGACCGTATCAGCCTGTGCTTCATCCGCACACTCGTTAGTAGATGCATTAAATCTTATCCGGTTAGGAAAAGCAGACGTGATCATTGCCGGTGGATCGGAAGCAGCCATTACCCCCCCGGGAGTAGGCGGTTTCAACTCCATGAAGGCTTTGTCGACTCGCAATGACGACCCGAAAACGGCTTCCCGTCCTTTCGACGCGGATCGTGACGGTTTCGTGATTGGCGAGGGTGGTGCTTGCCTGATCGTGGAAGAGTACGAACATGCTGTTAAAAGAGGTGCCCATATCTACGCCGAACTCGCCGGCGGTGCTTCAAACTGTGATGCCTATCACATGACGGCTCCCGATCCGAACGGAGAAGGTGCCGCTGACGTGATGTTGCTCGCCGTAGAAGATGCCGGACTTACCACGCGAGACGTTGATTATATTAACGTGCACGGGACGTCAACCGGGTTAGGAGATGTGGCAGAACCTAAGGCCATTCAGAGAGCATTTGGAGAACACGCTTACGAGCTGAACATCAGTTCTACCAAATCAATGACAGGACATTTATTAGGCGCCGCCGGTGCCTTGGAGGCAATCGCTTGTGTCCTGGCTGTGAAAAACGACATTGTACCCCCTACCATTAATTTCAGCAATCTCGATCCGGAACTGGATCCGAAGCTGAATTTCACGTTCAATAAGGCTCAGGAAAGAAAAATCAATGTAGCCATTAGTAACACTTTCGGTTTCGGAGGTCACAATGCTTGCGTAGTGTTTAAAAAATAATCACTAACTAAAAACATTTGGAAAGTGATTAGTAAAATAATTCAATCCATAAAACTTTATCTTCATCGGAAAGAAAAGTTTTATGGATTGTCTATTACAGAATGGGGTTTTATACCCGGCAATAGAGGCTTGTACACCTTAGCATTGCTGCATAAATCGGCATCAAGATACACGAAAAGCGGAGCTGTCCTGAATTACGAGCGATTGGAATTTTTGGGAGACGCCGTTCTGGGAGCTATTGTCGCTGAAATTCTGTATAAATTCTTCCCCAACAAAGATGAAGGTTTCATGACCCGCCTGCGTTCCAAGATCGTGAGCAGGGAATCGTTAAACATCATCGCTATCAAAATGGGATTGAGCGAAGAGGTTATCGCCAAATCGGATATTTCCAAAAACAAACACATCTACGGGGATGTATTCGAGGCTTTCACCGGGGCAATCTATCTCGATCAAGGTTACGATAAGACAAAAGCATTTATCGAGAATTACATTTTCCCTCATTATGTGAATTTGGAAGACCTCGTTTACGTCGATAAGAATTACAAGAGCCGCCTTATCGAATGGGCACAGAAACAAAAAGCAGACCTTAAAATCGACACACTGGAAGGAAACGCCCGTCGCTCGAAATTCATCTGCACGATTACTATCGGCGAAACTATCATGGCACGAGGCGTGGGAGCATCCAAAAAAGAAGCGGAGCAAAACTCCGCCGAAAAGGTTATCCAAAAACTCCAAGCCGAAGCGAATGGAGAGATTGAAATCTAATTCAATTTTAGATTTTAAATTTCAAATTATTTTTTTCAATCTAAAATTTAAAATCTAAAATCGTAAATTACTAATCTCTCACGCGTTCCACGTATGTTCCATCCTCTGTTTTGATGCGGATTTTCTCACCGGTATTAATGAAGAGAGGAACCATTACTCTTGCCCCTGTTTCAACCTCAGCAGCTTTCAATGCCGTAGAAGAAGCAGTGTCGCCTTTCAATCCCGGCTCCGTGTAAGTTACCTCGAGAACAACTGTCGGCAATAATTCTACATACAAGGGAGTTTCCGTGTCAGCATGTACAACCATTTCAACAGCATCGCCTTCTTTCAAGAATTGAGGAGCGTTGATCAGATCTTTAGCGATTGGAATTTGCTCGTAAGTTTCGGTATGCATCATAATATAGTCTTCACCTTCCATGTACAGGAATTGATACGGGCGCCTTTCGATACGCACAACATCAATTTTTACCCCGGAAGTGAACGTATTCTCAAGCGTACGACCGGTCTTGATATTTTGCATTTTGGTTCTCACGAAAGCGGGTCCTTTACCGGGCTTCACGTGTTGAAACTGTACAATTCTGTATAAATCGTCTTTGAAAACGATGCATAATCCATTTCTAAAATCAGCGGTAGTTGCCATCTAGTATTATTTTTTAGATTTAATATTTTTCATTGAGGGTGCAAAGATAAGAAAATCAGCATAAATCTGAAAATTTTAGATTTACTATTTTAAATCGCGGATTCCAAAGATATAAAGTTAGAACGATGGATGATTCTCGAGCAAGTGATTTTTTTATTCTTATTCAAGTTCCGGTGTTTCTTGATGATCATTTTTCTTTTCTCCCGAATCATCAAGCTGCAAATGCTTCTTAGCGTTTAATGGAGAAATTATATTCTTACCTGTTTGGGCTTCGATTTCTTTCCGGGTATACCCGCTATTCGTCCCCCTTGTTGAGCAACCCGTTGACTTTCTTCAAAGGATTCCGGTTTTCTTTCTTTCGAGATTTCAGTTGTCGTGGCTTCGGCAAGCATATTCAAGATCAACTCCATGTTAGTCATATTATCCCGGAGATTTTCTTTCTTCAGTCCTTTAAACTGCTTGTATTCTCTGGTTGTCATTCCAGCCCAAGCTTGTGTTATGATATCCGTCAGCGTCGCGAATTGTTGCCCTTCTTTTACACCCCGGTGTTTCCACTCGTCGGTGGTTCTTTGCGTACCTCAATACTTTTCAAACGTTGATTTATCCAATCGTCAGAATATCCCAATCGTTTGTAATCCAGCATGGCTTGCTCGATCGACAGTTCAGGATCCTGTAATTGGTCTAAACGTTCCTTGGCAACTTGCGCCATCCACAATTTAAACGGTTCTGCTTTAGGGGAAGGAATGGATTGAATTAACCGGAATAGTTGTTCAGTATCTGCAACATCAGTCATTCGCATTTTCCCGTATGTAGCCTTTAACTTCAACTGGTGACAATTTGTCACCGTTTCATTTCCTTCTTCTTTAAGACGTTGTTTTAATTTATTCCAATACTTACGCCCATCAGTACTTTCTGTTAAAATACCAACTACATCCACGATAGAAAAATACCATTTCTCCTGTTCGCTATCTCAAACGGTACAGACTTTTCTCGCTTCAAATAATTGTACAGCTTCTTTTGGTGTCATAACTTCTTCTTATTAACGCCATAATCTATAATACACCCCCAACGGTAACGCTTTTTCAAATGAATCGGTAAAATACAATTCACCGAATTGTTCGCCACGACATTCCCCGACCAACTGACGCACCACGCTTCGGGCTAATAAGGCTGACAGTCCCATAGAGTATAAATTCAACACCAAAAAGCTGTTCGTCGGTTCCAACAACTGACCACAAAGGGTTATCAATTCGTTTATATTCTCCTCGAGTACCCATTTCTCGCCATTCGCACCGCGTCCATAGGCAGGCGGATCAAGAATAATCCCGTTATATTTTTTCCCTCGCCGCACTTCCCGATGCACGAATTTCAAAGCATCCTCCACGATCCAACGTACCCCGTCCAAACCGGAAGCTTCCATGTTTTCCCGTGCCCAAGACACCACGGGTTTCACCGAATCGACGTGAGTAACATCCGCCCCCGCACTCTTCGCAGCTAAAGTAGCCCCTCCCGTGTAAGCAAACAAGTTCAGCACTTTCGCCCCCGTGCCGATCCGTTTCACTTGCTCGAATATAAAATCCCAGTTCTCCGCCTGTTCCGGGAATATCCCCACGTGCTTGAAAGAAGTCAACCCCAAACGCATCCGGAGAGCCATGTCCCCGTACCGGTAGTTCACGAACCACTGCTGTAACATTTTCGGTTTACAAACCCACTCTCCCCGATCCTCGTTCTTCTTGTCTTTCTTGAAATAAGCATCCGCCCGTTGATGCCATTCCTCGTCGGAAAGCGATTTATTCCATATAGCCTGCGGCTCCGGTCGTGCAATCACGTAACGTCCGAAACGTTCCAATTTCTCGAAAGCACCACTATCTATCAACTCGTAATCCGTCCAATGCGACGGGTTCAATAATTTTATATTCATCACAAATAATTTTTATCACAAAACTTTTCGCTTCGGCACGGTAGCCACGAAATCCTTCAAATAAAAAGGCTCAAAATAAGCCACATCCTCAAAATCTCCCGCCTCGAATTTCCGTTCGGCAAGCAGTGTCATATTAGCCGCGGAAGTTTCTACTCCCGGAATAAATTCAGCATTCGGGTGGCGTATAACCTCCTTTACCTTATCACTCCCGTTCCCGAAGAAAAACATCTTATGCCCATCCAACAAATCGGCAAACGCACCCTCCTCTATTACTTCGGCATGAATATCCCTCACGGTAATCCCCTCCCGATCAAAAACCGCCGTGTACACTTCCATGCGACGAGCATCAATCATCGGGCAATAATACCCGCCTTCGCCTTTCCTTGCGGCAACGGCATTCGCCAGAGCTTCCAAGGTACTCACGGCTATCAAGGGCTTGCCCGCACCGAAACAAATTCCCTTGGCTAAAGAAACTCCTATACGCAACCCCGTGTATGAACCGGGTCCCATACTCACGGCAACCGCATCCAGATCATTCGCGGTCAAACCGTTTTCCTTCAGCAAATCATCCGCATACACGCCTAATAAAGTAGAATGATTGAAACCCTCGTTATTCTCTTTCAACGCGATCACCTTCCCCTCCCGGGCTATTGCCACGGAGCAAATATCCGTGGAGGTATCGATATTTAAAATTAAAGCCATAAAACAATTGAAAATTGAAAATTGAAAATTGAAAATGAATGCCATCCACAACTTCCAAAATTCAGGTTATTATTTTCTGATGATTTGGATTTCTCCGCCCGCGCCCAGCTTGATGATACTGGAAGGGGCGGGATTAGCGGTTTCTCCCTGACGGTAATCCACCACGTGATCCACTGCCGCTTTCACGGCATCACTGATCTCGGCAAAACACTTCGGGGAAGGCTCACCACTGATGTTCGCAGAAGTTGACACGATGGGTCTATGGAAACGGTAAAGCAACGCTTTCGTGAAAGCCTCCGAGGTGATCCGGATGCCGATTGTTCCATCCGTCGCAATCAGATTCTTTGCCATATTCTTCGCACCCGGGTAAATAACCGTCATCGGTTTGTCGTTCACCTCCAATAAATCGTAAGCGATATCCGGTACCGTCACGTAAGAAGCCAATTTCCCGACATCATCCAACAAAACCAACATGGCCTTGGAGTCTTCCCGGTGCTTCAACTCGTACACCTTTTTCACGGCGTCCTCGTTCGTCGCGTCACAGCCGATACCCCATATCGTGTCCGTCGGGTAAAGAATTACCCCACCGTTTCGTAAGATTTCGCAAGCCTTGCGAACTTCTTCTTTTAGTTTTTCATCATTCATGAAACCTGATTCTAATATAGATGGGACGAAAGTACAAAGTTTACGGCAGGATGTCAATTTTTAAAGAATCAATTTTAATCCCTTTTGTTAATTAACATTCCAAACGCTCAAACACCCTCGAAATAGACACAATTTGTATTATATTTGCCACGTCAAAGAAGGTAAATCGACAACATTGCGCGACATGATGAATGATAGTCTATTTTCGGCAACATTCTGGATGTATTTTTCATACGTCCTCTCTTTTGTTATACCCCTGTTCTGCGGTATCACGTTACTGATCTTAAAGGGAGCCGCGTATAGTGAAGAAGCCGGAATGCATCCCCGCCGAGTACTGGGAGTCGTGCTCACATTCTCCGGCTTGCTTTTCATCCCCGACATGATTCAAGATATACACGCGTACCGAACAAACGAGTTCTTCTTGCCCGGGTTTGATATCACGATCCATTTATTTTTGATCCCCATGTATTTCTTCTATTTCCGGAAACTCACGAAACCGGAAAAAATAGCCCGGGAGAAAATCTGGTTACATTTCATACCGGGTATCGTCATGCTTGTCGCGGGTCTGTTACTTTTCCCTCTTGAAGAAAAAGAGAGCCTTTTTCAACGAGAGTTCTATGATAAAAACTCTCTCTTTTCCATTTTTCGATATATCTGTCTGACGATTCAGGCTTCCATGATTACCGTGTACACCTCGCGTATCCTCAAATTAAAACGGGAACACGTTCAAACCGTGGAAGAAAACTATTCTTCCAAAGAAAATATAGACCTCCGCTGGCTGAATCATGCCATCCCCTTGGCTATTCTCTATGCTGTAATCATGCTTTGTACATCTTTTACCCAAGCGGTATGGAGCAATTACCTTGTTCATCTTAGTTTTATCTGTTTCGTGCCCTACCTTTTCATCCACGCCCTCAACGAACCGTATATATGCTATACCCCTCAACACGCGCAAGTCAAGGAAGAGCCGCTTCCCCCGTGTGAAGTAAAAAGCTGTCCGGATGAACTGACAATAGAACAAGAGAACGAAATATCACCCGTTTTCCCCCCTCTTCCCGAAAAATACCTGAAGAACTTAGGGATGAAAAGAGAGAAGATGAAAGACGAACTTGTTCATCTTTTCGACGAGAAAGAAATATACACGAACGGGAACCTCACCATAAACGACGTTGCCGCACTTCTCGGGACAAACCGTACTTATATCTCGAATCTCATCAATAACGAATTCGGTTTTAGTTTCTACCAATTCGTCAATAAATACCGTATCCAGAAAGCGACCATTCTATTCATCGAACATCCCGAAATGCAAATTCAAGAGGTCGCCTCTCTGGTTGGTTTCAACTCGCTTTCCTCTTTTATCTCCTCCTTTAAACTCAACGAAGGCATTACCCCCAAGCAGTGGAAACAGCGATACGTAGAATATTCCTGAAAATTACGAATACGTACAAAATTTAAAATTCATACAAAACGATAGCGAAAAAGTAAATAGAATTTGTTTTTTACATATTACTCATCCCCCTTTCCAAAAACAACTCACATTTGCAGAAGCAAAATTAAAACTTCAAGATATGAAAAAAATGATTTTCTCTTTACTTGCCATAGCAGCTATGACAAGTTGTACTACAACTTCAGAAGATGAAATTGACCCGAATGCTCCGGTGGAGATAAAATTGAATGCAGGAGTAGAAGCTTTAGCACGTGCAGAAGTGACTCTAACAACCGGGATAGCTAGTGGTGTACAATTCGCTCGAATTGATGGAACAACCACAGATTGGACAACAATATCCACCATTTCTCTAACAGGTTCAATTGCCGCAATCACGGGTACAATCACATTTAATCCCTCTCAATACTATCCCGTAGATGGAAGTAATACAAATATCGTAGGTTTTTATCCAGCTGCAACAAGTATTACAGATGGAGTTGCGAGCATGACAATTACAGGACAAGAAGATGTAATTTATGCAAATCCTACCTCCGGTAGTAAAGGAGCTCCAATGACCTCTATAGCTTTCAACCATTTACTGACACAATTCAATTTTGCAATAAAAAGAGAAGCAGCTTCAACAGATGACGATATTACAAATGTATCGGTAACAATAAAAGATGCCAACACGACATTCAAATTAGCCTTAGCAGATGGAACATTATCAGATTGGAATACAGCAGTATCAACGATTATACCAATAACAAACGGAACAGCTACCACAACTACTTCTACTGCAACTCAAAAAATAATGTTACAACCGAAAATGTCATCAATCACACTTACGGTGTCTGCCGATAAATATGACGCACAAGACATTACAATTCAAGGAACAGACGAAAATAAATTTCAAGCTGGAAAAGCTTACACGATAACCTTAACCTTTAAAGGAACTGGGATTGCCCCGAGTGCGGCTATTACAGTATGGGAAGATGGTACCGCAGGTGGTGCAGACGTTGAATAAGCCATATAATATTAAGAATATTATCTCAAAAAGAGAGTAAATTTCATTTGAAGTTCCCCCTAAAAGTGTTTCTGTCTTTTAGGGGGAACTTTGTATCCCTCCCAACTTTCTTTCCCATTCCTTGTTCTTTCAAGCAGAAAGAGTTACTTTTGTACTAACTCACGGGTACAAACTAAAAACTGGAGCAGTTATGGAAAATATAAAAAAAATCCCTTATGGAATCTCCAACTTCGTGGAAGTAGTAGAACAAAACCAATATTACGTGGATAAAACCGCGTACCTGCCCCTATTAGAAGAGCAACCCTCCAATTTATTCTTTATCCGTCCCCGCCGTTTCGGGAAGAGTATTTTCCTAAGTATGCTACGGGCGTATTACGATATCAATCAAAAAGGTGCATTTCAGAAACGATTCGGGAATCTTTGGATAGGTTCGCACCCCACGCCATTACAAGGAAAGTTCCAAATACTTTACCTCGATTTCTCGCGTGTAGGTGGGTTCGGGGGGACATTGGCTCAAAACTTTGATGATTATTGCAGTGGTGGTCTGGATGATTTCGCCCAGATTTACGAGTCATACTATTACCCGGGATTCAGAAGCGAGATGAAAGAACAATCCGGCTTCAGCAACAAGTTGAACTTTTTGGACAGAAAAGCACGCAATACCGATGCATCGCTCTACCTCATTATCGACG
The DNA here is from genome assembly GCF_022132345.1 of Butyricimonas sp. DFI.6.44. Taxonomy (NCBI): domain Bacteria; kingdom Pseudomonadati; phylum Bacteroidota; class Bacteroidia; order Bacteroidales; family Odoribacteraceae; genus Butyricimonas; species Butyricimonas sp. DFI.6.44. Next base: position 225,326 of record NZ_JAKNJD010000003.1, on the reverse strand, counting down.
AGTATGACAACTTCACCAACGTCGTCCTCAACGAACAAGGCAATGAAGTATATCACGCCCTGACACACGCTAGCGGGTTCTACCGCGAGATTTTCAAGAAATTCAAAGGTATGTTCGAGCGCATCTTCATGACCGGGGTCAGTCCCGTGACCTTGGACGACCTAACCAGCGGGTTCAACATCGGCTGGAATATCAGTACTGACTTCCAATTCAACATGATGCTGGGATTCAGTGAAAAAGATGTTCGCGAAATGATTCTATATTATAAAAATGCCGGACAACTACCGACTGACCTAGACATAGAAGCCATGATAGCGGAAATAAAGCCGTGGTATGATAACTACTGCTTCGCGGAAGAAAGCTTGGAACGCGACCCGAAGATATTCAATTGTGACATGGTGTTCTATTACCTGCGTCATTACATGACTCTTGGAAAATCACCGAAAGAAATGATAGACCCCAACACTCGCACGGATTACAACAAAATGAAACGGCTCATCCAACTGGATCGTTTGGACGGTGACCGAAGAGGCGTGTTGCGTAAAATAACCGAAGAGGGGCAGATAGTCACCAACCTGGTAACTACCTTTTCGGCAGCCAAAATAGCAGACCCTGAGATATTCCCCAGCCTGTTGTTCTATTATGGCATGTTGACCATCACCGCCACACGCGGAAGTGATTTGGTACTGGGGATTCCAAACAACAACGTCCGTAAGCAATATTACGAATTTATGCTGGAAGAGTACCAAAACAGGAAATATATTAATTTGAACAAGCTGGGTTCGATGTTCTACGACATGGCTTATGACGGTCATTGGCACGAGGCATTGACATTCATCGCCCAAACCTACAAAGAAAATTCCTCCGTCCGTGACACCATTGAAGGAGAACGTAATATCCAAGGATTCTTCACCGCCTACCTGAGCACGAATGCTTACTACCTGATTGCCCCGGAAGTGGAATTGAATCATGGCTATTGCGACTTGTTCCTGATGCCTGACTTACAACGTTATAAAGTGAAGCATAGTTACATACTGGAATTAAAATACCTATCCGCGAAAGACTCCGAAGCAAAAGCCGGAACGCAATGGCTGGAAGCCGTGGAACAGATAAAAAGATACGCCGTGGCTCCGCGTGTGAAACAATTGGTTCAAGGCACAGCCTTGCATTGCATCGTGATGCAGTTTCGGGGGTGGGAATTGGAACGGATAAATGAAATCGTAATATAAAATAGCGGCTTCCCCATCTGTCACAAGCAGAGAAGCCGCTAATATATATTACCCGACAGAAATTTACACCAGATGCCTGATCAACTCCGTCCGATCGCCATACAGCATATCAATCACCGGAATCTCTATCAGCGTGTAACATCCCGGTTGTTGCTTCATGGAAGCGCGGGCGGTAGCCACGAGTATTTGTCCCGTCAGTGCCGGATTATTGATTTTCATATCAAATTCAAACAACTGATTCTGAGTCTTACCGGATACGCCTTTGCGGGTAAGATTCACGCCATGCCCCATATCTTTCAGGTTATCCACGCTCTCCACCTGCATCACGTGTGTTTCGTCATGCACGAAATAAGGATCGGTTTTGATAGCTTCCGCCACGGTCTTGAAATCGTATCCATCCTCCAATTCGACATACACCATACGACGATGAATACCCGTTCCCACTGGAATAGTCATCGAAAGAGCGGCTTTTACACCTTTCACGGCTTTCACGGCAACGGTATGTCCCATGCTCATGCCCGGACCGAAATTTGTATATGTAATCCCTTTCGGGGCGCAAGCCTCCAACAAGGCACGTACCACGGAGTCGCTTCCCGGGTCCCAGCCGGCTGAAATAACAGCCACTTTCCCGTGTTTCCGGGCAACCTCACCCAAACGTTTATGTAATCCGGTAATTTCCGTGTGAATATCGAAACTATCCACCGTGTTGATTCCCATGGCTAAAATTCGGGAAGCGTATTCCTCCACGCTACGAGTGGGGGTACACAAGATTGCCACATCAACATCTTTGACTTGAGCAATATCCGACACGACCAAATAGTCCTTCAACTCCACCGGGACATTCGCTGCATCCCGACGTACCACTCCTGCCACTTCAAAGTCGGGGGCCGCCTCCAGTGCGTCCAACACGTAGTGACCGATATTGCCATACCCGACAATGGCTGCTCTAATTTTCTTCATGTGTTTTTTGCTTTTAAAATTAACGTCGCAAATTACGAAATAATATTTTCCCGACAAAAGACAAGAACATGGAATTCACCCGATTGTTAAATAATCCACACCTGTTCTCCCGAGTAAAAAAAATTCAACACGTGAAAGACTTGTTCAGATTTAGTTCTCTATCAAAGGCAGGTATCCATCCTCTATCCCGGTAATGACATTCTCTCGCCCCCGGCAAGAAAGTCGGATGTACAAATATCATTAATTTATAGATTCACAATAGACCTTTTTAAGATTTTCCGGTACTTCATAAGATAAAGGTACAATCCTTATCCCTATTAATGAACGATGTTTAATGTATAATTTCAAATCAATAGTATGAAGATTATAATGTTTACTTTGGTAGTACTTTTCTGTGTGGCAGAGGGCGTTTCAGCTCAGGCTAAAGGAGTTTCGACAGCTTTTAAGGAGATAAAGAAGCCTCCCGTAGATTGGCCGTTGCTCTCGTTCTCAAAGGATTCTGTCTACGGTATGGAGGTTGAGCGGGCTTACGAGTTTTTAAAAGATAAACCGAAAAAGAGGAAAGTTATCGTGGCGGTTATCGATTCGGGAACAGACATTGACCACGAGGATCTAAAGGCCAATTTGTGGGTGAACCCGAAAGAGATTCCCGGTAACGGCATAGACGACGACGGAAATGGTTACGTGGATGATATTCATGGCTGGAACTTCCTTGGTAAAAGTGACGGAACGGTAATCGGACGAGGGGTTGACGAAAGAAACCGTTACTTCATGCTACACCGCGAACGTTATGACGAGTTATTCGCGAAGAAACGAAATAAACGGGAAGAAAAGGAATTTACCCGCTCGCGTGATCTTTTTCAAACATCTCCCGTGGGAAAGATATATCTTGAACTGGAAAAAGCAAAAGAAGAGGGTGACGAAGTAAAAATAGCGAACGTGGAAAAGCATTTCACGGATCTGTTCGGTCCCATGCAGGACCACCGCCCTTTGATCGGTGACAATCTAGAAAACGTGAATGATCGTTTTTACGGGAATAACATTCTTTGGTCGGCTTCGTTACACATTCGGGTACGGGATCATGGCACACACGTCGCGGGAATCATCGGTGCCGAACGAGGTAACGGTATTGGAATAGACGGTGTTGCCAATCACGTGGAATTGATGATTGTACGAGCAATCCCGGATGGAGACGAATATGACAAAGATGTGGCGAATGCCATTCGTTACGCGGTGGACAACGGGGCAAATATTATAAACATGAGTTTCTCGAAATGGATGTCTCCACGGGAAAAATGGGTACAAAAGGCGTTAGCGTACGCGGAAAAGAAAGGTGTCCTGCTCGTGCGAGGGGCAGGGAATAGCAGTATAAACGCCGACAGTATTACCCTTTACCCCAAGCCCTATATTGGGAAAAGACGAATCCGCTCGTTCTTGATTGTCGGGGCATCTGATGTACAAGGTAATCCGGCAATATTTTCAAATTTCGGGCAGAAACAGGTTGACGTGTTTGCACCGGGTGAATCGATTAATTCCACCGTCTCGGGGAACAAATATTCCCAACAAGGCGGAACTAGCATGGCTTCACCGATGGTGGCAGGGGTAGCGGCGATATTAATGGCATATTATCCGGAATTGTCCGCCATTCAAGTGAAGAATATTATCATGCAAACGGCAGTCACCCGGCGAGGCGACACCGTGTCCCGGTCATTGGGATATTCCCTGTATAGCGGAACAGTGCAAATTCCTTTCGCGTCACTCTGCATCGCGGGTGGAATCGTGAACGCGTATGAAGCCGTGAAGATGGCAGACCAAATCGTGAACAAGAGATAAGGCGAAATGGAGAACTCAACGCCCCCCGTGTAAGGGGGAGTTAGAGGGGTAGTTTACCAAGCACTCAATTCAAAATAGATTGGGGAAGTCCTGAATTCCTGCAAAAATTCTTTAAATAAAAGCACTTGTTACCGGACATAATCTAAAATCTAAAATCATTAAATCTAAAATTACCCCTCCCTTCCAACTCTTAAAAAGACTTATAATCCAATCAAGGGGTAGAAATAAAGAAGAATTTCTTTTTTATTTATACAAAAACGCCTAATTTTGCCTTTCGTTTTTAATAACAAACAGTTACAGAATAAATACATAAAAATCTATTATGGCAGAGAATGTAAACGAAAAGCTTTTCAATGAATTTGCACCCAACACGACACAGGAGTGGAAGGACAAAGTCATTGCAGACCTAAAAGGGGCTGACTTCGATAAAAAGCTGGTTTGGAGAACAAACGAGGGTTTCAACGTGCAGCCGATGTACCGGTTGGAAGACATGGAAAACCTCAAGAACTTAGCGTGCTTCCCGGGAGAATATCCTTTCGTGAGAGGTAATAAAAAAGACAACAACGCGTGGTTTGTACGCCAAGACATCATGGTAGAGGATGTTGCCGAGGCAAACAAGAAAGCGTTGGATATTTTGAACAAAGGTGTTGACTCTCTCGGTTTCGTACTTTCCAATTGCAAGAATTTCACGAAAGCCGACATGGCCGCTCTTTTAAAAGACATTTGTCTGGAATGCATCGAAATCAATTTCGTGGCTTGCTGCAACAAGGTAGCTATCTTGAATCTGTTCAAGGAATATGTTACCGAAAAAGGTATTGATCCGGAAAAAATTAAAGGTGGAATCAACATCGACCCGATCAGCAAACTCCTTTTGCAAGGTAAATTCTGCGACGCCAAACCGTTTGACGTTGTAAAAGCCGCAACCGAAAGTACCGCTGCCCTGAAAAACTTCAAGACCATTGAAGTGGGTGGATACGTGTTCAATAACTCGGGAGCTTCCATCGTGCAAGAACTCGGGTTCAGTCTGGCTGCCGGAGTAGAATACTTAAACAATTTGACTGACGCCGGAATGGACGTGAAGGACGTCGCTCCCCGCGTGCGTTTCCACTTCGCTACCGGTTCAAAATATTTCATGGAAATAGCCAAACTGAGAGCAGCCCGTTACTTGTGGGCAAAGATCGTGAAGGCTTACAATCCTTGCTGCGACTGCGTGTGCAAGATGAATATCCACGCTGAAACATCAGAATGGAACAAGACGGTTTACGACCCGAACGTGAACATGCTCCGCACACAAACGGAAACCATGTCCGCGACACTTGGCGGTGTTGACTCGTTCACGGTTCACCCGTACGACTATATCTACGAATGCCATCCTTCCGAATTGGGAGAACGCGTGGCTCGTAACCAACAATTATTGTTGAAAGAAGAATCTCATTTCGATAAGATCGTTGACCCGGCAGGTGGTTCATACTACATCGAGGAATTGACCCAATTCATTGCCGAGGCTGCTTGGAAATTATTCCTCCAAGTACAGGAACAAGGCGGAATGGTAAAAGCGATCGAGAACGGGTTCGTTCAGGCAGCCGTGAAAGCTACCGCACAGAAAAGAGATCAGGATATCGCTAACCGGAAAGAAAACTTCTTGGGTACGAACCAATTCCCGAACTTCAACGAAAAAATTGACCGTGAACTTTGCGCTTGTATCCTAGAGCCGGAAGACGAAACCGCACCGGATGCAGTGGTAGAAACATTGAAACCCTACCGTGGAACACAAGCGTTCGAGGCTATGCGCTTGAGAACCGACATGTTCGCGAAAGAGAACGGACACCGTCCGGTGGTTTACATGTTGCCGATGGGAAATTTAGCTATGCGTAAAGCCAGAGCTCAATTCGCTTGCAACTTCTTCGCTTGCGCCGGATTCCAAGTAATGGACAACAACGGGTTCAAGACAGTTGAAGAAGGTGCTAAAGCATGTATCGACAATAAGGCAGACATCGTGGTAATTTGTAGCTCTGACGACGAGTACGCAACGATTGCCCCGGAAGTTTACGCTGCGTTGAAAGACAAGGCAATCATCGTGGTTGCCGGTAACCCGGAAAGCAGACCTCAATTGGAAGAGGTTGGTATCAAGCACTACGTTCACGTGAAATGCAACGTGCTGGAAGACTTGAAAGCATACCAACAACTATTGGGAATTAAATAATTTTAGATTTCAGATTTTAGATTTTAGATTGAAAAATCAAGAATCGTAAATCGTAAATTATAAATCAAAAATTGAAAGATGAAACCAAATTTCAAAGATATAGATATCAAGTCAACAGAGAAAGCCATGACCGCCGCTGCCGAGTGGGAAAAGGCTAATCACATAGAAAAAAATTGGTTGACACCCGAGCTGATACCGGTAAAACCCGTGTACACGGCCGAAGATTTAAAAGGCATGGAACACCTGGACTATGTTGCCGGTATTCCCCCGTATTTACGCGGTCCGTACTCCGGAATGTACCCGATGCGCCCGTGGACAATCCGTCAATACGCCGGATTCTCTACCGCTGAAGAGTCCAACGCGTTCTATCGCCGCAACTTGGCTGCCGGACAGAAAGGTTTGTCCGTGGCATTCGACTTGGCTACTCACCGCGGATACGACTCCGATCACCCGCGTGTAATCGGTGACGTGGGTAAAGCCGGTGTGGCAGTGGATTCAATCATGGATATGAAAATCCTGTTCGACCAGATTCCATTGGATAAAATGTCCGTTTCCATGACGATGAACGGTGCCGTACTTCCTATTTTGGCATTCTACATTGTTGCCGGATTGGAACAAGGGGCAACACTCGACCAATTGTCAGGAACCATCCAAAACGATATCTTGAAAGAATTTATGGTGCGTAACACTTATATCTACCCGCCGAAATTCTCCATGAAGATTATCGCCGACATTTTCGAGTACACTTCCAAGAATATGCCGAAATTCAACTCTATCTCTATCTCCGGGTACCACATGCAAGAAGCAGGTGCTACTGCCGATATCGAGTTGGCATACACCTTGGCTGACGGTTTGGAATATTTGCGTGCCGGGGTAAACGCCGGAATGGATATCGACGCTTTCGCTCCCCGTTTGTCATTCTTCTGGGCTATCGGCATGAACCACTTCATGGAGATCGCCAAGATGAGAGCCGGACGTTTGTTGTGGGCAAAGATCGTGAAACAATTCAACCCGAAGAACCCGAAATCTCTGGCATTGCGTACACACAGCCAGACTTCCGGTTGGTCACTGACCGAGCAAGACCCGTTCAACAACGTGGGACGTACTTGTATCGAGGCTATGGGTGCCGCTTTGGGACACACGCAATCGTTGCATACCAACGCGTTGGATGAGGCTATCGCACTTCCGACCGACTTCTCCGCACGTATCGCACGTAACACGCAGATCTATATACAGGATGAAACTACCGTTTGTAAATCTATCGACCCATGGGGAGGTTCTTACTACGTGGAGAGCCTGACCCAAGAACTGGTAGAGAAAGCATGGGGACATATCCAAGAAGTAGAAAAATTGGGTGGTATGGCTGCAGCTATCGAGTCCGGTATCCCGAAACTTCGTATCGAAGAGGCTGCCGCTCGCACGCAAGCCCGTATCGACAGTGGTGCACAAACCATCGTGGGTACGAACAAATACCGTTTGGAAAAAGAAGACCCGATCGATATCCTCGAGGTGGACAATACTGCCGTACGCGAAGCACAAATCCGTCGTTTGCACGAGTTGAAAGCTAACCGTAACCAAGCAGAGGTTGACGCCGCATTGGCAGCAATCACCAAATGTGCTGAAACAGGCGAAGGCAACTTGCTTGAATTAGCCGTTGACGCAGCCAAGAAGAGAGCATCTTTGGGAGAAATCTCGGATGCATGTGAAAAAGTTGCCGGACGTTATAAAGCAGTTATCAGAACCGTGAGCGGAGTATATTCAAGTGTTGCCAAGGAAGACGAAGACTTCCGGAAGGCTAAAGAATTGGCAGACCAATTCTCTGAAATGACCGGACGTCGTCCGCGTATCATGATCGCTAAAATGGGTCAGGACGGACACGACCGCGGTGCTAAAGTTGTCGCAACGGGTTACGCTGACCTTGGGTTCGACGTGGACATGGGACCGTTGTTCCAAACCCCGGAAGAAACCGCTAAACAAGCCGTTGAGAACGACGTGCATGTTGTCGGAGTATCTTCATTGGCAGCCGGACACAAAACGCTTGTACCTGCCGTTATCGCCGAATTGAAGAAATTGGGACGTGAAGACATCCTCGTTTACGTGGGTGGTGTAATTCCTCACCAAGACTATCAATTCCTGTTCGATGCGGGTGCTATCGCCGTATTCGGTCCCGGTACCAAGGTATCGAAGAGTGCTATCCAAGTCCTCGAAATTTTGATTGACTTGGCTAAAAAATAAGAAGTAACACTACAAACAAGAAGAGGGTAATTCTCGGTGAATTACCCTCTTTATTTTTGTGAATTCGGGTTCTCTAAAGGCTAAGTTACACATCAAAAAAACGACGGCTTATAAAGCAAATTCTCTCAAATATTCTCCGATTTTCCCCGTCAAATAATAAGGCAAACTTAATAAGGTATAATTTTTCCCGCTTGAAGTTGTCAATATATCCTTTCTAATTTCACCCGCGTATAAGCGAACGGCAACATTACCCCGGTAAGCATCCATAAACAAGTGAAGTGAACGCAATCGTCCGGTTGCTCCAGACTTCACCTCAATCGGAATCACTCTACCGTCTAAATAGGCTAAAAAGTCTATTTCTGCCACAGAATCTTTCTTTTCACTTACCCAAAAAAGAGGTTTATGGAGCAATGATATCTGATGAGCCAATAACTCTTGGCACACAATATGTTCTGCAATATGCCCTTTATACACATTGTTCAAATCATTGGTACCAAAAACCTCTTTTTGAAGATGAGCCATATAATTTAACATTCCCGTGTCGAGTACCTGAAGACGGGGGCTTTTCTTCATATCCGGCATAAAAGGTTCACCGGTCTGTGTGGTGGGATAAATCAAATGAATCAACATCGCTTTCTCGATTGTCCGCAATGCCTCTCCTATTTCTCGTGAACCATACGCAGAATTACCAAAACCATTGAATTTTATCCGATTCCCCGCTTCCATAAACACGGATCTGATAGCGTGACGCATAATTTGAGTTTGCCCCGCGGTTGACGTGTATTTCTCAACATCATCCAAATAAGTACCTATCAAAGAATCAAACACGGAAGTCAAGGCAACAATATCCTTACTGCCAGCATACGATAATACTATTTCCGGCATTCCCCCGATTAGCGTATACAAGTGAAATAACGATAGCAGTTTGTCGTGAGCAAAAGTATCCATGGGGATTTTATGATATTGCTTCAAAGCATTGCCCTCATCCATGGCTAATAAAAACTCTTGAAACGAAAAAGGACGGACCACCTTGAATTCTACTCGCCCAACAGGAAAACTAATTTTTGTATCAAACAAAGATTCAAGCAAAGAACCTGCCGCGACAACACAATATTGCGGATATTGCTCATAAAAATATCGCAACATACTCAACGCTTCCGGAACTTCTTGAATCTCATCTATAAATATAAGAGTATCTTTTTCCTCCAAAAGTTTTTCTTTTTCGAAAAAGATAGCTTGGATTAACGTATCAATAGAGGGATATTGAATAAACAGATTGCGATCCCGGGCCGTTTCGAGATTCAAATAAATATATTGTTTAAAATCTCGGGCAAATAAATTCACTGCCGTCGTTTTCCCGACTTGCCTAGCTCCACGAAGAATCAAGGGTTTCCTTGATATCTTAGTTTTCCACGCCCGTAATTCCCCAATTATGATTCTTTCTACCATAGGACAAATATACTAATTTCCATACGATTGTCACATTTCGGGGGCTATTTTTATTTCTTTTTGTCACATTTCGGGGGTATTTTATCGAATAATTTGTCACATTTCGGGAGAAAGGGTAGCAACAATCCCATACCGTTTTTCCTCCAGCCAATCATTTGACATCCCGACCACATTGCATAAAATTACTTAATTTCCACCAAATAATTTGCATCAAACTTGGAGTTCACTACATTTGTGAAAGTAAAAAAACGAATGAATCCACGCGATAACATATTAGATTTAATCACGAAAGACGAAAGCGGTGCGTTCCGCCTTCTTTTTGAAAGGTATTATGACAACCTTTTACTATACTGTTATCATATTTTAAACGATCTTGAGGCAGCGGAGGATATCGTACAGGATTGCTTCTTCAGCTTGTGGAACAACAAAAGACTTCATTCTTTCACGGGTGATTTAGACCGATTTATCTTTAAGATGGTCAAAAACCAAGCATTCTTATTTTTGAAAGAATACAAGAAGAGGTTTGACGCACACTCCTCCTTTTTCAAGGAAAACGACACGTACGAGGATATGACCGGGGAGGAACATCAGGAGGAAATCGAACTACTTTACAACACGATAGACCGTCTTCCCGATAAATGCCGGAAGGTATTCTTGATGGCTTGCCTGAATGATAAATCGTATCAGGAAATTGCCGACGAATTGGGAACAAGCATCAACACGGTGAAAACTCAGATGAAAACCGCCCTCAAATTTTTGCGTGAAAACCTTCAAGAAGAACACTTCTTATCAATTTTACTTCTTTTAACAGAAAAACTTTAAATTCATATCACCCTTTTTTGCCGTTTTGAAAATATATAAGAAAACAACGGCAAATTATGAAGGAAAACATAGATGACATATTAGCGAAAATCCTAAACAAAGAACCACTTACGAAGGAGGAAAAGCAATTGTTGGAAGAATGGAAACATGCTACTGTCCGAAACGAGAAGGTCGAAAAGATCATTCAAAAACTGGAACATCAAAAAAAGATTCTGGACAAACACCAGAAAGAAGCCGTCGCTTTTACTAAAGTAGAAAAACGAATCCGTCAAGCGAGAAGAAAACGCCAATTCATCTATTGGTCGTCTTGCGCTGCCGGAATCATCTTACTGGTCGGTTTCTTCCTTATCTTCCGACAAGAAAATACACCCGACAAAGAAGCCGGCATCAATCAAACCTATATTTCCGGTTTATCCCTCCATCGCCCGACGGCAGAACTGATTATGCCCGACGGGAAAAAACGTCTTCTCAGCCAAAAAACAAATACCGTTATCGTGTCCGATAGCAATAAAGAGATGCGTACAGACAAACAAACCTTGATTGTCAAGTCCAACGAATCGGAAGTCAGAGAAGCAGAATACTACACGATGAACGTCCCGTTGGGAGCGGAATATAATCTGGTTCTCCCGGACGGAACAAAGATATACCTCAACGCGGGGAGTTCACTGCGCTACCCCGACCAATTCATCGGGGGAACAAGGGAAGTAGATTTAATCGGAGAGGCCTATTTCGAAGTGACAACCGATTCCTGCCACCCGTTTGTTGTACACACGGGAGAGGTCGCCGTACGTGTATTGGGAACCGCTTTCAACGTGAACGCCTACCCGGAAGGAGCATGGGTGAAAACGACGTTGGTAGAGGGGCGAGTTGAAACACGATGCGGCGATAACAATTTTGTCATGAAACCGGGAATGCAAGTCGCTTACAACAAAGAAACCCGAAAAGCGGACTATTTCCCCGTGAATACACGACAATACACCTCATGGAAAGACGGTTACTATGAATTTGAAGATATGCCGTTAGGAGAGTTAATGCAAATCTTCACCCGTTGGTACAACGTGAATATCGAATTTGCCGATTCGAATTTAAAGGAAATAAAATTCAGCGGACGATTAAAGCGGTATGACGATCTCTTACCCTTGTTCAAGATGCTAGAATACACGCGCGACATCAGATTCATTGTCACGAACGAACGGATCATCATTCAAAAGAAATAAAAAAATACAGGTTGAAGACCTGATCAATCCTCAACCTGTCATTATTCACCCATACAACCGGAATCCTTGCAAGAAACGGATGTATAAAATGTTAAATTATTAATTCACAAAACTATGAAAAAAAAGCGAGACTATGCATTACCAAGGAGTTGGAATTCATGGCGAAAGATGTTAATCTTTAAAAATTTTCTCGTAATCTTATTTCTAGGTGTGTACACTGCCATTCCGGCGAGTGCGCAAGCCCAACAAAGGACAAAGGTAACTCTTGACCTGAAAGATGTCACCTTGAACGAGATCATTGCCGAGTTGAAAAAGCAAACAGATTATGACTTTTTCTACAACAGCGAATTGGTAAAATCTAAAGGTAAGATCTCCGCAAAAGCTGAAAACAAAGAGGTCAAACAATTGTTGGATGAGATTCTTCCCAAACTGGGATTAGAATACACGGTACAACAAAGTTTGATTTCTATCCGGGAAAAAACGAAACCGGAAGTAGAAATGATCTCCGTTACCGGAAAAATCGTGGACGAAAAGGGGAATACCCTCCCCGGAGCCACTGTAATTATTCAAGGAACAACCCAAGGAGTTGTCACGGATGCGGACGGACGCTACACGATCAGCGTGCGCCCGAACGATGTTTTACGAATCTCGTACATCGGTTACAAAACTGAAGTCGTGGAACTCAAAGGGAAAACAAAAGTAAACGTCCGTCTGAATCCCACAGCCGAAAACATCGAAGAGGTTACTGTCGTGGCTTTCGGTGAACAGAAAAAGGAAAGCGTGGTATCAGCCATCACCACCGTGGATGCAAGAACCTTAAAATCTTCAAGCAGCGATTTGACATCCCAATTTACCGGAAAGATTGCCGGTATCGTCGGCTGGCAGACCGGAGGGCTTCCCGGGGCTCTGACGGAAGATGAAATGAATACCAAATTCTACATCCGGGGTATCACCTCTTTCCAAAGTAAAGCCAACATTGATCCCTTGATCTTGATCGATGGGGTGGAATCTTCCAAACTGGATCTTTCCCGTATGGTTCCGGAAGATATCGAAACGTTCAGCGTGATGAAAGATGCATCAGCTACTGCCATGTACGGTGCTCGCGGGGCAAACGGGGTAATCCTTGTAACCACCAAAAAAGGACAGGAAGGTAGTGTTTACACGTCCGTTCGGTACGAAGCGGTAGCAAGTATACCAACGAGGGAAATCGAAGTGGTTAATCCGATCAACTACATGAAGATGTACAATCAAGCATTACTGGCACGTAACCCGTCAGCTACGCCACAGTACAGCGTAACCCGTATCGAGCGTACCGGTTCTCCCCTTTACCCTTCTTACGTGTATCCTGCCAATGACTGGTACAATATCATGTTCAATGATTACTCTATCAACCATCGCGCCGGATTGAATCTCCGGGGAGGTTCCCGTTTAGTACAATACTACGCTTCAGTGAATTATGTCAGAGATGAGGGTATGTTGAAAACAGAACGTTTGAATCAGTTCAAATGTAATATCGAAAACAATACATTCTCTTTCCGCACGAATCTGAATATCGATCTGAGCGCAGGTATCCGCCTGAACATCAATTCTTCTGCAAACCTTGACAAGTATCACGGTCCCTTAGCCGATGTTAGCCAAGCTTACTATATGGCTTTCAACGCTTCTCCGGTGGATTATGCGGCGATGTATCCGGGTGATGAAACATACGGATGGCCACATCTTCGCTTTGGTTCCCTTAACAAAGACACAAAGAATCCTTACATGGAACTTCACAAGGGATATAAAGATCGTCGACGTTATGCAGCCGTGGCACGGGCAGAGTATATTCACAACTTATCCCCTATCCTCAAGGGATTGGAACTACGAGCATCTGTCTCGGTAAACTACACGGGATACTATTCCACCGGTTACCAAACCGAACCTTACCGTTACATATTAAAAAACTATGATTTTGAAACCGGTGTACACACATTAACTGCAATAAACCCGGATGAGGCATCCAGAACATTGCAAGTGGACAAGCAAAATCAAAATAATACAGGTAGTTCTGAAAACACCCAAATGAGTTACGAGGTACGGGGACTACACGTGGCAGCTTGGGGCGAACATCAGACCAGTTTAACAGCCGTATTCAACGCACAAGAAACGACCACCTCATCGGTCTCATCCGTGCTGAATGGCATTCCCCGCCGGAACATGGGATTCTCTATGCGTGGCACCTACGGGTTCCGGGATAAATACTTCGCGGAAGCCAGTTTCGGCTACAACGGTTCCGAGCGTTTCGCCGATAAACACCGATTCGGGTTCTTTCCGGCGGCAGGAGTGGCATGGATTGCCTCTAAAGAGAGTTTTCTAGCCAACCACACGGCTCATTGGCTCTCTTTCCTGAAATTTCGATTCTCTTGGGGTAAAGTAGGAAATGACGGAGTAATCAACGAGCCGCATTTCACTCATTTGCCATTGCTAACACCTACGCAAGCGGCAGATCCTTCACCCAACGGAAACAATCTACAAACCTATGAAATATCATCTTATCCCAACGATAAAATCACGTGGGAAATCGCCGAACAAATGAATCTTGGTATAGAAACCAAATTGTTCGGAGGTATCGTAGAGATCAATGCCGATTTCTACCAAGAAATACGCCACAATATTCTCGACTACCGTTACACCATGCCCGCGACAACAGGGTTGGAAAAACTACAGATCGGTAACGTGGGTAACGCACGCTCCCGGGGTATAGATCTTTCCGGCAAGATTCAACACGCCTTCACTCCGGACTTCTGGATGATTCTGAACGGGACATTCACTTACAGTAAAGCCATTTACAAAGATATAGAAGAAGCTACCGACAAACCGGAATGGCAACGTAAAAAAGGACAGGAATTATCCCAGCAAATAGGTTACATTGCTGAAGGTCTGTTCCGCGATCAAGCAGAAATCGACAACTCTCCGCGCCAAGGCGGCGATGTCATGCCGGGAGATATCCGTTATCGGGATTTGAATAACGATGGAGTAATTGACGTGAATGACGCCACCTATATCGGTTTCCCGACGACTCCCCGTGTCATTTACGGTTTCAGCGGCTTCTTTAACTTCAAAAATTTCGAGTTCAGTTTCTCTTTCCAAGGTTCAGGCAAACGAGCGTTCTTTATGAACCCGATGGCGATCAGTCCATTCGTAGAGAACAGGGCTATGTTGAAAGCTATTTACGACGACCACTGGAGCGAAAATAACATGAAAGCACGTCCTTTCTGGCCGCGTCTTTCCACTCAATCCATAGAGATTCACAATCCGCAGGAAAATTCGGGAACCGGTGCCGAGCAACGTAGATCCACTTATTTCATGCGAGAATGCAGTTTCTTGCGTTGTACCTCTATCGAATTGGCTTATAATTTACCGCAAAACTTATTAACCAAACTAAAGATGCAAAGTATCAAATTTTACACCCGTGTTAACAATCCCTTCCTGATCTCGAACTTTAAAGTTTGGGACGTGGAATTAGGAGAAGACGGTTTTAATTATCCGATACAGCGTACTTGGTCGGTCGGATTGAATATTAGTTTCTAATTTAAATACACGTGATGATGAAAAAATATTTATTATCAATATTATGTACTATTCTCCTACTTTCCGGGTGCAATTACTTGGATATGGTACCCGAGAAAGACATCGAAACCATAGAGTCTATCTTTGAACAGAAAACGAAGGTAGAACAGTGGTGGAAAGCACTTTATAGTGACTTAAACATCTTATTTGCAAGTTTCAAGACCAACAATGCCTACACGGGAGCCGATGAATTCGTTACCTGTCAGGCTTTATACAATGCAGCTTCACATCTTGCTCTCGATGGCTTGAAAGTAGCCAATGGTCAACAAATGTCACAAGACCCTTACGGTACAATATGGAACCAAATGTACATTGTTATCCGCAGGTGTAATATTCTTCTTGAAAACATCGATAAAACATACAACATCAGTGAAGAGGATCGTGAATGGTGGCGGGCAGATACAAAGGTGTTAAAAGCTTTTATCTATTTCGAATTGATACGCCACTACGGTCCTATCTGTCTGGTCCCCCAAAATATGCCGGTGGATTTGGACGTGAAACACTATCAATTACCTCGCCAACCCGTGGATACTTGTTTTAAAGAAGTTATCAGACTATTGGACGAAGCGAAAGACCATATTCCCACGTATAATCAACGGTCAGAAGTCTACGGGCACACGTTCTGTCTTGAAGCATTATACGCCCTAAAAGCCAAAGTATTGCTTTACGCCGCTTCCCCGCTGTTTAACGGGAATGCATTCTATTCTGATTTCAAAAACAAAAATGGCGAACCGCTTTTCAGTGCAACTTACGACCGGAATAAATGGCTACTGGCAGCAGAAGCTGCAGACAAGGCTGCCGAAATTTGTGCCGAAGGAGGGAGAAGTTTGTACTCGGGACAGACTTCCAAAAAAACAAAACTGTTAAACACGATGTCCGACATTGAAGCCAGCGTGTATTCCCGTTTTAATAACCAAGAATTTTTACTGGAGTGGAAATACCCGGATCAATTCTATATGTATATTTTACCTCGATTAATAGGCGATCCGGTAAATTACGAGTCATCCGCAATGGGTTGCCTCTCCCCCTCGATGAAGATGGTCGAGATGTATTATACCGTGAACGGGCTACCTATCGAATCCGATATGACTTGGAATTACAGCAACCGTTACAAATTAGGATTCGAAAGCAGCAGGGCTTACGAGGATGTTGTTGCATTGAATAGCTCAATAGTAAATCTTCATCTGGCAAGAGAACCTCGTTTTTATGCCTGCATCGCGGGCGACCGGATGTATTGGCAACGCGGTACAAACACGGGGAATGTAGACTTTAACTTACTTGTTGAGGCTCACAAAGACGAAGAACCTTGGGGTACTCAAGCAGACTTTCTTGTTAGTAATGACTGGCAAAATATCAATGGTTACTGGTTGAAAAAACATCTTTTCTCGTGGCTTCCTACCCAAAATTACGCGAGCGGACTTCAAAACGAATCGGCACCCATTATCCGTCTTGCAGAAGTTTATTTGATGCAAGCCGAAGCCTGGAACGAGTATTTGGAGCAACCGGACAACCGTGTGTACGACCCACTGGATAAAGTACGGGAGCGGGCTGGCATATTACCGGTACGGGAAGCATGGCGCACCTATTCCAACAACCCCGCAAAGGTGGATTCAAAAGTAGGGATGCGGGATATTATTCATCAGGAATATAATATCGAATTCGCTTTCGAGGGACACCGGTATTGGAACATCCGTCGATGGTTAAAAGCCCAACAAGTTATGAACGAAAAACAATATGGTTGGAATATCCTCGGTACATCAGCCCAAACATTTTATAACAACGAAGAGGGACCTATCGTGGTGTGGAGTAAGAATAAATTCGTGGCTCCGCGAGATTACTTTGATCCGTTCAACGCTGAAGAAATATTAATCTCGGGAATGGTTCAGAATCCGGGATGGTAAATGAATTTTAGATTGTAGATTTATTACTTAAAAAATAGAATCATGAAAAATTCAATATGGTTATTATTACTGATATTCAGCCTTTATTCCTGTAATGACGACGATAAATCCTTTAATGTATCGCCGGAAGGTCTGGAAGTCAAGTTTACTCCCGTGGCAGGAGGAGCAATGATGCATTACACTCTACCTGACAATAGGGATATTTTTGCCATGAATGTTCGCTACACGAACTCTCAAGGACAAAAGGTATTGAAAACCTGCGGTTACAGTGGTGATTCACTGCTACTGGACGGTTTCACGCAAGCACATGAGGTTACCGCCAATATTTCTTTCGTGAATAGAAGCTACGAGGAGTCCGAATCCCGTGAATATCAATTCAAAACACTAGACAGTGCACCTTGGGCTTTTTTCAACGACATACAAGTAGCTTCTGCATGGAACGGTTTTCAAGTCATCTACAAAAGTCCTTCGGTCGTAACCGGAATGGCTCACGTTTTTTATCTAGGTACCAATCCTTTAACTAACGAACCGGATACTATTCTTGTAAATAGCTTCCCAATCAGCCGGGGTGGAGATACTTTAGTTTTCAAAGTGCAACAAGAAAGACCGAAAAACACAATTATTATTCGTACTGAGGATTTTCAAGGTTTTCGGGTAAGACAGGAAATCTATCCCGATATTGATGCATTCCTTTCGGAACAATGGAAAATGACCGCATCGGATTTCATAAGTGGTCCCAGTGTAGAAAATTCAAAAGCAAAAACAGGCGTGCAATACCTGTTTGACGGTGAACTAAGAGGAAGAGAACGCTTCCTTGCCTCCGCTCATCAAAATCCGTTAACACAACCGTCCACGGAAGTATTTGCTACCTACTTGGCAGGACCTTACGCTCTCGACAAACCCGTTATACTCGACCTGCGAGAGCAAAAAACACCGGCATGGATTCGTATGTATGCCCTATGTCCCATGTATGCCAATACACCGGCAGGAGGTAATCAGGAATTAGGGTTGGTTTGGAATGGTTGTTACGAGGATAAACTGCCCTGCCAAGTAACCGTCTACGGTAATAAAAATTCCTCTGATCCGGAGGACGCCGGATGGGAATATTTGGGACGTTTAAACCAAGATCCCTACGCCTCGACTGAAAAAGACAAATGGACGTATAAATCATTAGAACTAATGTATGCTCCAAAAACTGTAGATGAACTTGACAAAATGGATCCCTACTATGTGGATATTTCATTCCCGGCCCTGAACAACACTTACCGTTATTTAAAGATAATGGTACATGATACATTCAGAAAAAGGCAATCCTCAACCAATACAAATAGGAACGCTTATTTTACGTTACATGAATTGGAAATTTTCGTGAAAAAGAACTAAACCATGAGAAAAAGAAAATACATATTAAACTTATTTGCAGCGGCGGCATTGTTTGTCGGATGCAGCGAAAGTCTGGAAGACACGTACAGTGATTATTCCGGGGACGGAAATATCCACTACGTGGCAAAATGTACAGATGTTCATGCCATACCCGGATGGGAACGATTAGTAGTAGAGTGGGTAAACGGTACGGATGCAACTATAGAAAATATCAAAATAGTGTGGTCGTGTGAAGACCGCAAAGATTCGGTTTCGCTTCCTAAAGAAACCACTTCTTTCGAACTGAAGAATTTGACAGACGGGAATTACCGTTTTGATATCTGTGCGGTAGACAAAGAAGGAAACGAATCTTTGAAAGAAACAACTTACGCCCGTCCCTATACACGAGATCACGAAGTAATGCTCGCGTTCTCGAGAGGGGTCTTAAAGACTTACTTTCTAGATAATAGTATTGTTTTCTTTTCCGATCAGTGGAACGAGAATATCGATACAATAATAATTCAATACAAGAATACGCAAAAGGAAATCAAAGAATACGGTTTTGACAAAAAAACAAGTTATGGCTCTCTCATCTCAATCATGGACGTGAGCACAGATCCCGCGGATTCGATTTACGTTTTACGGAAAGGGAAAGTAGAGGATTGCCCGGATATAATAGAATTCGAGCCAATTGTTCTAAACCATAAAAAAACTTTTAGTGCAGGGTTCGCGTATGCCATTCAACGACGCTACGGCTACTCGATAGACACAAAAGAAAACGAGGAACAGTTCGAGAAATTTATTAATGAAGTCGAAGAATTGGAAATCGATTATAACATAGAAACTTTTGAAGATATACTCTATTGTCCGAACCTAAAAAAACTTGTATTAGGCAAAAATCGTTATTTCAAACAGGACGCCAATTCGGAACAAAGCCAAAGCCAATTAATGGGATCTATGGAAAAAAGTATACAAGTATTGGATAAAGCCAACGAATTGTTAGGATTAGAGATTGAATATTACGGACACGAGGGTTTTCTAGCACACTACTTCGGCGGGGACGACCTCCCATATATGACATACAAAGGATATCCCCAATTACCCGAACTGGATATTATTGACAAAGAAGCCTTCAAGCCGTTCAATGATGGAAATATAATCTCCTGTATCCCGACAGATCTTTACGCTGAATTGGATAATCTTTTGGACGACAATCCTCAAACCGTATGGGTAACGACCGCCACTAACTCACTGCGCAATTATGAAATGCTGATGGAATTTAAAGAACTGACCGAAATTCGCGGGGTTAAAGTGACACAACCCATGTATTATGCATGGAACACGGCTACCTCCAATTTTGTTCCTTCGGTTATTTCCATACAAACTTCTATTGACGGGGCAATATGGGAAAATCTGACATTCTTTGAAGCCAACGACCTAGGAGAGGCTTCAGGTGAGGTTACATTGATGCCCGTTCACGAGGGAACACGCCAAGTACGCTATATCAAGTTCAATTTACGCGATAAAGCTGACAGCCAAGGAAGTTGTAAAGTTAATTTAGGAGACATTCTTATTTATAAATAAGATATCATAATAACGACCGCTCCGGCGGTCGTTATTCAAACACAACCA
Source organism: Butyricimonas sp. DFI.6.44 (assembly GCF_022132345.1). Taxonomy (NCBI): domain Bacteria; kingdom Pseudomonadati; phylum Bacteroidota; class Bacteroidia; order Bacteroidales; family Odoribacteraceae; genus Butyricimonas; species Butyricimonas sp. DFI.6.44. The sequence goes on along the minus strand of NZ_JAKNJD010000003.1, from coordinate 204,874 downwards.
AAAAGTATGTTAAAAATAAGTCATTTAACCAGACTCTTTTTTAGCGGGATTCTGCTATTGAGCTTCTCCGGTGTATTCAGTCAGGAGCAAGAGGATAAACTCTTGCAACTGATGAAGCAGGAATTGAAATACAACATGGAGGAGTTAAAGAAACAGGAAAATATCCCCTATTACATGAACATGCGGGCGATGGACGACTATACCATAACGGTGGTAAGCTCGTTCGGGGCTGTAACTACCGCCAATGCAAACCGCACACGCACTCTAGTACCGCAAATCCGTTTGGGAAGCCCGGAACTGGATAATTTCAAGTATAATATGCAGGGAGGATTTGCCGGACCTAACGCACAAGGAGCACAGGGCGTAATTTTACCCTTGGATGATAACGCTTCGGATGCCATCCGGGAAGCGATCTGGCGGGAAACTCTGCAACGTTACGAGTATGCCCGTACCATGTATGATCAGGCAAAGACTCGCGCCACGGTAAGCGTGGAGGACGAAGACAAAGCACCGTGTTTCTCTGAAGCGCCCGTGGAACATTACTACGAAGCGCCCGTGGCTGCAGGAAGACAAAAAATGGATATTAAACGGGCTTGGGAGCAACGAATGGACGAGGTTTCCGCCGTGTTCAAGACTTGTCCCGAATTGCGTCAAGGCTCTGCCAGCTTTAGTTTCCAAGTATTACGCACCTATTTCGTGAACAGCGAAGGAAGCGTGGTCGTGCAGAACCGGGTATCCACTCGGGTAATGTTAATGGCATCACTGAAAGCAGCTGATGGGATGGAATTACCATTGAACATGGATTATTTTGCCTACACGCCGGACGAGTTGCCGGATAACGACCGGATGGTCGCCGACGCACAAGATATGATCAAACGCTTGCTGGCACTGCGTGACGCACCGGTAGCCGACCCGTACACGGGACCCGCCATTCTCTCGGGCCCCGCGAGCGGCGTGTTCTTTCACGAGATTTTCGGTCACCGTTTGGAAGGTCACCGTTTGAAATCGGGCGGTCAGACCTTCAAAAAAATGGTTGGAGAACAGGTATTGCCCACTGATTTTCAAGTGTATTGTGACCCCTTACAAAAGCGTTATGCCGACACGGATTTGTACGGTCATTACGTGTACGATGATGAAGGCGTGAAAGCTCGCCGGGTAGATAACGTGGTGAACGGTGTGCTGAAAGAATTCCTCATGAGCCGAGTACCGTTAGACGGTTTTCCGGTGAGCAACGGTCACGGGCGTACCTCCGGGGGAGGCGATCCTGTTTCCAGACAATCTAATTTAATCATCGAAACCAATCGTCCCTACACGGAAGACGAATTGCGTGCCATGCTAGTGGAAGAAGCCAAAAAGCAAGGAAAAGAATACGGTTATTATTTCCGCACCGTAACAAGTGGTTTCACGTACACGGGTGAGGGAGGAAGCCTGAACTCGTTCAACGTGACTCCCTTAGAAGTGTATAGGGTATTCGTGGATGGTCGCCCGGATCAACTGGTGCGAGGCGTGGACATGATCGGGACTCCCCTGTCCATGTTCTCGAACATCACGGCTGCCGGCAACAAACCGAGCGTGTTCACGGGCGTTTGCGGGGCAGAGTCAGGCTGGGTACCCGTGACAGCAACCTCTCCCACGATATTCGTGAGCCAGATAGAAACACAACGCCGGGCACAAGCACGTGATATAGCCCCGGTTTTACCTTCACCGAAACCGGAAAATAAAGTTACCGGTAACACGGACGAAACGATTTTCGCGGCAATGCGTTCCGAGCTGGAGCGCAATAACGCAGCACTGATTTTACCAAACGGCCCGAAACCTTACTATATCTCGTACACAGTGGCACGTTACCGTCGCTTCTCGGTAGCCGGTTCATTAGGAGGCATCATGTTCTCGAATGTTTCACCGTGGCAAATGAACGGAGGTACGCAAGTGATGCTCGGGGATTACCAACATAACAGCGACGTACAATACTCGGAACAAATTGCCCCCACGCAATTACCCTCGGAAGTGGATTACGACATCATCCGCCGCGGGTTCTGGGAAGCATCAGATATGATGTACAAGTACTCGCTAGGAATGATGGCACAGAAAGCGAATTACTTGCAACAAAATCCCCGGTCACCCGAGGAATCTGCCTTGGCGGAAATGCAACAATTACCCGCGGTTACCCGCATACAAGAACGGGAAACAAAATTCGAGATCAATCAAGCCGCCTTGGAACAGCTTGTAACCGAAGCCTCGGCTGTATTCAAAGAGTACAAGGATATTTATAACTCCAGCGTGGCAATCAGCGGAACAGAAATAGACCTTTACCGGCTGACCACGGAAGGTGTGCAATTAAAAGAACCCGGCGGGCACGTGACCGTGTCGGTTTCCGCAGAGGCCCGTGCTGACGACGGTTCAACCGTGGGAGATTCTTTCTCGCTCTCGTTACTGAGTCCGGCAGAACTCCCCTCCGTCGAGGAGTTAAAAGAACGGGTGAAAGCCTTTGCCGAAGGATTGATGCAATTGAAAGCTGCGCCCCCGGTGGCAGAGTACTACAACGGACCGATCATGTTCGAGGGAGGAGCCGTGGCAACGATTCTGGCAAACAATCTCTTGTACCGCGGCGGATTGATCGCCGCCCGTTCACTTGGTCCGTCCCGGGGAGGACTGGAAGACCAGTTCGGGAGCAAGATCATGGATAGCCGTCTGACAGTCAAAAATTACACGGCGATGAAAGAATACAACGGTACACCGTTGTACGGGCATTACGAGATAGACGGCGACGGTGTTACCCCGGAAACAGAAATGACTCTGGTCGAGAAAGGAGTATTCAAAAAGATGCTGAACGGACGCATCCCGACACAGAAAGCCCCGGAAACAACAGGCAGTTCCCGCTTTATACTATCACCGCAAAGCCCGACTGTTACAACGGGAACCGGAACGATTCACGTGCAGGTGGAGAAAGGCACTTCCCACGAAAAAATGAAGAAGATACTCATCAAAGCGGCAAAAGAAGCCGGACAATCGTGTGCCTACATCGTGAGAGGAATTGCCGGATCGGCACTCGTGGTCTACCGCGTTGATCTCAAGGACGGGAAAGAAACCCGTGTCCGTACCACCGGATTCCGCATGCCCGACTTGACAAAATTGCAGAAAATCACGGCGATATCGTCAAAAGAAGAAATAATGAATTACCTGCCGGAGTACTATCCCGCCTCTATGATCTATCCTGCCGGAATGATCGTGGACGGCTTGGTAATCGACAAGGCAAACCCGAAAACTGCAAAGGAACCGGCACTAAAAGTCCCGAGACAACGGGAACAAGAATAATCAAGTTATCCATTTTAACTAAAAATCTCCCGTGAAAATCAATCCGAATCAACACGGGAGACTTTTAAAAACGAACGAGAAGATGAAAAAGTTTTTATTTACCGTATGCATGTTATTCAGTTGTGTCATGTTAGCTGTGGCACAAGGAGATAGTTACAAAATCGAGGGACGGTTAGACAACTCCGTCAACGGAAAATTACTGTTGGTTGCCAACACGGAAAACGGAATGATCGATATCGGCGAGGCCGTGATCACGAACGGAGCTTTCGAGTTTACAGGCCGGATGCCGGAAACGACACTGGTCTACTTGATGCCGGTCAAGAAAAACACTATATTGGCAGCCATGATGTTGGAGAACGCAGTTTACACGATTACCATGGGCACCAACGAACTGCTCGTGGAAAGTAGCGGTGAAGCCCAGAATATATGGAAAGAATTCAACGATCTGGACAAGTATCTGGCACAAAGCGAACAACAGCTACAAGCACAAGCCCGGTCAAATCCGGCGCAAGCACAAAAACTGCAACAGGATTTCAAAAAAATAATCACACAAGTAGAGGCAGAAGAATTGGCATTACTAAAAAAATACAACGACACGTACGTGGCAGCCTACGTCGTGGCAGCCAAATTGCCTCAAACTCTTGACGAAACGAAACTGGCAGAACGCTACGATATACTGGGAGAAAAGGCAAAAGCAACCATTTACGGCAAACAAATCGCTACCGAACTGGCAAAGATCCAAAAAATAGCGATAGGAGCTGTTGCGCCCAATTTCAGTGCCCCGCTATCCGATGGCGGCGTACTTTCTTTGTACGAAACAAAGGCAAAAGTAAAAGTCATCGACTTCTGGGCATCTTGGTGCGGTCCCTGCCGACGGGAGAATGTGAACCTGATAAAAATCTACAAACGCTTCCGCCCGAAAGGACTGGAAATCATCAGTGTTTCAATCGACGACAACAAACACGCTTGGTTAGCCGCAATTGGTCAGGACGGCTGTAATTGGAAAAACGTGTCCGACTTGAAAGGACGACATTCCGAAATCGCCGCCGAATACTGCGTGAAAGGCATCCCCTGCACCTTTATCCTCGACGAGGAAAACCGCATCGTGGCTAAAAACCTCCGCGGCAGAGAACTCGAGAAAAAGATTGAGGAAATGCTGAAAAAGAAGAAGGATTAGTACTAGAGTATATACTTGTCATTGTATTGGTTGGATAAATAGTATTCAACCGACACAATGACAAGCAATATATTAAATCACTGTTTTATAACTCTAAACAACCTCTAAAAATCAAGATTATGAACAAGAAATTTAAATTAATTTTTGGTAGTGTTGTCTTTTTGGCGGGTGCTTTATTAATTGTTCTCAGTCCATCACATTTTATTACAACGATACTGATGCTTATAGGTATAATTTTCATCCTTAATGCATTAATCAAAAGAAAGGTCGTTTTTTTAATAATATCCATAATATTGACAGTGCTGGCTATATTAGTATATATTAATATACATAGCTTCAGGAGTATCGAGCGTATTGAACAACAAGTAAACAAAGTAGAGTATATTGAAAATGAATAGTTAATAAACAAAATTCAATTTGCTCATTTTGTACACTAAAGTAATATTTAACTAATTAAATTTATTGCCTATGGAATAATAAAAACAACTATTCACCAAATAGATATGAATTATCAATGAATAATACCTAATTCCCAATATTATGAAACTACTACTACTATTTTTGGTAATAAGTACATTGATCTGCTTATCGTCATGTGCATCGTTACATGAAAACTTGTCGAAAAAGGAACTTGAAGAAGCTGTCCGTGCAAAAATAGATAGCCGGAAATATAGAATTGATTTAACACCTCAGGCTTTTACCGGGGAAGAGGGTACAAACTTGTATATCCCGGAGTATTTTCAAGTGTGCGGAGATTCTATAATCTCTTGCATGATATATGATAATCCTTTTCCGGGTTCGTTCCCACCTAAAAATTATATACAACACATGCGAAGCGTTAAGTATGGAATTTTGGACTACAAACAAACAGAAACCCGACGAGGTCGTATAATTGTCAGCTTTTGGTATAAAATAAAATACGACGAGTATGACCCTTATGTGTTGGCAAAATATAAAGACAGGCTTGTACCTTTGCATTACAGATTAGAATTTGGTAAAACACCTAGAGTGCGTGTTATCCAACAAAATGGATACATGGTATTTGGAACATTATCATTATAGAATGATGATGCCATAAATTCATTATCAACCAACAATTTATGAATTATGAAAGAATCGAAGATCTTTTTATTTGTATTTCTAGCTTGCTTCAGCATCACCGTCCCGATAGAAGTTTCGGGACAAAGCATAGTGATTATCGGGCAAGACTCTTTTGAAATGTACTCCAACCCCTTAAAAGCAAAACAAATCCTGCATGACAAAGTATATGAACGCATACCCGAGGGTGACTATATCCGGGATATGCCACCTTACGTGGCATGGTGGCGGTTACAGAATGACTCGTTATTTCTGGATAGAATCGTGGATTGTTACAGTACCGTACGTTCTGATAATCATAAAACCGTTTTAATGGATATAGAAGGCATATTCGATGCTTACCTGCAAGACGGAAAGATTTTTGCCTCGTGGTATAGCGGGGAGTTGGACGTCGCAGGTGGGGAGTGTATATATCAGGCAGGAATGGGATTCCGATCGGATTACGAAGATCAATGGATATACCGGGTAGAAAATGGATGCGTTGCATCTAAAACGACATACCGTAATGAAAGAAGGGAGACAGCCCTTTCGGACAACATTGTATCTTTAATAGAAACCCTATTTAACGGAGATCGCTTTCCCGAGTTAGCAGATAACTACGTGATTGCTAAAGTGCAGGTAATTCCCCGCCCTGACGGTTCCATCGACAGCCTTGGTCTTGCCATTCGCGTGGTAGCGGATAAATCCTCTATCAGTCAAGTGAGAGATGATGACGGGCAATGGATAGAAAATGATTTTTCCAATCCCTACATACAAGAATTGAAAGAATGTGTGCTACTTGTACCCGCATGGGACTACGTGAAACTCCGCGGTCAAGTGCATCCCATGCCGGGATGCGAATTGAGGATATGGGAAGGCAAGGGATGCAAGGATGTCTGTTCTAATTCTTTTGACAACTGGGCATTCATCGACACGCTTTCCGCAAACGGGAAAACCTACAAGTTAAAAAATACCCCTCTCCAATATGATATGAACCTTTATGCCCGAATACGTTCCCGTTTGCGGGATGAGTTCATTCCCTCTTGTTTACGGGGATATACTGCTAACTGGGAAATCCGGGATGGCAAACTCTACCTCATCTCGATCCGGGGAGCAAAATCTAGACAGCCGCTCCCTCTTGATGTCATTTTTCCCGGGAACAACGGAAACCCAATAGAAGCAACATGGTACACAGGTGAATTATATTTATCAACTGGGAATGACTTGGAAAGGGGCAACTCTGCCCGGAGAAACACATCTTACAAAGTGAAAAAAGGAAAGATTATCAAGTAAACGGTCTTCAACAATTGTTATATAGTCGGTGTTTGTGTGGAGGGGGAGCCTGACCTGTTTGGCTCTCCCTCGTGCTTACAGAAGAAAAGCTCATTATAATCTCGACCTCGGGAAATTTTCCCGACTTCATCCAAAATAAAAAAACGCATATAGAAGATAGGCCCCGGGATACGGATAAGCGATATTGATTTTTACGGTTATTCATTGAAAGGATGATAAACGAAATTGCCCGCCGGTGAGTTCTTCACGAGGCATAAAAATCAATAACATGGAAAATAAAAAAACAGGAACAAAAACATCATCCAACGAACCCCGGTACGGGGGTGAACACGTGTTTATCTGGGGTGAAGGCTATTGCAAGCGAGCCTTGTACGCGGATATACTTTACGTGCAGGGATCGGGCAGTTACAGTACATTCCACTTTACCGACGGAACTCAAATAATTGTTTCCTACTGCCTGGCAATAACCGAACGGTCGTTACCGGAGAGCAGTTTCGTCCGGGTACACCAGAGTTTTATCCTTAACTGGCATTTTATCGACACGCTGGTAGGAAATTCGGTGAAAATAGGGAGCGAGTGGTTCCCCGTCGGAAGGGCTTACCAGAAGCGTTTGCAGGGAACGTTACATTTCTCGGAAATTTCTCGGAAAACCCGCAAAACAGAATCATAGTATCAATAATCTAAAATAATAACCACACCTCGCGGGTATATTTATCGGCGGGATTCCGTGGAAAAGTTTACCCTTCACTATATTCAGAATCCCGGGAACAATACCCGGTGTAGAGCCGAAGTGCATTCGATGAGATAAGGGTGTAATAAGGGATCAAAGACGTTTCACCTTCGATACAAAGACGTTTCAAAGACGTTCGGGGGCGTAGGCGAAAGGTCTTTGACCCGGGAGTGCCGCGGGAATGATTTTTTTCTACCCGATTTCTTCCCCGGGATATCGAAAGAAGTTACGGGGTGAGCGGTTTTTTGTCGGAATTCGACGTTAAATCGTCGAATTTAAAAAGATAACGTCGTTTTTAAATTAGAGTTGCAACACGGTAGTAGCAGGCAATATCTTTGTCCCGGACAATGGGAGAAAAGGACGGAGAGGAAAGAAAAATAGTAGTAATGAATTAAAAAGGACGAAGAATGGCAAAGACGGAAGAATCTATTCGAGGGAAAGTTGGAAACACGGTATTTTACCGGGTAGGCAACGAAACCCGGGTGAGAAGTACGGCGTCAAATTATATTGACGCAGACACGGTGAAACAGCGGGCAAATCGTTCCTGCCTGAGAGTGGCAGTACGTTTTTATCAACACCTGAAGGGGACTATATTACAAGAGGCATGGAAAGTGGCGGCGGGAGGCTCCGGGATAAACGGTTACAATGCATTCATGAAACTGAACATGACGGTGTTCCGGTCGGACGGCAAGATCGGGGATTTCTCCCGCCTGCAATTGTCCGTGGGGCTGTTGCAAAAAGCGAACCACCTGAAAGCCACGGTCGCAGACGACGACACGGTGACACTGACATGGGAGAAGGGTATGGATGTGCCCTCGGCACGGGAGAATGACGGCTTGGTGGTAGTCGTGCTGTACGCGAATCGCTCTTTCTCGCCCGTGTTTATCGATACGGACGGCGCAACGCGAGGGGGCGGGAAGGCAATATTCCGCCTGACACGGAAACAAGGTACGGCAGCCCATTTATACAGCTTTTTCAAGGAAAAGGAGGGGAAGGCGTATTCGGCGAGCCAATACATTCGAATTTAAGATTTATGATTTAAGATTTATGATTTTATTAATTCAGTGATTTACATTTTCAATTTTCAACTTTCAATTTTCAATTAACATGAAGAGAGTGATTAACAACATCGAAAAAGGAGAAGAAATAACCCTGTTATTACTGCGGCAACTGAAAGAATACCGGCAGGAGGTAAGGTTAGCGATAGAAACGGCGGCAAACGTATCGCACAGATTGATGACCGCGGCGGAAGTTTGCAAGGCAATGAATATCTCCGCCCACACCTTGCGCCGTTACGAGAAGTTGTTCGCTATTCCCGTGCGGAGAGTGGGGAACAAGAAGTTTTACTTCGAGGCAGAGATCAAGAATAGTATTGTCACGGGATTGAGATGGTGGAAAGAGTAAAGGGCGTTGTCAGTGCGGTCGGCGGGGTGATCGACCGCCTGACGCTCCCGGCGAGGGAGAAGAAGCAATTGGAAACGGATTTGCTGCGGATTTTTATCGAATGGGAAAAGCGGGTAATGGAAGCCCGCGCGGCAGTGCTGACGGAAGAGGCCCGGGGTACATGGTTACAACGATCGTGGCGTCCGTTGGTGATGTTGACATTCGCCTTGATTGTTCTCGCGGGGACATTCACGAGCCTGCCCATGCTCGCCGATACCTCCCGCTTTTGGGATTTGCTGGAAATCGGGTTAGGCGGCTACGTGGTGGGAAGAAGCGGGGAAAAAATCGTGCAAGCCTTCACGGGAAAAAAACGCTTCTAATTTTTGATTTATGATTTACGATTTATGAGTTCATTTTCAATTTTCAATTCTCCATTTTCAATTGTTAACCACCGTTTGGTGGGAGACGGGGTAAGGCATCTGGTGTGCGCGAAGAACACGCGTAAACTTGTAGGACCGGATATGATTGTTTTACATTACACGGCGGCAGCGGGTAGTGAGGCGGCGGCAATTTATCTGACAAGACCTGACGTAAGCGCTTCAGCACATCTGGTGATCGGGCGGGAGGGAAAGATCATTCAACTGGTGCCGTTTGACACGGAGGCGTGGCATGCCGGGCGGAGCTGGTACGCGGGACGTTCGGGACTGAATCGTTATTCCATAGGGATCGAACTGGATAATCTCGGCTTATTGCGGTTACGTGAAGGGTTGTTTGTTGCCGAGTGTGGACGAATCGTTGCGCCGGAGGAGGTTTACACCCATGACTCGAACGGGAAATTGACTTACTGGCATCGTTACACGAGGGTACAGGTACAAGCATTGATGAAGGTATGCGAAGTGCTGGAAGAATATTACCCGATCAAAGACGTGGTGGGACATTCGGCTATCACGACAAGGAAAATCGACCCGGGACCGGCGTTGGAGGAAGCGTTTAAAAATTTATGATTTATGATTTCATGATTTTTGATTCATGGATTTAAGTGTTTACATTTTCAATTTTCAACTTTCAATTTTCAATTATTTTATGGCAGAATTTAATTCTTATTTGTTAGGTAAAGCGAGAAAATCAGTTGGTAACATCACGTTGTGTTACACGAAAGGGAAGAACATCGCGAAGGCGAAGGTGTTCTCGAGGAAAGACAACCCGACACCGGAGATACTGGCACAGCGGGCAAGGATGAAAGCATTGGTGCAACTGGGACGGAATCTTTTACCGGTGATCCGCAAAGGATTCACGGGTATCGGGAAAGGTTCGACGTCAAACGCATTCGTGGCAACGAATCAAGAGGCGATCTTGGTGGACAACAAGAACGTGGCAACGGTGGACTTCGAGCGGCTGCGGGTGGCAACGGGGTTACTTACTCCGCCGAAGGTGACGATGGCGTACGACGAGGAGAGTAAGAAGTACCAGTTCACGCAGGAGGTACAGGAAGAGGAAGACGGGTACGCTTCCGCAGAGGACAAGGTGTACGGCGTGTTGTACGAAACGGAACGGGACAGGTCAAGGCTAGTGATGTTGAGAGCCCGCGGCGAGAGTGGCAGCACAAGTTACGCGCTCCCGGAAGACTGGGATAGCACGAAGGTGAAAGTGTATTGCTTCGCCATGCTGAAGAACGGGAAAGGAGCATCGGACAGCGTACTGATTTCTTGATTTATGATTTCTGATTAGGTGATTCCTGCCGCACGGGGCTTTGCTTTTGTGCGGCAGAATCCTCTTTCATTTTCAATTTTTAATTTTCAATTGTATGAATTATTTTATGATAGGAATGTTTTCGACACTGAGTTTAAATTCAGTGTTGTCGCAAATGGCGGATCATTTTTTCGCCGGGGTAGTAAGTATCGTGGGCGGAGTGGTTAGCTCCATCGTTGTCGCCCGGGTGAAACGGCGATGGAGACGACGACAGGAATAGTGGTAATAGATTCCGATTCGGCACCGAACTGGTGCCGAATCACAAAAGAAGCATAGTATTGTTAAGTACTTGTTACTCAAACACGAAGTAATTGTTCCAGCTTTCAAAAGCCGATAAATATGGATTTCACGAAAGAGTTTTGTAACTTGCAGCAACTTAAAAACAAACGATATGTACAATTTTGACCAAATAATAGATCGCCGGAACACGGCTTGCGCAAAATACGATAATCTGGCAAACGTGTTCGGGGTTACGGATATCCTTCCCATGTGGGTGGCAGATATGGATTTTCAGGCAGCACCTGAAATTCTGGAAGCCGTACGCCAATGTTGTGAAAAAGGAGTTTTCGGGTACACGTTCCGAACGGATGAAGCAAAACAGGCTTTCATTGACTGGACGGCACGTCGCCACGGCTGGCAGGTAAAACAAGAGTGGATATTAAGTAGCCCGGGTATCGTGACGGCATTGTCCCTCGCCGTGCGAGTGTACACGGGGAAAGGGGATAAAGTACTTATTTTTACCCCCGTTTACCCGCCATTCCATGCCGTGGTGAAAGACAATCAACGGGAACTCGTGTGCAGCACGTTGAAAGTAGAAGACGGACATTACCGCATCGACTGGGAAGATTTCGAGCGGAAACTGCAAGAAGGAGTGAAACTGCTTATCATCAGCAACTCGCACAACCCGGTAGGCAGGGTATGGACGAAAGATGAACTCACCCGCGTGGGTAATCTTTGCCTGCAACACGGGGTAACCATTCTCTCCGACGAGATACATGCCGACCTTGCCCTGTTCGGACACAAGCACACGGTAATGGCAGCCCTGTCACCTGAAATTGCCGACATTACGGTAACCATGATGGCTCCCAGTAAAACATTCAATATCGCCGGAATGATGAATTCCGTTATCGTGATTTCATCTCCCGAACTACGCCGCCGTTTTGAAAAGGAAATATTATGCCTGCACTTGGATTTAGGAAATATCTTCGGGCATATCACGTTGGAAGCAGCCTATAAACATGGTGATGCATGGCTGGACGAGATGCTCCGCTACCTCGAAAAGAACATTACCTACACGCAACAATTCCTGCAACAAGAACTTCCCCGGGTAAAAATGATTCCCCCGGAAGGCTCATTCCTGCTCTGGCTGGATTTCCGGGATACCGGGTTGACACACGAACAGGTGCGGGAAAAATTACTCAAGGAAGCAAAAATAGGGCTCAATAGCGGTACCGACTTCGGCGAAGAAGGCAGAGGATTCTTCCGCATGAACATCGGTTGCCCCCTTGCCACGGTAAAAGAGGGACTCGAACGAATAAAGAAAACATTTATTCCCCTATTGTAATAATCATTACAAAATATCTCTCCCTCGTGCCTTATCTTTGTATCAGAAATCAAAAACAACTACAAGATGAAACGAACAATAATCAAGATAGACGAGGAAAAGTGTAACGGTTGCGGTTTATGCGTACAAGGTTGTCACGAGGGAGCGTTACAGTTAATAGACGGGAAAGCCGTCATGATCAGCGATTTGTATTGCGACGGGCTGGGTGCGTGTATCGGGGAATGTCCCGTCGGCGCTATTGAACTGGAAGAGAGAGAAGCGGAACCTTATAGTGAAGAGGCTGTCATGGAGCGTATCGCTCCTAAAGGGCAACACGTGACACTGGCTCATTTACACCATTTGAAAGAACATGGAGAAACAGAATTGTTAAAACAGGGAATGGAATACCTTAAACGCCATAACATTCCCGTGAACCTGCAAGAATTACATCCCGCCCAAAAACTGGGATGCGGGTGTCCCGGCTCCATGGCAAGAGAACTGAAACCTGTCACGAAAGCCGCCCCGGTCGCTTGTGCCGGAAATTCGGAACTCCGGCAATGGCCCGTTCAATTACATCTGCTTAACCCGCAAGCCGGGTATTTCCAAAACGCGGATGTACTCCTTGCTTCCGACTGTTCGGCATTCGCCGCCGGAAACTTTCACGAGCGTTTCCTGAAAGGCAAGATTCTGGCAATCGCCTGCCCGAAACTCGACCACAACACGGACTCCTACGTGGATAAACTTCGCGGTATGATTGACGATGCCAAGATCAACACGTTAACGGTGGTAATCATGGAAGTTCCCTGTTGCGGCGGACTATTCCAAATGGCATTGAAGGCAAGAGAACAAGCCTCACGCAACATTCCGGTCAAACGAATTATCCTTTCTGTGGAAGGAGAAGTAAAAAGCGAAGATTGGATGTAGTATCCTGTTGTAAAACATCTTATAACGAGAGCAATCGACATACATTATTACTATTTTTGTCCCCTCAAAAATAGGATTATGCATATAGATTTCACTACCATTATCGACTATATCGGGACCTTCGCTTTCGCGATCAGCGGTATCCGTCTTGCTTCTGCCAAACGTTTTGACTGGTTCGGGGCTTATGTTGTGGGAGCAGCCACGGCTATCGGGGGTGGAACAACCCGGGATTTATTACTGGGTGTCACCCCTTTCTGGATGCACCAACCATCCTACCTGATTGTCACGGGACTTGCCCTCCTGTTCGTCATCATGTTCGGAAAACACGTGATCCGGCTAAATAATACCTTTTTCATTTTCGACGCCATCGGTCTGGGGCTATTCACCGTGGTCGGCATCGAGAAGAGCTTACTCGCCGGATTTCCCACGTGGGTAGCAATCATCATGGGTATGACCACCGGAGCCGTCGGAGGAGTCATTCGTGACATTTTCATCAACGAAGTACCCCTTATCTTCCGAAAAGATATTTACGCCATCGCCTGTATTCTCGGCGGCTTTATCTACTTCGCCTGTGATGCCCTCGGCATCGGTCACGTCACCACGCAAATCGTCACTGCCGGAAGCGTCATCCTTGCCCGTGTTGTCGCAGTGAAATACCACATCAGCCTCCCGGTACTGAAAGGGCATGAAGATCATTAGTATGAATCGGAAAAATGTGCCTGAAATTGTATTCCATAAGATACAACTCCAAGCACATTATTTCTCGGTCACTACGAGCTTTGCACGTCTACGATAATATCTATTTCACTATAATCCTGAAAATATCATCCTTTACGAAATGATAATCTTCATTACTTATTTCTATTGATAATATATACACACCCTTGGGGATTTCGTGATGAAACGGGATAGTAAAAATCCCGCCGCCATTAATTGTACAAGCCGCTTTCATAGCTTCGGCATCACCTTCTCCGTCCACCTTTACATCTGCCACCCGATAAGTAATCGGAGCCGTTCCCAACACCCCCTGTATCCCCGTGGAAACCCAATCGGATTCATTCTCCCATCGTATGTACTCCTCCACTGTCCATTCCAAATTCACCACCAACGAGTCCGGAACATAAACAGCATTTTCCGTTTCCAAATAGCCAATTTTCACATCATGACATGACATCGCCACGACAACCAGCAATAAAAAACCAGCAATATATTTTCCCATAATTCTATTCATTTATAATTCACCACAATAAAAATTGTAATCCAAGGAAATCACGACACCTGTATTCGTTTGAATATCCGGACAAGCCAACGGAATACTTTTTTGAAAATCCAAAGAAACGCAATAAAGAGTCAGCGGACCGGCATCTTCCACCCCGTGAGCAGGAGTAGACACCGTGTAAAGCCACACCTTTCCTCCTCCCAAAGTTGACATTTCAACACCACCGTCACGTCCGGAAGAGGCACTCGTGCCGATACTGCCGCGAGGAATATCCGTCATCATGTACCGGCCTTTAATCACGTGGCGCAACACGATTTTCTTACACGTGTCCGCGGGGATACTGTTTACATCAATGTACGCGCTGTCATACATCCAATTACGGATAGAATGATTAGTCGGTCCCAAAAACGTTATCTGCTCCCCGGGTCCCTCTCCCTCAAACAAAGAAGTTAACCCGGCACGTTCAATAACACGTACAATGGTATCCCAATTATATGAATCCCCTTTCAAGTACTCCAGCATAGAACAATCATGAACTCCATCTGAAATACCCGTATCAATATAATTATATTTTGTATTACAAGCCCAAAACGTGGCTAACAACAGTCCAATAATTAATTTTTTCATGGCTATAACTTTATTTTCTATTAAACCAATATGTATTCTGAATCATCATAGGATTCAAAAGGAACGCTCCATCCCCTATCGGTAAAAAAAGAGCACCATCCGCCACTTCCTGATCCGTCAATAAACTATACACTTCCTCCTCTTCCTCGTGAGGGAACGGGAAAGGAACAAACACCTTATTTTTAGGCAATTCTGTTTTATAATATCCTTTATTTCGCATGATATCAAAGTAACGGTGGTCTTCAAAAATCAATTCTTTTTCTCTTTCCCGGAAGATCGCCATTTGTAAATCACCATCCGCATATTCAACGGCTTTTGATCTCCGCTGAACTCTCCACAAATCCTGCACGGCACCGTTTGTATTCCCTAAATGCATCCGTGCCTCCGCCCTCAACAGAATCAAATCGGCCAAACGCCAAACCATCCTGTTCACGTCGAAATTCACAAATTCTAAAGTCTGTTCAGAAGTCGTGGAAGTACTGTACAACCCTTTTCTGTATTTATACTCGAAAGCATATCCGCCACAGGCGCGTGCGCTGTCCGGATCATTTGAATATAATTCCGGTTTATAAAAAAAAGCGTTCTTGCGTTCATCTGCTCCCGGGTACATATCGAGAACCGTTTGAATTTTCAATTTCCATTGATTACTATTAATATCTCCCGGAAGTGCTCCCGGAACAACAGGAAAACCGACAAACCAACGAGCGGATGTAAAAACAGTCCCATCCAATGTTTTATCTTGTGCGTTCAATTCTATCTCGAAAATACTCTCTTTACCATTACGTGTATTTAAAGTATTCGCAACCAATAACTCGGCACTATTCTCCAATTCATAAAACCCGCACTCGTCCGTGTCGATCACTTTGGATGCATAAGTATCCACCTTTTCCCAACATGCACGCACTTCTTCATCACTCAAACCTTTCCCCATCGCAGCTTTCCACGCGTAGATGTGTGCTATCAAAGTTGCCGCACTACCTTTACTACCGTATTGCTTCGAGGTAATTCTGGCTCCGGCATAATCCACCAATTCTTCATGCTTCTTCAATAACATGAAAGCTCTTTCCGCACAAGCTAATGCCGTATCCAAAACCTCCACCATCGGCTTTTTAGGACGAGCTTGAGTATCCTCTGTATGTCCGGAAATAACGGCATCTCCCCAATAACGGGCCAATTGCAGATAACATACCCCTTTTATGAAATTTGCCTGTCCATAATAAAAATCCATCCGATCTTGAGCGCACACGGGTTGTTGGACGTTATCAAACAACAAATTGCATTGATAAATCGCATCATAGAAACTCTTCCAACTTGTCCCGACAGAATTCCATAAATGAAAACGCATAAAAACATCGGGAGATGGGAAATGACCGGAAGGAGAAGCATCCGTTTTCACCCCCGCATATTCCAACGTATTAAAAGTTCGAAACGACCATGCCAGTATCGCGTGCATTCCGCGAGTCAGCGCGGCTATATCCTGTTCATTTTTATAAAAATTAGTAAAGGTAACAGAATTTTCAGGCTCAACGTCCAACATACTGCTGCATGAAATACTCAAGCACAACACAATTGCAGCCAATAATTTTATCAATTTTCTCATAACCTATTCATCTAAAAATTTACGGTAAGTCCTAAAGATATCTTCCGGGCCAACGGGTAGTAATTAAAATCATCCATCCCCGAGTACATATCCACGACCTCCGGATCTAAACCGGAATAATTCGTCAATGTGAAAAGATTCTCGCCCGTGAAGAACAATCGCACACCGGACAGCTTCAATTTCTTTACAACCTGTTTAGGCACATCATAACCTATCGTGAATTGTTTCAACTTGATATAACTTACCTTTTCCAAGTTGGAAGCCAAAGTCCCCCCAAATTGCTGCAAAATATCACTATAAGCAGCCTTTCTCGGGTAATCGGTAATATCTCCCTCTTTTTCCCAAAAAGATACTTTACCCACGTTCTCCAAAATCGGAACATCCGGGTTTCCTGTTAAAGATTTATGATTATAAGTTCTATACATCTTACGTCCAAGAGAGTAAGTGAAAAGAATGTTCACATCGAACCCTTTCCATTTAACTTCATTCACCCAACCTCCATAAGCCAACGGCAAGGCACTACCTTGGTAAACCATATCTCCCGCACCGATCATGCCATCCCCATCAATATCCAAAATTCTCCTTGTTCCCTCCTCATAACGGGTAGCAGCATTACCGCTTCCGTTTGCACCTACATACATTTTATGCTTGTAACCTCTTTGGTCATAAACATAAGGGATCTCATCATCCGTCTGATAATAACCGTCATCCTCGTACAAGAAAATAGAATAAAGCGGTCGTCCGATAACGTATTTTTCCACGTCACGCCCCGTGTAACTCTTCTTGAAAAGATTCCAGTTACGGGAAATATTAAATTTCATCCTCCAAGAAACGGCTGTTTCACGGAAGATATCAGCCTCCAGCTCCAGTTCCAATCCCTCGTTCGAAACCCGCATGGCGTTCTGCCATTGATTCGTCATAAAACTCCAATTACCGCCCAAGGGAACGTAATACAAAAGACCTTTCGTCAATTTATAATAATAATCCAACTTAAATTTTATACGATAATCAAACATATCCATATCCAGCCCCAAATCATACTGGTCACTCTCTTCCCATGTCAACCGACGATTAATCATTCCACCCATGGGATTCGGAGAAATTGTCGTTTGTCCCAAGAAAGTCCCGTTCGGAACCATCACGCCGTGCGCCAAGTATGCCTGCCCGAACTGTTGCCCGGAACGTCCCCAAGAAGCACGAATTTTACCAAAATTCAACCAAGACACGTCTTCCAGAAAACTTTCTTCTGAAAAAGCCCACCCGACAGCCGCCGACGGGAATGTAGCCCAACGCACCTTATTCCCAAACACGGAAGAACCATCCTTACGCCAAGTTGCTTCAAAAAGATAGCGTTGCATATAATTATACGCCAAACGGGCATAATAACTGACCAACACTTTTTCTGTCCGATCCGTTTTAGCTTCTTTCAGGTATATGGTCTGCCCATTAACCTCAACAGATGTTCCCTCGTCCACGATATAATGAATCTTGTCACTGGCTCCCCCCAATCCTTTCGCCGCGATATAATCGTTCTGATCAGACTGGTAAGAAATACCGAACAACGCGTCTATATTGTGTTTCTCGTTAAAAGAGGTTTTATAGGTCAACATATTCTCGTTCAAAATTAACAAGTTCCGGTCGACCTCCCCGATAGAAGAACTCAGACCGTTTGTCGGATCCAAAGTACTGGGTCGAAAATTATTTCTCATTCCTTGATTGTAATCCAAGGAGCCAAGTACAGACAAATTCAATCCCTTGTACAACTGGTATCTTAAGTTCAGATTCGCACGCAAACGGTAAGATTCATTCTTCTCAATGGAAGTATTCAACTCTTCGAGCAATTTCTCCTCATTTATCCCCCCGGCGGCAAGAAGAGAGGAAGTAGTTTTGGGATCTACCGTCAACCTCTCGATTTTTGACCCGGACATGGTACCACCGGTACCGGCCCCGCGGCTACGGTCTGTATACGCAAAATACAACCTTGTATCCAGACTCAAATTCCGGGCAGGTTGCGTACCTAAATTTACAATCAGATTTACACGGGAGAAATCACTCCCGTACATGATCCCCTTTTCAGTATAATAGCCGGCCCCCACGAGGTAATTTATCGTTTCACTTCCCCCGCTTGCTTGAATATTTGCGTTTACGATTTCCCCGGCACGGAATGCATAACGGAACCAATCCGTGGAATTATTATAATACGGATTCAAGGAATCCTGTAACTGTCTTTTCCCGCTTGTGCGCTTCATCGCGTTGTACCACCAACGGTCATATAATCCCAAACCGGTTTTAGAATCCAAATAATTCTGCGGGAATATATATTCCCCGTTATTATACCCGGCCATATGTTCATTCTTCATCACGTCAAAATTAAAAGCCCTCTCGCCTCGCCCTCCCGTTTGTACCGGAGTCTCGGGTAATATAGAGTAAGAATAGGATACATTTGCAGAAAAACTGGCCCTACCGGCTTTACCCTTTTTCGTGGTAATCAGGATCACTCCATTTCCGGCACGAGAACCGTAGATTGCCGCAGAAGCTGCGTCTTTCAATACCTCGACGGACTCTATCGTCGACGGGTCAATCTCTGCCAACGCATTCGTCCCCGTGATTGGAGAAGTAAACGAATGTACAGGAACCCCGTCAATCACGTACAACGGTTCCCCGTAATCGCGACCGTCCCCCACGAACAGGGAATTATATCCCCGGATAGCAACAACACTACCGCCGCCACCGGGAGCACCGCTCTGCGTATTGATCTCGACTCCCGCCATCCGGCCTTGCAACAGATTTTCGAGGCTTGCCGTCGGAACCTCTTTGATATCGTCCGCTTTCACGGAGGATATAGCCCCCACGACTTCCCGCTTTTTCCGTTCCCCGTAAGCCACCACGGTTACCTCGTCAATACTTGCCAAATCCTCTTCCAACGTGATTCTAAGCGTATCAGAGGGGAGCTTGAATTCCAGCTCTTTCGTCTTAAACCCGACGAAACTCAATACCAGCGCACCTTTCGTGATCGGCAACCGGAAAACAAAAATCCCTTTATTATTTGTTGCCGTACCGATATTCGTGTTTTTCAATCTTACTGTTACGCCCGGTATAGGCTCCTTCTTCTCGTCTATCACTCTACCGACCAACACATGTTCTTTTTGAACCGAATCCCTCGTGACAACCGGGTTTTTCGTGTTAAGAATAACCACGTTATTCACGATGGAATACGTCAGATTCGTACCCTTCAACACGTGCAACAACACATCCTCCAAAGCCATATCCTTCACGTCGATAGAAATATTCCTGACGCTTTTGATATCCTTGTTATCAATGTTATAAAAGAACCCGTAATCCGTTTGCAATTTCAACGATTGAATCACTTCTTCCAAAGTCGCCCCGTTCAATTTAAGACTGACCGTCTTATTCTGAGAATAGAGGCTTGCCGATACATTCATCGACATCACGAACAAAAAAACTGTCAATAATCTTGTCATAAGCCACATTTTTCGAAAACAGTTCCCCCGTATAGGAACGTTCCAACGATTTTTTTTCATACATTTGTTATTCTTAAATGAAACATTACCGGGAACAACACCTGCAAAATGTTTGTTCCCTATTTGTTATTGACAAGAAGTTGCTGCAAACAACTTCTTGTTTTATTTTTACTCTTTCACGATAACCGTCCGACCACTCACGTTAAATTGCACATCACCCGCTTTGGCTATAATTTCAAGCACTTCATCCAAACAAGTCTGTTTTTTCATGATACCGAAAAAACGTTTCTCTTTCAAACCCGGATTTTGATAAAACACCTCTACATCATACCAGCGTGCCACCTTCCGCATAATGGATTCCAAATCATCATTCCGGGAAACAAACAGCCCATCCTTCCAAGCCACGTAAGAGAATACGTCCACCGTCTCTATTCTCACCTCCCCGGACTGTTTATGCAAACGGAATTGTTCTCCCGGTACTATTCTCCGGAACACATCCTTCCTCTCTCCTTTTACATTTATCCCGACGCTTCCTTTCACCAAGGTTGTTTGCACGACATCCTCATCCCGATAAGCCATCACGTTAAACTCCGTTCCGAATACCTTCACCTCTTCCTGCAAAGTTTCAACGATAAAAGGTCTCTTCTCATCTCTGTAAACAACAAAATACGCCTCTCCTTCCAGAAATACCCTGCGTTCATTCATTCCAGTGAAAGACGTCGGGTAACGCAAACGGGAATCCGAATTCAAGTATATTTTCGTGCCGTCAACCAATTCCACGATATACTCTCCGGAAGGCGGAACAACCAGCTCGTTAAAAACAGGAGCCTCCGTAATAACCGTGTTTTGTCGATAACGCAAAACGCCATTCTCAACTTGAATCGCTACACAATCCTGTCCGACGGTTTTTTCCGAGAACGTGGAATCAATAACGATTTTTTGTCCCCCTCCCAATGAAAGTATCACATTCTTATGACCGGGGGAAAACCGGGAACCCGAATTAACTTCTTGAACATTCTTCGTGCGACCGTTTTGCCAATAAACCGTTCCGAGCATCACGGACAATAGCAAAGAAGCCGCAATTCCTCCCCAAGTCCATCGGTTCATATAACGATGTCGCTTTCCCCGAATACTTGCATATCCTTTCCGGACATCGACACGGGAACATTGTCTTTCCATAATCTTCTCCTGTTGCCGGCAAAAACGTTTATAATACAACCGATGTTCCTTGTTCTCGGCGTACCACGCATCAAATGCCTTCTGTTCCTCCGCGGAAAGAAGTTCCCCCGTCATTTTCCGGTAAAGAAGAGATACATTTATAAACTCCGATTCACTCATCTGTTTAAATTTTTACACCTATGACGTAAAAATGAAAAAACAGGGTGAACGAAAAATGAAAAAAATTATGGATTGAATAACTTTAAGATTGCTTTTCGTCTCATCTTCAGCAGAACAAAAGACAAAAAAAGATGTACATGCTGATCAGAAAGAGTCTCTCGTAAATCTTGATATGCTTTTTTCATGTGAGTTTTTACCGTGTTGACAGACAATCCCGTGACTTCCGCAATCCGCGGATAACTCATCCCCTCGTAGACACTCAACTTCAACACTTCCCGCCGTTGCTCCGGTAATTTTTCAATTTCCTCCTCGACCCTGCAAATCAATTTCTCCTGCTCCAACACATCAAAATCTCCCGTGTAGTAAGCCGCATCAAACAACTTCACGTCCAAAGGATCGGTAATCTTTAATTTACGTAGGTAATCCACGCACCCGTTCTTCACGCAACTATAAAGATAGGAACGGCTATACTCCACATTCTTTAAATCCTTTCGGGATAAAAGTGCTAAAAAAACATCCTGCACCATATCTTCCGCCGTTTTCAAATCCCCCACGTACCCCTCGGCAAATAAGACAAGGCGCTCGTAATACTTCTCAAATAATATGTCGAACTCACTTTTCACCGTATATACACTTTATCCACGGACAAAGATAAAGAATATAATTATTTCCCAACAACGGTGACACAATTTATTACCACAAACCACTTTATAACACAATTATCCCGCTACTGAACGGTAGCGGGATAACAAAGCATATTTATAATAAACGAATTGTTGCATTATCAATCATAAATCTCCTCCAGAACGGCGTCCAATTGCGCTCCCCGCATATCCGTTTTAAAAATACGTCCTTCCCTATCCAAAAGAATACACGTAGGAACACCCTGCACGTTATACACTTTAGCAACCGGACCGTTAAACTCTCCCGGATCATTCAATTGCGTCCAAACCATATTCTCCTCTTTCATGGCTTTTTTCCACTCCGCATCGTTCCGGTCGATAGAGATACTGATAATCTCGAAACCTTTATCCTTATATTCCTTGTATACTTCTCTCAGGTGAGGGATTTCTCCCCGACAAGGTCCACACCACGAAGCCCAGAATTCCAACATCGCGTATTTCCCCGCGGGCACGTATTCCGACAACTTCACTTTCTTCCCCTCCGGATTCACCAACTCAATATCTGGGTACTTGGCGCCCACGGCGATACGCTTTCCAACTTCCGCCATTTTCTTGAACTCGGTAGCCTTTTCCGTGTTTGGCCATGCTTTCTCCACCAAGGTTTCCAATTCATCTATCTGCCCCGGGGTGATACGGACGTACATATCCTGAAAATACTGTTTAGCCATATCAAACCCCACCACGGTCTGGATATTATTCTTCACGAATTCCCATTTCATATCAGCCAACTGCTTTTGTAGCTTCTCCATATCACGAGCCAACTCGATCCCTCTCTCCTTGTTGAAAATGCCATCCAGCGCCGGACGGTGATATTCTTCCAAATACTGTTCATACAAATCACCCGAACGGTTTCTCAACTCCCGTCCATCCGCCTGAAATTTCTGATAGAGGTCTTCCATCGCCGACCCGGTCACTTTCGGTGCCTTCTGCGGTTTATCACTCCAGTACATCGTGGGCAAACTATCAATATTTCCCGAAAAGCTAATCACTGAATTCTCCAAATAGAACGGACTATTCGTGACATTTCTCGGTGAGAATTCCTCTCCCTTTGGATTTCTGTCAATCTGTATCGTGTAGTACCCCGGCTCCGCAAGTACACCCTCGAACACAAACTTTCCATCCTTAATTACCGTACTGTCAATTAATTCCAATTGCGGGTAATCTATCCTATTCAATGTCACCTTCATACCCTCCGCATTACCGGAGATTTTCCCGTTAACAACATAACGGGGTGCCTTCTGGCAGGAATATCCCGCCAATAAACACGTTAAAACAATAATTACTGTCCTCATATACTTTTTTTATAATGGATTTTGTTCTAACAAATTATTTCCGGCCAATGCTGTTTGCGGCATCGGGAAAATCAACTGCTTATCCGAAACGACGGTCGGCTTCACGTCTGAAATCTTCAAGTCGCCCTCTATATGATAGCGTACCAAATCGAACCATTCTTCATAAACCTCCGCAATTAACTCCAACATCTTATGCTGCCGCACCATCTCCAGCAGTTGATTATCAGGAATCGTATTCACGTAATCCGTATCATACCCTGCACGATCGGTAATTTCCTTTAAACTTGCCCGAGCACCGGCATAATCATCATATCCGCGAATAGCGGCTTCCGCGTGAATCAAGTAAACCTCTGCCAAACGCAAATAAAAATAAGAATTTGACTGTCCATTCAGATCACTCTCGTTCAATGGATATTTTCCATTTAAATTCGGGCCATAAGTACTTGTTGCAAAAGTCACAGCAAACCGCAAATCAAATCCTGCTCCGGTCACCAAGTCACCATCTTTCACCCCACCCACTAACACATCAGCAACTTGTTGGGGATAACTTCCCGGCTTCGTTGACCTTATATTTGTAATCAACCTCTCTTTGAAACCCCAAGCATAAGCGGCAAATAAGGCTTCAGAAGAAGTATGTCCATGCTTGAATATATCCGCAAAATTAGTTTCCATCGTGTAACCATACCCTGCCGCTTCATCCAATACCTCTTTTGCCAAATCGGCAGCCTCTTTATATTTCTTTTGATATAATAAAACCTTCGACTTAAATGCCCTTGCCGTAAGATTACTAATATAATAATGTTCAGTCGGTTCTTCTGGTATCATTTTAATTGCATCCTCCACATCCTCCATAATATACTTGTAAGAATCCTCCACGGAACTCCTCACAGCTGCTTTATTCTCCGTCATGTGTCGTTTTACCAGTATGATCCCAAGGGTAGAATTTTCATCATAAAATTGTCCGTAAGCACGCAATAAAAAGAAATTTGCCATTCCCCGGAGGAATCGACATTCTCCAATCATCCGTGACGTACTGACAGAATCCAAACCTACGGCTCTCCCCTCTTCTAATTGTTCGCCTACGAGACTCGCATAATTCACGATAGCATAAAGCCCTTTATAATATTTTGCGATCGTTTCAGATTCTGGTTTGACCGTATTATCACTAAACACTGCCCTATCTGTCAGAGAACTTGCCGTTAATGACCCCGCCAATAATCCCATATTAGGAGTAATCATACTAATATCACTACTACGCCATAACTCGTACACGCCTCGTAAGGCAAGATCAGCAGACTTCGCATCCCGTATCAAAGAACTCTCGTCTAACTGATAATAGGGTTTTATGTTATCAATATCCCCGGTCAAATCACAGGATGCTAAACCCAAAAACCCGATGAAGGAATATAGTAAATATCTTAATTTCATACCATCTCTATTTATATTATTAAAAACTAACCTTGAGTCCAAAAGTAAATGTCTTACTTAAAGGATAATTGTCATTACTGAACACAGCCTGCGTGATCGGATTTCTACCCACGGTTACATCGTCTCCCATCAATTCAGGATCCAAACCCGGCCAATTCGACCATGTCCATAAATTAGATGTGCTCACGAACAATTGTGCACTTTCCAACCCAACCCGTTTTGCCCAAAGATTCGGCAAATTATAGGAAAGCGTGATATTCTTCAGCCGCAAATAAGAAGTCTTAAATACGTAACGGTCCGAAGTTCTATAATTTTTCCCGGGATCTGACACCAGTAATTGAGCGTACCGAGCATTCGTGTTTTCCGGCGTCCATGTATTATGATAAAATTCTCTGGGAATACTATATCCTAAATTTCCATAAGCAGACGTTGACAAATCATTTAACATAGCTTCCGCGCCTTGAGAGAATTGGAATACCACCGCCAAATTCCAATTTTTATAGGTAACCGAATTAAAGAAACCTCCGAAAAACTTCGGTTCCGGATTAGCTATCACTTTTCTATCATCGCTCGTGATACGTCCATCCCCGTCTAAATCGCGATATTTATAATCGCCGGCACTTGTACCTGACTCTTGGAAATAAATACTATTATCCGTCGGGTCAACCCCGTTTGCCAAACGTGCCTCGTAATTATAGCGATCAACCTCTTCATTCGACTGAAATATTCCATCCACGACATATCCTTTCATCACTCCCGCCGGATATCCCACGACAATTTGATCGACTTGGGAAGAGGACAGTGTAGCCCCGTGCAAATCTTTCACTTTATTCCGGTTAAAAGCAATATTAAAACTAGAAGTCCAACTCCAATCATCATTCCGAATAATATCGCTACTCACTTCCACTTCCAATCCTTTATTCGTCAAGTCCAGCAGATTTGAATAATATGTTATCGATCCCGTTTCAAGTGCCACGGGAGAAAGACTCAAAGCCCCATCCGTGAACCTGTAATAAGCATCTACACTCCCGTAAAGACGACGATTAAAAAATGAAAAATCTACTCCGCCATTATATTCTGTCGTCATTTCCCAACGCACATCTCGATTCGGGAACGCACCTTTCGGTAATACCGAAGGTTTTTGTGCCCATAGATCGTTGCTTGCCCTACCAAACAATTGTTTATAAACGAAATCGTCAATATTCGTCGATCCGGTCTGTCCCACGCTGAAACGCAATTTCAAATCATCCAATTTGGAAAAATCTTCCATGAAACGCTCGTTACTCATTCTCCAACCTAAAGAAAGCGAAGGAAAATACCCGCGTTTATTACCGGGTCCGAACTTAGAAGAAGCATCCGAACGGAAATTCACTTCAGCCAGATAACGATCCGAGTAAATATAACCGATACGGGCATACATGGAATTCAGACCGTTTACCGATTTACCATCACCGTAATATACAGCACTAGCTGCCGACCCAATATTGTTCAACACCTCATCGTCCGCAAAATCTTGGTAACCGGCATACTCACTCGTCGAGAAAGTACGATCCCATCCATACCCCACCATGAAACTCAAACGGTGGTCCTCAATATCCAAACTATAATCCGCCCGAAAATTAATAGATGTGTTTGAAACATCACTACTCGTTACATCACGGGTAGATGGATATGTACTTCCGCCAATAGCAGACCAATCTTCTTGGGTAAAAGCCGGAGTAAAACTACTGCCCTTGGATTGAAAATTTGCAATATTAATATCTCCCCGGACCTTCAACCCGTCTATAATACGATATTCCGCATAGGCACTCCCGATAAATTGATACATCTCCGACCTGTTGCTTATCTGTCTTTTAGCAACCGGATTAGCCCCATATACCGGCATCCCCCACGATGGACTAAGATCTATTTGTCCCCAATCCCCGTTTTCTTTTTTAACCGGTGCGTCCGGACGTATGTTCCAAACCTTGTAAAACTCATCTGCAGCTCCCGTGGCATCTTTCCGCTTAGATAACGAATACCCCATAGTCACCCCACTTCTCAACCGGTCGGTAACATTAGCATCCACGGCAAGACGACCGCCATATCGCTTAAAACCGTCATTAATATAAATACCATCTTGATTCACCGAATTGAATGAAAAAGAATAATTAATATTTTGACTGCCACCACTTATTCCCAAATTGAATTGTTGATTCGTGGCATTAGAATTCTCTATTTCTTTCACCCAGTTGGTATTAACATCACCAATAACTCCTTCCAAAAGACCATTATATGTCGTACTTAACGGAGTATAATAATCCACGTCATATACAACATCCAAATCACCCATAGTTAGCATATTACCGAGCATCATCCCACGTGTTCCCTCGTCTATCCGGTAACCACCGCCTATTTGGGCTGACTTTTGGGCATTCATTGCCTCAGCAGAATATTTCATCATCATATCCTGTACTTCCGCAAATTGAGCCGTATTCAACGGTTTGTACCTTTTCACCGGATTCGCCACCGTCACGCTATAACCTGCCGTCACGGTCAACTTCTCATTCCGTCTCCCGCTTTTAGTTTTCACGATAATTACACCGTTAGCCCCCCTCGAACCGTAAATCGCTGTAGCGGCGGCATCTTTCAACACGTCGATACTCTCGATATCATTCGGGGAAATCACCAATAACGGGCTCATCCCGCCTTGTTGCGAGAAAAACGGCACATCATCGATCACATACAACGGTTCATTCGAACTACCCGACACGGGCGAGGTAATACCTCTCACGTTGATCTTCGAGGGAGCACCCGGTGCACCGTTATTTTGTGTTACCAACACACCTTTCAACGCACCACCCAGCATCCCGTCAAAAGACGTTGCGCTACTGGAAAACTTACTCAATCGATCGGCATTAATCGAAGATACCGAACTCGTCACGTCATGCTTTGACTTCGTACCATAACCGATCACGACCACGTCACCCAGACTCACTTGCTCTTCCTCCAGAACCACGTTGATCTCTTTCTGTCCCGTGTAAGGAACTTCCTTGCTTTGCATTCCCACGAAAGAGAAGACAAGCGTAACATCCTGCCGTTCGGCAAAAGTCAGCGTGTAATTCCCGTCGATATCGGTAGCGACACCCACCGTTGTCCCCTTCACGATCACGGATACTCCCGGCAGGGGCAGACCGTCCTTATCTTTCACGTTACCGGTTACCCGGATCTCTTTCATTTCCTTTTTCACGTTATCTCTCGCCACTATCGCGATAGAATTTCCCTCGATAGTGTACGTGTAAGGAGTCCCTTCCAACACCTTGTTCAGCACGTTCTCCACCGTCTCCGCCGTCACATTCAACGTCACCGGCTTCAACTTATCCATCTGATCGTCGCTATACACGAAATTGTAAGTCGTTTGTTTACGGATTTCGGCAAACACTTGCTTGACCGCCGCATTCTTAAGATTAATAGTCACCCGTTGCGGTGATACAGAAGAGGAATTAGCCCAAAGATTCGTTACCATGCACAAACACAGCGTCATAATCACGAACACTTTGCAATAAATCCCCGCAAAAGCTTTCTTTTCTCGCGAATTTTTCATACTCTTGTAAATTAATTGATGATTCAATTGCCTAAACCTCCAATTTAGGCGGTTAACTTATTTACGACGGGAAGTGCTGGTAACACTTTCCGTCTCTTTATTTAGTAATGGTTATTTTATTTCCATCCACTTGAAATTTCACTAATAGCGTACGCTGAAGCAAATTCAACACGTCCCGGAAATCCTCGCTCCTGTCCACCCGTCCCGAGAACCGTTGGGAACGGGCATCATCAGCCGCGAACACCACCTCCACGTCATACCAGCGTCCCAATTTTTCCATAATCTGCTCCAGACTTTCACCCTCGAAAGAGAAATATCCCTCTTTCCATGCCACGTACGCCGAAGCATCCACTTCCGTCACCACACATTCCCCCGTTTCCGTATTCACCTCCGCCATCTCGTCCGGGCTCATCATCCGTTCTCTCGAAGCATGTTCCAAAGACCTTACTCCCACTCGTCCCTCTACCAGCACAGTCTGTACCTGCCGCGGGTCATAGCTGTTCACGTTAAACCGTGTCCCGTAAACCTTCACTTCCACCCCGTTCACGCTCACCTTAAACGGCTTCTTGTCCTTCGTCACCTCGAAATAAGCCTCCCCTTTCAAAGAAACCTCTCTCGTCGTGTCATTAAAAATCACCGGATAAGTAAATTCAGACTCGGAATTCAACCAAACGACAGTACCGTCTGCAAGCTCTACCCGAAACTCTCCCCCGCGAGGAATGATCAACGTATGGTGATCCGCTTTCTTTCCCTGATTTGTCGATTCCGTGTAAGCGATTCCATCCTTTCCCGAAGAAACTACTCCGCCCGCGAGTTGTTTCAACAAATTGCTCTCTTTCGCCAAATTCACCCGTGTTCCATCCCCCGTTACCAAAATCGGTTGCGCTTTCCCGTGAACCGCCACGGGCAACACATTCTCGGGCATCACCTCCCGCGAACCGTTCGCGTACCAGAAATACAACCCCACACCCAACAACATGATAAACACCGCCGCATAGCGAGTGAAATATACCAGACGTCGTTTACTATCTTTCCGCTTATTCTGCCGAAATTTATCCACGTACCGGTTCCGGTCATGTTGATACGTTTCCCCGGACAATCCCGCGATACCTTCCGAACGGTCAAACTTAGAAATCCGATTGTAAAAAGCCCGATGCTCCGGAGAAGCATCCAACCAAGCATTCAATTGCTCCTGCTCCTCTTTTGTCAAATCCTCTGCAAGACTCTTCCTAATTAGCGTCCATTCCAAAGATTCATCGTTTCTCTTTTCCATAGTTTTCGGGTTTAATTTTTATTAAGACGCCTCAAAAGAGAAAAAGGTTAAGACAAAATATCATTATTTTTTGATAAAAATTTTCAAGGTAGCGCATACCAACAAACAAAATACTAATTAACAACTAATTAGCAAATGAAAAATCGGATAAAAAAATTACCAATAAAAGAGTCGCCTGCGGCGAGTTACAAGTTACAAGTTGCATTTGCCTTCGGCAAGTTACAACTCGCCGAAAGCGACTCTAGCCCCTTAAAACAAAGCGAACAACAATAAACGATCTTTCAGATAAGGCAATTTTTCCCGGATCATTCGGATAGCCCCGTTCATCTGAACCTTAGCACTATTTTCCGAAATCCCTAATTTTTCGGCTATCTCCTTAAACTTGTAATCCTCGGTGACACGCAAACGAAAAACTTCTTTCATCCCCGGGGGCATCTTATCGACAATTACCTGCAACTCGTCCAACACGGAGCCGTCCTCTATCGCATCCACGGTATCCGAATACAGGTGGGCTTCCAGTACATTTTGTTTATACGAGTCTTTGATTTTCAGATTCCGAAGGAAACTCAGACAACGATTCCTCACTGCCATAAACAGATAGGCCTTTACCGAAGTCGTTATATTCAACACCTCGCTCTTCTCGAAAAGATCCGTGAACAAATCCTGCACGATATCATGAGCTGCCTCGGGATCGCATAAATAATTGGCAGCGAAACGATACAAACGGTTATAATATTGCTCGAACAAGAAAACATAAGCCTTCTCCTCCCGGTTCTTTAATTGTTTCACGAGCAAAATATCGTTTTCGTCCATAAAGTGATAGAGTAAGTCCTACAAAGATAACATACGCGAGTTAAAAAGCAAAATATACTCGAAACAATAAGAATACGGTAGAAAATTCCATAATAATAGCGTATCAATTCCGGTTCAATTCCGTCATGAACGCTATACGAACCCTATATGAACCCTATACGAACCCTATTTATAATAGCGTTCATAAAGGGTTATAAAAGCTTACTTAAAGTTTTTTACACGGAAATGAACCGGAAGTGATCTACTACTATAGTTGATTTCTTCTATATAATGGATAGTACTTCCTCATAACTTCCCACTGAATATCAGACAAAAAAAAGAAATTAGAATTTGTATTCCTCAACAGAACCTATACCCTCGGCAATCTCTTTGATTATACCTTTTTCCACGTAAACCGGACGGGCATATTTCCGTACTATCGGGCGGTAGTGTTCAAAAATCAAAGAAGCTATAAAACAACAGGCACCTGACAACAGGATAATATTCTGCAATCCCGCGCACTTCTCGATAGCCCCCAACACCATACTTCCCACGGGTGCCATACCCGTGAATGCCATAGCCATATACCCCATTACCCGTCCCCGCTTATCTTCCCGCGACAGCGTTTGCAACAAAGTGTTGATGGAAGCTACCGCCGCGATAATCATGAACCCGACAGGCACACACAAGACAGCCGCCACCCACGGCACGGTCACGAAAGACATCACGGCAAGACCGATTCCCAGCAACGCGCCGGAGAGCATAACCACTTTTCCCAATCCCAACACGCTCTTCCGTGCCGCGAGATATAAAGCCGCGATAAACGACCCGACACCCACGCACGACAGTAACAACCCCAGCATCTCGCTCTCCCCACCCAAAATGGTCTTCACGTAAGCGGGAATAAACGTCATCAACGGCAAACCGAAAAAGCTAATCGCGCTCATCAACAACAACAGCGAACGGATAGGCATATCGTGTGCCACGTACAGGAATCCATCCCGCATATCTTCCCACACCCGTTGTTTCACGACGGTTTCCCGGTTCGGTTTTATCCGCATCATCAATAAGGCGATAATCACGGCGATATAACTGACACCGTTCAACAGAAAGCATATTCCTTCGCCCAACAAGCCGATCAGCACACCTCCCACGGCAGGACCTATCAAACGGGAACCGTTGATCACGGCGGAATTCAAGGCGATAGCGTTACCCAATTTCTCCGCAGGCACCAGACTCGGGTAGAACGACTGGCGGGTAGGATTATCCAAAGCATTGATCAACCCGATAAGCAGGCTCAACACCATAATGTGCCACACTTCGATCCAGCCCGTTAGCGTCAATAATGCCATCAGCAAGGCTTGCACCATAGACAGCGATTGCGTCACGACCAGCAAAGCCCGCCGGTTGAAACGATCGACAAAGACACTCATGTAAGGAGTCACGACCAGCACGGGGATTTGCGCCATAAACGTGACCGTCGCCAACAGGAACACGGATCCCGTCAGGCGGAATACCAACCAGCTCATGGCTATCTGCTGCATCCACGTTCCGACGAGTGACACGCATTGTCCCCCGAAATAAAGCCTGAAATTACGATTCTTCAGCGACGCAAACACCTGGGAGAAAGCCCCCGAGTTATTCGGCAATAACTCACGAAGCCCTCGCCAACCGCCCAAGAATTTATGTTTGTCACCACTTTTATTCATGTTTTACAAAAGTAGTTAGTTTTTACTTGAATCATGAAGCAACGCAGAAGAATTTTGGTTACTTTCGCGTAAAGATTAGGGTACATCATGACACTACAAACAGAAAATAGATTATCCGTGGCAGAAGCACAAGCCATTTGCTTGAGGAATAATATTCCTTTCTACTCTTATCGCCTGCCCGGTTCGCATGAAGTCGTATTCGGGGCACAATTGACCAATAACATCCGCCTTTTTAAAGGATTCGAAAAACACCGGGGCGAGAAAGGCTTCATCATCACCCCTTTTAATCCCGCGTCATGGAGTTTCCCCTTCTTCATACAGGCAGACCTGACGTTCACGGACTATCTCACGGATCAAGAAGCTATCGTTAATCTCCGGAATACCGTGTTCAACACGCCGGGACGTATTTTCACCAAGCAGGATTGCGAGCATTTCGAGTATCTGGACGAATTGCGCACCCTAATCGCCACGTTGAAACGGGAGGGAATGCGAAAAGCGGTACTATCCCGCACGATCACCATCCCGTGTGATTCCCTGCGGATAGCTCCCGTGTTGTTTGAACAGATGAGGCAATACCATCATGCCTTTCTTTTCTTTGCTGCCATTCCCGGCAAATGCGCGTGGATGGGAGCTTCGCCGGAGACTTTCTTGAAATACGATCGCAACGGATTTTTCTCTATGTCGCTTGCCGGCACGCAACCCGTGTCTACCGCACAGAACCCGCCGCAATGGGGAGAGAAAGACATCGAGGAACAACAAATAGTAACCGATTATATACAAAATACTTTAAAGCAATTTTTCACCCGCCATCTCGAAACGGAAGGACCGATCACGCTTCAAGCGGGCAACGTGTTCCACCTCTGCACCTTTTTCAGAAGTGACGAACAGATTCCACCCGACCGGATCGACGAACTGGTCACACAATTACACCCTACCCCGGCCGTTTGCGGTATTCCCAAGAAACGGGCGATGCAAGTAATAACCGAAATCGAGAAGCAGGAACGGGGATATTATGCCGGGTACCTCGGCCCGTTACAGGCAACCGGGGCGTTTGACCTTTTTGTCAACCTGCGCACGATGGAGGTATTCGACGATGCCTTGAAACTATACGTGGGCGGAGGTATCACCCCATTGTCCGACCCGGAAACCGAATGGCAGGAAACTTGTCAAAAAGCCGATACATTACTCAATTTGATTCGCCAGATCAACTATGGAAAAACTACATTCTGATATCGAGAGCGTTCGCGTGCTCGTGAGCCTGCTCGTGCAAAAAAGAGTACGCCACGTCGTCCTCTCGCCCGGTTCCCGCAACGCGCCGTTGGTGGTGTCAATCGCCCGGGAAAGACGCATACTCCACCGTGTCATCACGGATGAACGCTCCGCCGCTTTCTTTGCCCTCGGGATGGCTCAACAAAGTGGTGAACCCGTGGCACTTGTCTGTACTTCGGGTACGGCTTTGTTGAATTACGCGCCTGCCGTGGCAGAAGCTTATTATCAAGGAGTGCCGCTTATCGTCATTTCGGCCGACCGTCCCGCGGAATGGATTGATCAGGATGACAGCCAGACAATCCGGCAACAAGGCGCACTCGACCGTTTTGTCAAGAAAAGCTACCAACTGCCCGCGGCGATAGCAAACGAAGAGGAGCATTGGTACACGAACCGCATGATTAACGAGGCTATCAACCTGACGAGACTTCCCCGCAAAGGTCCAGTCCATATAAATATTCCCCTGCGGGAGCCCTTGTACGAGTTTCACCAAAAAACACTTCCGGCGGAACGTGTCATTGAAGCGACTCCTTCAAGAAATGTTTTCCCGGACGAAATTATAAACCAACTGAGGCAGGAGTTCGCGTCTTCGACCAACGTGATGATCATCGCGGGATTTCAAGCTCCCGATCCCGTTTTACAACGACATATCGAACAACTCGCGGGATTCCCGAACACGGTAGTTCTCACGGAAAGCGTGGCTAACTTGACTACTCCTTGTTCCTTCTCGACTATCGACCGTATTATCTCGACCGTGCGTCCGGGGGAAGCCGGGGCATACGCTCCCGATTTACTCATCACGTTCGGGGGAGCCATTATCTCCCGCATGATAAAGGCGTTTATCCGCGAGCATCCGCCCCGCGTACATTGGCATATAGACGAACGTGCCACCCCGCCGGACACGTACAAGTCCATGACACGGCACCTGCAAACAAATACCGGGGAGTTTTTTAAACAATTCCTGTCAACACCGCTTCCCTTGATATCCGCTTCCGGCTACGCGTGGAAATGGTTGCAAAAAGCGGAATCGGCGACAACGAAACACGAGGCATATATAAACCGCATCCCGTGGTGTGACCTGAAAGCATTTTCCGTGTTGATGCCCGAGTTGCCCGCCGATAGCCACCTGCAACTCGGGAACAGTACTCCCATCCGTTACGCCCAGCTTTTCCGCTATTCCCAAGTATCCCGTTCGGATGCCAACCGCGGAACCAGCGGCATTGACGGATGTACCTCTACCGCTATCGGGGCAGCCTGTTCTTTTGACGGGACGACAACCCTCATCGTGGGGGATAACAGTTTCCTGTACGACTCGAACGCTCTTTGGATGAAACAGATACCAGCCCGCCTGCGAATCATCGTGATGCAGAACGGCGGAGGCGGAATCTTCCGTTTCCTCCCGGGACCGTCGGCATTGCAGGAGGTGGAAAAGTATTTCGAAACACCGCATAAGGTGAACCTGAAACAATTGGCAAAAACCCATAATTTCGAGGTTTACAAGGTCGACAATGAAGCTGCTTTACGGGAAATCCTACCCGTTTTTTACGGACCGTCACAACGTCCGGCGGTATTGATTGTCGAGACCCCGGGGGAAATAAACGGCGAGATTCTGAAAAAATATTTCGAGGCTTTGAAATAGACTTGGAAGTAATTTATTATCTTTAAATCGTGGAAATGAAAAAGAAATTAATCGGATTAAAGATTTTAAGCATTCTTTCTCTCGTTATCCTTTTATCAGGGTGTAATGATGATGAAGAAAAGATTAGCGCCAAGCAAATCC
Organism: Butyricimonas sp. DFI.6.44; assembly: GCF_022132345.1. NCBI lineage: Bacteria > Pseudomonadati > Bacteroidota > Bacteroidia > Bacteroidales > Odoribacteraceae > Butyricimonas > Butyricimonas sp. DFI.6.44. Next base: position 169,611 of record NZ_JAKNJD010000003.1, on the reverse strand, counting down.
GACAAGCTCTATTCGATATGAAAGGGACATATCATGGTTCCATTGAAGTTGCATTTTATCACGGGGATGAAATCAAAAAGATTGACAACGCCAAAGCCAAATCACGCAATTCACTTTCATTCGTGATGCCGCTTGCACCCATTGCCGACATCATCGACGACAAGCAGGTTGCTAAGACCCTACGTGACATTGAAGAAGTGGAAGTCAAAGCCGAATACGAATTTTTACAAATTGACAACGATGGATACTCCGTGCATTTTGTACTTATTCCGGAAAACATTGTCATTCCCGCCAATGGAAACACGCCGGACATTACGATAGTCCTCGCCGACACGTTCGGCGGTGATTTTGAGAAAGCCTTTAATTTTATCATGTTCAATGTTTCTCCTAAAGAAATTTTAGTGGGAGGCACCAAACTTGATTCTTTCAAACAACTTGTCTATCACTTCAGAGGAGAGTATGAATAATCTAGCTTACAGTATGTAAATATTAAAACCATAAGAATATGTCAAAACGAAACTGGACTACTATCAAAGAATACGAGGATATTAAATTTGAGTTCTTCGAGGGAATAGCCAAAATCACGATTGATCGTCAGGAAGTGTATAACGCTTTTCGACCGCAAACCAATTTTGAAATGTTGGATGCCATGAATATTTGCCGCGAACGCGGTGATATCGGGGTGGTGGTACTCACGGGGGCAGGGGATAAAGCCTTCTGCTCGGGAGGCGACCAAAAGGTGAAAGGCGTGGGTGGATATATTGACGAGAACGGGGTACCCCGGTTGAACGTGCTCGACCTACACAAAGCTATCCGTTCACTTCCGAAACCCGTGATTGCCATGGTCAACGGTTACGCCATCGGGGGCGGACACGTGCTGCACGTGGTGTGTGACCTTACTATCGCTTCCGAGAATGCCCGTTTCGGTCAGACCGGCCCGAAGGTGGGGAGTTTCGACGGGGGATTCGGTTCCTCTTATCTTGCCCGTCACGTGGGACAGAAGAAAGCACGGGAAATATGGTTCCTGTGCCGCCAGTACACGGCAAAAGAAGCCGAAGAGATGGGTATGGTGAATAAAGTGGTTCCCTTCGAGCAACTGGAAGACGAAACCGTGGAATGGTGCAAAACAATCATGCAACGAAGTCTCATGGCAATTCGCATGATTAAACGGGCATTGAACGCGGAACTCGACGGACAACACGGGATAATGGAATTTGCCGGAGATGCCACCCTCATGTATTATCTGATGGAAGAGGCACAAGAGGGTAAAAATGCCTTTTTGGAGAAAAGGGACCCGGATTTCCAACAATTTCCCAAGTTTCCTTGACAGCAGGGGCTATAAAATTTGTCATCATCAAGTATCAATATCCGTTCGTTTATTAAACGAAAAAAGATATTTTGTAGTTACAAACGTAATACATTGAAAATAAGCAAATATTCAAAATTCAATCAAAAAGTAAAGAACACAAAAAACAATATCAATAAACGAACGTTTAATAATATAGAATTACCCATGGTAGTACATTGATAATGATAGAAAAAGGTAGTCATACGACTGAAAATGCTAAAAATGAAAAGGCTCAGATAGACCAATCACTATTGGACGCATTAATCAAAGGAGAGGAAGCGGCTTTCGAGAAAATATATAAAAGCTATTTCGCTCTCCTTCGAAACTATTCTGCCTCTATCGTGGGTGATTCCGATGCGGCTTACGAAATTATTCAAAATATCTTTGTCGCCTTATGGGAAAACCGTAAAAATCTTGACCGGGAGAAATCTCTCCGCAATTACCTTCTTCGCAGCGCGCACAACAATTCCTTGCGTTATCTCAAAACCCAATCTCTCCACCTACAACATCAAGAAAACCTCAAAAAGGAAAAAAGCGAAGAGGAACAAGAAAACGTGATCCGACACGAAGAATATCCCGATCCCGAACAACAATTATCCGCTTTACTGAATGAATTACCGGAAAGAAGCCGACAAGTGGTGATCATGAGTCATATCGAGAACAAGAAAAGTGCCGACATTGCCCGAGAATTAGGCATTTCCGTCCGAACGGTAGAAACCATTCTCTACCAAGCAATGAAAAAACTTCGGGGAAAAATAAAAAAATAATATTTCCGAATACGTAGTTTCGGGAAGTCAGGTATTATATATATACTTTAGTGAATAGTGCGAATGAAAACAGATGCAGACAAATATTTGAATCGCCCCATCGGGGAAAATGAAGATGAGTTGCTGGATGAAATCTGGAACTCTCTCCCGGAAGAGGAGTGCGAGGAACATATATTGAACGAGAATTACCAAGACGTGAAAAGCAGAATCCGCCAGAGAAGAAATACCCGCCGGATGTATTGGATTTCCGGCAGTGTTGCCGCGGCTTGCGTGTTCGTGTTCCTGTTTCTGTTGTTCCGTCCCACTGCCTTGCAAGATGTTCCGGTATACGCCCAACTCGATAACATGGGAGTATCCGTTTGCAACGAACAAGTGCAGTTGATTGTCGGGGATTCTGCCGTTTCAAACTTGGGAAGCGACGCAAAGATAAATGTAGACAAACATTCGAATGTCGCACTGCAATCTGCCGACGGGAAAAAGATCATGCTGCAAGAGGCTAAAGTATTGAAAATATATGTCCCCTCGGGCAAGCATTTCAATCTTGAATTAACAGACGGGACACGTATCGTGCTAAACGCCGACACGTGGTTCGAGTACCCGTCGACGTTTGACTCCCAATCTGAACGCAGGGTGAAAATCAACGGAGAGGGATTCTTTGAAGTGAAAAGCGATACGACGAAACCTTTCTACGTGGAGATTCCCAACGGGGAATCGATTCGGGTACTCGGTACCTGTTTCAACGTATCGGCTTATGAAGACAACACGGAAAACGTGACCACGTTACTTTCCGGTAAAATAGCTTATCACGTTCCGGCGAACAATCAAACGGTGACTTTATCACCGAACGAGCAAATTCGCGTGGACAAAGGAACGAACACGGTAAAAAAACACGAGGTAGATGCTGCGGAATACGCCATGTGGAAAGAGGGCGTAATTTATTTCAACAACGAGAAACTAAGTGTGTTAGCTAAAAAATTGTCCAGAATGTACGGTATCGATATTCAGGTATCGGAGGAACACCACGATTCCCGTTTTTCGGGGATGATCCGACACGAGCGGGGAATCGACTATATCACGAGGTTAGTAACAACGACAAGTAATATCAAATGTATTATTGAGAACGGGATTATATATTTGAAGTAGGTAAGAAAGGAGATAACGATTAATAAATCATAGTTAGAGGAACTCCCTCAATATCAATAATAAAACTTTATTGAAAAATAAAGTTCAAGACTTTGTATGCTTAAAAAAAATGAAAACTCGAGTATAAATAAATATCAATTAACACTAAATCAACATGAAAAAAGACAAATCATTTAGTCTGAGCCGGATGATACCCCGGGATAAACTCCGGGGAAAGATCCTCCTGCCGGTATTCCTGCTTATAGTGCTTTGCAGTTTTACGCGGGTAAGTTACGCTCAAGAGGCACAACTAAATTTAAAACTGGAAAATTCCACGTTACTGGATGCCTTGAAGAAAATCGGGACAGCCACGGGAATGGAATTCTTTTATAATGCCGGACAAATCAGTACTTCCAATAAACGAATCACGAGAGAATTCAAGAATACCCCGTTAAAGACGGCGTTGGAATATGTTTTGGACGAAACTCCTTTTACGTTCAAAATTGAAGATAAGACGATTATCATCACGCAACGTCCGGCGGAACCTCAAAAGCCCCGAACGAGAATCATCGAATTGAAAGGGGTTGTCGTAGACGGCGACACGCAGGAATCATTACCGGGAGTAACCGTCATGGTCGAAGGGACAACCAAAGGGACTGCCACTAACACGGACGGACAATTCACGTTTCCTCTCGATTCGGCAGAGTATAATATTATTTTCTCGTACATCGGTTACGAGCGCCAAATAAAGAAATTTACCGGAAGCAATATGGCGGATTTTCAGAAAATCGTGCTCGTGCCTGCCGTTGAAAAAATCGAAGACGTGGTGGTGACCGGAATCTACCGGAGAAAGAAAGAGAGTTTCACCGGAGCGGCAAGCACGTATAAGGTGGAAGATTTGAAAGCCGCAGGAACGCAAAATGTACTCCAAAGTATCAGAACTCTCGACCCCTCTTTCAAGATTAATGTCAATAATCAATTCGGATCAGACCCGAACCGGCTGCCGGACGTGGAGATACGGGGCAAGAGTAGTGTCATGGGATTGAAAGAAGAGTACGGTACCGACCCGAACCAACCGTTGTTTATATTGGACGGTTTCGAAACGGATTTGCAGACTGTCATGGATTTGAACATGAACCGGGTTGCATCCGTAACACTATTGAAGGATGCCGCTTCCACGGCAATTTACGGTTCGAGAGCCGCCAACGGCGTACTGGTTATCGAAACGAAAGCTCCGGAAAAAGGAGTGCTTTCCCTCTCGTACAAGGGTGATTTCAGCGTCACCATGGCTGACTTGTCGGACTACAACCTGATGAACGCACGGGAGAAATTGGAGTTTGAAACCAGAGCGGGCAGGTACACCAGTACCAGCAGCAATCCGATGGATCAGGTCACGCTGGACAATCTCAGAAATCAACGTTTACAAGACATCGAACGCGGTGTTAACACCTACTGGCTCAGCGAACCGATTCGCACGGGTTTCGTTCAGAAACACAACCTTTATGCCGAAGGAGGCGAGGAACGCATCCGGTACGGGCTGGGGTTAAGTTACGGCAACACGCAAGGAGTGATGAAAGGTTCCGACCGTCAAACGATAAGCGGAAATATCGACTTGGTTTACCGTACCGGGAAATTCCAGTTCAGTAATAAATTTATACTGGATTACATGAAAACGAATAACCCGGCTGTTCCTTTCTCAGAATACGCGAAAGCCAATCCTTATTTCAGAAAATACAACAGCGAAGGCGGTATCGACAAATATTTATACTACACGGAAGACCCCGAAGAATATTCCGTACCCAATCCCTTGTGGAACGCTCACCTGAATAATTACGACGTGCAGGATCAATTCGGGTTCACGAATAATTTTATCCTCGAATGGTTTGCCACGAATGACCTGCGTGCAAGAGCCAAGTTCGGAATTACCAAAAACAATTCGACAGCCGAGGTACGTCTTTCCCCGCAACACAGTGATTTTGATGAGATGAGCGAGACGGAGAAAGGACTCTACACGAATGCTCAAACGAAAAATTTGAATTACGAAGGAGATATTTCGGTTACCTACGGACGCCTGTTCGCCGGGAAACACATGGTAAATGCTGTTGCCGGATTCAATTTCAGCACCAAGGAAAACACTCGAAACGGTTATAAGGCTATCGGCTTCACGGAAGATGAATTTGACGCCCCGTCTTTCACGAACAGCTACCCGGCAGGCTCTAAGCCGACTTACACGGAAAGCAAAACACGTGCCGCCAGTTTTTATATCAACGGGGGATACGCTTATGACAATCGTTATCTGTTTGATTTCAACTACCGCAGTGACGGTACTTCCGTGTTCGGGACAAACAACCGTTTCAGAAACACGTGGTCTGTCGGTTTAGGCTGGAACATCCACGCCGAGAAATTCATGGAGAATTGCGATTTCTTCCAGTTATTAAAACTCAGAGGTTCGGTCGGGAACCCGGGGAACCAGAATTTCGCTTCTTACCAAGCATTCTCGACCTACGCTTTCACGCACTGGATGAGCAATATTTTCGGAACCGGAGTTATTCTCGAAGGCTTGGGCAATCCCGATCTGGCATGGCAGGAAACTATCAATTACAGTTTGGGAACCGATATCACGATGCTGAACGAGCGAGTGAACCTCACCTTGGATTTGTACCGGAAAAAGACCGATCCGCTGGTAGCAGCCATCACGACACCGAGCTCTATCGGGGTGAAGAGTGTTATGATGAACATGGGACAACTGAAAACAGACGGTATTGAAGTAACGTTAAAAGTTTCTCCCATTTACCGCCCGCAAGAGCGTTTTGTATGGAATATCAGCCTCAACGGGACGCACGCCAAATCAAAATATTCGAAGATAGGGAACAGGTTACAATCGATGAACGAACAGAATCAAGCGAACCTGAACACGACCAGATACTATGACGGCGGAAGCCCTACCGATATTTGGGCAGTAAGATCGGCAGGTATCGATCCGGCAACAGGTCAGGATCTATTTATCAAGAAAGACGGGACTTACACCTTCGCGTATGACAAGAATGACGAGGTGGTGGTCGGGAATACCGAACCGAAACTGGAAGGAGTGCTCGGCACAACCCTTTACTATAAAGGTTTCTCGTTCGGATGTTACCTGCGTTACCGGTTAGGAGGTCAGGTTTTCAATAGCGCTCTTTACGAAAAAGTGGAAAATATCGACCGGGAAGGGATCAATTATAATCAGGATAAACGGGCTTTGTACGACCGTTGGAGTACCCCGGGACAAGAGGCTAAATTCAAAAGAATCTCTCTTTTCCAAACGACCGAAACTTCTTCCCGATTCGTGATGGACGAGAACACGCTGAGCGGAGAGTCTTTCAACGTCGGTTACGAGTTCACCCAACCTTTCATCAAACATGTCGGGTTGTCCACATTAACCGTGCAAGCGAACATGAACGATATTTTCAGAGTTTCGTCGGTAAAGAGCGAGCGAGGCATTGACTACCCGTTCGCACGCACGATGTCATTCTCTATATCTGCAACCTTTTAAACGGAAGAATTATGAAAAGAAAAATACAATTAATCACGCTTATATGTTGCTCCCTTGTTTTCGGGGCTTGTGACAGTTGGTTGGACGTGAAGCCTTACGACCAGATAGCGGAAGAAGACCTGTTAAACTCGGAAGCCGGTTTCCAGAAATTACTGAACGGCGTGTACATCGAGTTGAACGACGAGAACCTTTACGGAAGTACCCTCATGGTGGAGATGCTCGAACTCATGGGCGGAGCCTACAAGATCGGCGACGACCAAGGGAAATGGGGGGATTATATTGATTTGAACAGTTATAAATACAGCACGGAATACTGGCGGGGACGTTTGGATAAAGTTTGGGAGAAGGCTTACGCACTGATCATGAACTGTAACAAGATTCTCGATAACATAGAAGGACGGGAATCACTCTTCACGGGGATCAATTACGATATTATCCGGGGGGAAGCCTTGGCGTTGCGTGCCATGTTGCACTTCGATATGTTGCGCCTGTTCGGTCCGGTTTACATGAATAACCCGGAAAACGTGTGTATCCCCTACTATCTGCATCAATCACCGAACGTGAATGATTTGTTACCCGCGAACAAGGTAATGGAATATATCATCGGCGATTTGCAGGAAGCGGAGAAAGCGTTGGCAAATGACCCGATCATCACGAAAGGTACTTTGATGGAGTCTGCCGGGAATGAATCCAATTTCCTGCGCTACCGGGCATTACGCATGAATTACTACGCGGTACAAGGGCTCATGGCACGGGTTTATCTCTATGCCGGGGATAAAACCAATGCTTCCACCTACGCCAAGAAAGTGATCACGGCGGCAGAAGCGGGGACATTCCCGTTCACGGAAAGGACGGAAGCAAAGAGTGACCGGATTTTCTCGTCAGAGGTATTGTTTGCTTTAACGAACACGAATCGAGTTTTGTTATTCAAGAATTACTACGACCCGTCCCGTAACCCGGCGTTTATATTTACCATGGATGAAAAATTATTGAATTTCCTGTACTCGGCGTCGGGTTCCTCTACCACGAGCGACACTCGTTTTGAGGCTAACTGGGAACAGGCTACTCTTCCCGGATTGACAAGCGGTGCCCGGTATTTCTATAAATACAATGATATGAGTACCACCGGACTGATACAGAACACGATGATTCCGATGTTAAGGTTGGGAGAGATGTATCTGATCGCCGCAGAAAGCGAATCGGAAACTTTAGATGACGGACTTCCATATATCAACACGTTGAGAAATAAAAGAGGTATCTCGAATTTAGGTTCACTAACCATAACGGCTCTGACCTACGAATACATGCGCGAGTTGTATGGTGAAGGACAATTGTTCTATTTCTATAAACGGACGTTTACAATGATCCTAAATAGAACGAATAGTCGCAATAATCCCACAGGTCAAGCGGCATCTACCCAAGTTTTCGTGGTGCCTTTACCCGACACTGAAATCAATAACAGACAATAATATGCGAATCATGAAAACAAGAAATATATTTATATGGATTATACTCATTCTAGGATTAACCGCTTGTTCTGAAGAAGAAGTTAATACCTATAATGCAGAGGAAGGAATCTATTTCAACCAACGTATAAGAGTGGGTAATATATTGACGGACAGCACGAATTTCACGTTCGTGTATATCGAGGAATCACAGAACGAGGCAACCGTATCTATTCCGGTTCAATTAGTCGGGAGGGCTACTGATGAACCTCGCCCGGTAAACATCAAAGTTGTCGGGGGAAGTGCAAAGGAAGGGGACGATTTCGTGTTACCCGTCAACCCGGTATTACCCGCAGGAGCCAGTTCGTTCAATTATGAAATTACGTTGAAACGTTCGACTACCCTGCAGGAAGAAGCAAAAACAATCGAGATTGCCATTGAAGAAAACGAGTATTTCAGACCGATTATCACGCACGAGATCACAGATATCCAAAGCGGTACGGATGTCACGACCATGCGTCATAAAATAGAGTTTTCGGAATTGTTCACGGAGGCTCCTGCCGCTTGGGTTACTCAAATAGTTGATTTTACCCCTCAGCGTTTCTTTTTAACCTGCCGGGTAATGGATGTACCGAGAGCCGATTTCAATGATAGATCAAAAATCTCATCCGCCCGATTCCAATATTTTATGTCTGAAATGGTAAAATATGTAGCGGAACAATTGTTACTTGAGAATCCCGATCCGGAAATCTTTGACGAGAACGGAAATACGATCTTTTAACAACATAAAAAAAGCAGATTATGAAACAGATATTATATAGAATAAAATCACTTTTTTTACTTGTTGCAATCGCAGGTGGAATTAGTGCTTGCGCAGACGATAAAGGTAATTATAATTACCATGATATTCCGGAAGTGAAAATTGAAGGTATCGGTAATTCCATTACGGCTTTGGCATACCAGAATTTGTCTATCCCCGTGCAGTTAGACGGCTTGCAAGCCGATGAGAACCGGTATGAATACGAGTGGCGGGCTATCCGTCAATTCGAGGCAGAAGATGAAAATGATGCCGCAAGCGAAGTGTTGGCAACCACAAAAGAATTTAATGATATTATATCTTTACGCCCCGGCCCTTATAAATTGATTTACACGGTAAAGGACAAGCAACTGGACGTATTTTACCAACAGCAGGCAAATCTTTCCGTTGTCACGACAACTTCCGAGGGATGGGTTCTTCTGTGTTCCGAGAATGGCAATGTCCGTTTGGATATGATTTCTACCGTGTTAGGAGAAGAGGTACATTCAAAGGATATGCTTGCCGATTCGGATATGCCTTTCAAGAAAGGACCGTTGGCGTTCATCGCCCTTAGTCCAGAAAGCACGGAAGATATGAGTGCCGTACAACAAGTAGAGCCTACATCCCCCTTCTATCTGCTTACCGAAGAAGGAACTACCCGGTTACATAAAGATGCTTTCGAATGGAAAGAAGAGTATATTATGAAATATGAAATGGGGGATATGAGCGATGTCAAACCGACTCATATCACAGCAGCAGCAGCTTATCGCATAATGGTCGCACCGGAGGGTGTATTTAGTAGTGATTATAGCATGGGGTCCGGAGCATTATGGGGATCAAGGTTAAATTATCTTCGTAATGATGATAACACGAGAGAGTATGTACAAGTTGCACCACACGTGGGATGCAATATCACGAACCCGGCACAATTCGCCCCGATATTTATGTTCTATGATTTAGACCACAAACAATTTGTTTATCACCCGGGAGGTATGTATGGTGGATTAACCGGAGATCAAACTGTCGGATGCTTGAATATGAGCGATGATGAAGCCGGAGGAGATGCATTTACATTCCCAGTAGGGTACAACTACGTTTATATGGAAAATAGTGGTCGCAAATATTCCTTATCTGGCTTCGGTTTCTTCAATAATATCACTTTCACAATTTTGGAGAATAACGGAGTTTATCATCTTTATGGAATTGCATTAGATGACTACGCAGCAGAAATGATAACAGGAGTGCCTACACCACCCTACACAAAAACCCACTACGCAAACCTCTCCAATTGTACCGATATCACGCGAGCAAAACATTTTGCATTCAGTCCTTTGAACGACCAAATGTTTTATGCCGTGGACGGCAAGGTTTACCGGGTAAATTTGGACACGAGTACCCCTTCTGCCCAATTCCAGTTTGACGTGTCGGGAGAAATTACTTGTCTGAAATTCTATCTATACAGGAACGCAGAAAATGCCAGACGTTCTTACGATTTGCTCGTGGGTAGCGACAAGGGCGGTACTGACGGAGGTGAACTCAGAGTGTACGAAGCCATTGATAACCTTGCACAAATAACCGATTACAAAGAGTATCATTCCGGTTTCGGCAGAATCGTGGATATTATCTATAAAGAACCTATAACTCAAGAATAAAAAATGAAATACATTTTATTTATCGCGTTCATTCTATCCGTCGTCAGTTGTGCAAAACACGACGGATATACCCTCACGGGACACGTCCCCGAAGCATGGGAAGGGAAACCCGTTTTTCTGGCACTGGATGATACAAATCAACCTCATTTTATCGACAGCACGAAAATATCGGGAGGCAAATTCAAATTCCAAGGTAAATTCGAAGTTCCGCGTTATTGCACGATTAACATTTACCTTGATCCCAATGACCGACAGACCCGTAGTAAAATTATAAACTTCTCGTTATTTATCGACAGTACAGCGGTTGAAGCCACTTGCGACTATTCCGGCAAACACCCCGTGTTCCAAATCTCCGGAAGCGGCACACAAACTGAATACCAGAACTACCTGAGCGAGATACAGCCCATGGAAGATGACCGGAGTAAAACGTTTTACGCTTACGGGGAAGCCTATTACAGCACAAAGGATTTAGCGAAAGCGATTGACCTTGCCAAACTTGTCACGGAAAAAAGACTCGCGATCAGAGAGGCTAAAATGAAATACCTGAAAGCGCACCCCGAATCCGCCATCAGCGTTAAGATAGCGCAAGAACTCTCCGACAGAAATTCCGACCTTTCCCTGAAAGAAATTGAAGGATTGTTCACCAGCCTATCGCCCGAAATGCAAAATTCGGAAATGGGGCAGGCTCTTCGGGCAACAATTCAAGGCAGACAGGTATTTATCGGAAGTGCTTTCATCGATATGGAACTCACGGCACCGGACGGAAGCAAAAAGAAGATATCGGATTTCGTGAAACCCGGATGTACTACATTGATCGAATTTTGGGCATCTTGGTGCAATCCCTGTCGTGCGGAAATTCCCCACATGCGTAACACGTACAGTAAATACCATCCCAAAGGGTTAAATATCGTGAGTATCTCCATTGACAGTGAGCCCAAGAATTGGCTTCAAGCCATGGAAGAGGAAAAAATGCCTTGGGGACAATTACTGGATCAAGCCAGAACGGCATTCCGAGGATATAACCTGACCGGAGTCCCTTCCTCTATCCTTGTAGACGACAAGGGAAAGATTTTTAACGTAAACGCAAGAGGCGGATGGCTGGATGCTGCCATGCAGGAAATCTATGATTAATTATTAATATATACTTGAAATGAGAAGCTTTATATTTATTATTTTACTCTCGCTCGCTTGCTCTTGTTCACAGAAGAACAACGACGATATTGTCGTGGACTTCAAAGTGCAAAACATGACCTATTCCAAGATCGCCATTGTTGTCAGCCCGGAAATAATCAAGGAAATGGATCTGGACAAACACGGGAAAACCACCTGTACATTGCAGGGCAATGTGATATACGCCCGGCTATTTTATGGCGAGGAAGCCAAGAATGTTTTTTTCCGGAAAGGCGATCGTGTAACGATTTCTTTTGATGCCAACAATTTTAAGGACGGCATGAAATTCGAGGGAAAGAATGCTCCGGCGATAGAATACCTTAATTCTATCACTTATGCCCCGATAAATCCCCCCGATTACGAGCGTTCATTGGACGGGATTATGAGTCTTGCCAACGAGAAGATAGACGAGGCTACCGCCTTACTGAAAGCCCGAAAACTGGAAACGACAAATCCCGAATTTGTAAAACTGGAAGAGGGACGAATTAAATATTCATATCTGGTCAGTCTAGTCATGTATCCCATGGGACATATCATGTTCGACACGACTTATCGCCCGAACGAGGAGTATTATTCAACGTTGGAACAATATGTACAAGAGGACGAGAGTTTGATTGACCTCGACATTTACAGGGAATTTATTATAGAGTCCGCTCTTATACTTGGAAGCAAGGATAAAGAAATCTCCGGCATTTACAATAAAAATGTTGCCCGAATGAAATATATCGCTCAACATTTCAAAAATGACAAGCTAAAACAATCTCTTCTTAACGAGATTGCAGTCAGACAGATAAAGAAAAACGGTATTAATAATATCACCGAAATGGAAAATATTTACAATACCTACGTGACAGACCCGACTTTACGGGCTGCCTATAAAACAGAGTACGACAAATGGAATATTGCCGTTGCCGGAAAACTTTCCCCGGACTTCGAAGCAAAAGACATTAACGGCAAAACTTACTCCTTGAAGGATTTCAAAGGGAAGTATTTATATATCGATATGTGGGCAACGTGGTGCGGTCCCTGCAAAAGAGAAATGCCCTACCTGAAAGAACTGGAAAAGAAAATGGAAGGGAAAAACATCACCTTCCTCGGTCTTTCCACTGACGAGGACAAAGCGGCATGGGAAAAAATGGTCAAATCGGGAGAACTCTCCGGCGTTCAACTTTTGCTTGGGCGAGGGAGTCAATTCCAACGGGATTATAATATCAACGGCATCCCTCATTTCATTCTTATTGATCCGGATGGCAAGATTATTACCCCCAAAGCTGTCCGTCCTTCTTCCCCGGACGCCGAAAAGATTTTAAACGCTCTTCCTAATATTTAACCCTAACGCCTCCCTACACAGGCGGGAAACTGTTTGGTTAGTTATTATTCACGAAAAGAAGTGATTACCGAAGCGGTTTCTCTCCCCCTGTGTAAGGGGGTGTTGGAGGGGGGAGTTCGTACAAACCGACTTTTTAGCCTCTTCCTTGCTTTCATTTACAGAATATCTTACTTTTGCTTGTACAAAACCGAAGAATGATATGTTACAAGCAAAGTACACGAGATATATTCTGAAATTCAAACAACCCGCGGGAACCTCCCGCGGCATTCTCACGGAAAAAGAGACTTGGTTCATTAAAATCTGGGATTCGGAACACCCCGAAATATACGGACTGGGGGAATGTGCTTTATTCCGGGGATTAAGCGCGGATGACCGCCCGGAATACGAGAGGAAACTACAAGAAACCTGCCGGGATATTGGCAAAATACGCCATATACACTACTTCCGAAACTGGAGTTCTATCAGCTTCGGAGTGAATACCGCCCTGTCGGATTTAAAAAACGGAGGCAAACGCATTATCTATCCCGGTCTTTTTACCGAAGGACAAAAAGACATCGAGATTAACGGTTTAATCTGGATGGGTGATAAGGATACCATGCGCCAACGGATTATCGAAAAACTGGATGCCGGATTCCATTGTGTCAAACTGAAAATCGGGGCTATCGGTTTCGAGGAGGAATTAGATTTATTACGCTATATCCGAAAACAATTCAGCAAAGAAACCGTCGAGTTGAGAGTAGACGCGAACGGTGCTTTTACCCCGCGGGAGGCTCCCCGTAAACTGGAAGAACTGTCACGCTATGACATCCATTCAATAGAGCAACCTATCCGCCAAAGACAGTGGAAAGAGATGGCTGCTTTATGCCGAAATACCCCTATCCCGATTGCTCTGGATGAAGAACTGATAGGAATTAACAGAACAGGTGAAAAAGGCGAGTTACTTGACATGATTCATCCCCAATATGTTGTAATAAAGCCATCTTTAACAGGAAGTTTCTCCGGCTCATGGGAATGGATAGCACGTGCCCGGGAACGCGGTATCGGCTGGTGGATTACTTCCGCGCTGGAATCCAATATCGGACTCAACGCCATCGCACAATGGACTGCTTATATATTGAATTTCCACCCGACGGGTATGCCCCAAGGACTGGGAACCGGACAACTCTACACGAATAATATTCCCGCCCCGCTGGAACAAACCGGTTCGACTATCCGGTATAACCCGCAATGTTCATGGGATGTAACCCCGATAGAATTTTAGATTATGACAATCAAAATAAACGGTATTCGCTACACCACGCCGGAAGCATTGCAGGCTATCGACAATCCGGATGTAGTCACATTCCTGCAAGAATGGTATGACGATAAAGACCACGTGACCGGACATACTTCCGGCTCCACGGGAACACCGAAAACTATCCGGTTGTCAAAGCAGGACATGCTGGCGTCAGCTAAAATTACAAACGCATACTTCGATATCCATTCCGAATCCCGTTTATTATTATGCCTCTCCCCGTCGTATATCGCCGGGAAGATGATGATTGTCCGCAGTATTCTCGCGGGAGCCGATTTGATTGTAGTTCCTCCCTCGTCATCCCCGTTGAAGAATTTAGAACAAGACATTGACTTTGCCGCCATGGTACCCATGCAGGTAGAAACCTGTCTTGCCACCCCGGAAACAGCAGAAAAATTCTCCCGAATTAAACAAGTAATTATCGGGGGTGCAGCCCTTTCCCCGGTACTGGAAGAACGCCTGCAACAAGTCCCCACACGTTGTTATTCCACCTACGGCATGACTGAAACCGTGTCACACGTTGCCCTGCGGGATATTAACGGCGTAAAGAAATCACCCGACTACTTTGCCTTAGGCAACGTGCATTTCGAAACAGACGAAAGGCAGTGCCTGATCATCCACGCCCCGCATTTGCATCAACAAACCTTTACCACTAATGACATTGTTAATCTCGTCGACACGACACGTTTCGAATGGCTGGGACGTCATGACAACGTGATTAATTCCGGAGGCATAAAATTATTCCCCGAGAAAATCGAAGCAAAGATTGCCCTCCTCATGAAACAACGTTTCTTTATTATGCCCGAGGAGGATACCCGACTGGGACAACGAACCGTTCTCGTCATTGAAGATATACCATGGGATAAGGCAGGAAAAAAACGACTTCAGGAACAACTGAAACAGCTATTACACCCATACGAAGTACCTAAAAAGATTTACTTCCGGGAACATTTCACGGAAACTTACTCGGGAAAAGTCATCCGAAAACTAATGTAACAAAAACTTTTCTATCTTTGCCGCACAAAAAACATACAAATTAGAGTTGCAATCCAGCGAGTTTCCGGTTTCTCAACTTGTAACCTGCCAACTTGCAACCTGTAACTCAAGAACAAAGTTTTTGAACTTATGAACTACAAGGAAGTTATCGAAAATATATATAACGAGGTAAAACCTTTCTTCGGGAAAGGAGAAGTCGCCAATTATATACCGGCTCTGGCAAACGTGAACCCGCGACAGTACGGGATTGCCATAGCTACCATGGACGGGCAAATCATCGGCACGGGAGATTACCAGACCAAGTTTTCCATCCAAAGTATATCTAAAGTATTCACGCTCGCCATGGTCGTGCGCCACATGGGAAGTGACCTGTGGCAATACGTGGGACGGGAACCGTCGGGAACTCCTTTCAATTCGCTCGTCCAGCTTGAACATGAACACGGCATTCCCCGTAACCCGTTCATCAATGCCGGGGCTCTCGTGGTCACGGACAAATTGATGAACCTCTACCACCGTCCCAAAGAAGCGATACTCCAGTTCGTGCGGGGAGTCGCCGGCTCGGAAGATATTTATTTTGACAAAATTGTAGCCCAATCGGAACAGGAACACGCCAGCCGTAACCAAGCCTTGGGATATTTCATGAAAAGTTTCGGAAACATCGACAACGACGTGGATTCGCTTATTGACGTGTATTGCAATCAATGCAGCCTTGCCATGACTTGCGAGGATCTGGCAAAATCTTTTCTCTTTCTGGCAAATCACGGGGTGAACCCGCACAACGACGAACAAATCCTGACGGTCAGCCGCTCGAAGCGCCTCAGTGCCTTAATGCTTACCTGCGGTTTCTACGACGAATCGGGAGATTTCGCGTTCCGGGTTGGTATGCCGGGTAAAAGTGGCGTAGGCGGGGGAGTGGTCGCCATTATCCCGGGTAAACTCAGTATCGCCGTGTGGAGCCCTGAACTAAACGAACACGGGAACTCGTACATGGGTATAGAAACACTCGAAAGATTCACCACGAATATCGGGATTTCTATTTTCTAATCAAGATATATAATTCTTGATTTTCTCGCGCTTATTCCTTACTTTTGTTAAGTAAGGATAAATTAGCGTTTATGAGGAAAATCATCTTCTTTGGGCTATTGCTGTTTTTTTCTTGTAACCGGGACGAACAAATCACGGGAAAAGAAACACAACTTTTGTTCCAAAGTTACACGCCCGGTAACGCATCTCTCCATACCCCGGCTTTCGAAACGCTGGCTCTGTTCGCCATAGACCGGGATAACCGTGTTGTCCGTCACGAACATTTCACCCGAAATGATTTGCATGAAAACACGTTACGGGCAAAACTTCCCTTCGGACGCTATCGCCTCGCTTGCGTGGCTAACTGCCCGGATATAAATTTCGATACAGGAGAAATACTGGAAAATATTCTATTTCGGTTACCTCAAAAAGGAGAGATTTTTGAAGAGGCGGGTGATATACTGACATCTCTCCAAAGTGTAAGTATCTCGGAAAATAAAGACGCCGTCTTTACCGTAAATCTTTATCGAAGGGTGGCACAATTACAAGTGAGGTTGGAAAATATACCCGAAGAGGTCGATAACGTGAATTTTGAACTGTCATTCGTCCCCTCCGCCATCAATTTTACAGGCTCAAACACGAATACATTCGGGACTATCACGAAACCGATGCATCGGGAAGCAAATCAAGGGCATGTCGAACTCTTGACTTTTCCCGCCGAAAAAGGAGAAGCAACCCTGTCCGTCACCTATCGCACGGGAGATAAAGAAAAACGCAAAATCATCCCGTTCACGGAAAGCATAGACACGAACCGAATCATCCGGGTGGAAAGCAGTTTTCTTGAATTGGAAGAAGGAGGATTGCAAGGAAATGGCATCAATCTATTGGAAAACGGGGGATTTGAATCATGGAAAGCTCCCGACAAAGAACCCGACCACTGGCGTTTCTTTAGAGACGGGCGGGATAGCTGCACAATAAAAGTAAACGGGGATAAAACACGCTCGGGAAAACAAGCGGTATTCCTGCAAGGAAAGACTTATCTATACCAAGATGTTCCCGTCGAAGCCCTCACCCGCTACGAGATTAAAATGTTCGTGAATGCCCCGTCCGCTAATTTCTCGTGGAAATATTACTGTTACTGGCGAAAGAACAAAAGTACGGCTCTCCCGTCGGAATACAACAAACCGATTCAAGCACAAACTTATCTGAAGCAAACTGACGGGTGGATTAATGTCTTCAACGGCAAAACATTCACCGCCCCGGAAGGAGCAAAATATTTGCGGGTGGAAATCCGCACCTATGGTAAGGCTATTGTCCCCGACGAGGGTATTTATATTGATGATTTTAGCGTAGAACTCGTCGAATGAGATACTTTCATACCAGAAAATCATGGAATTCCTTTTAAGTTTTCAGTATAAAAACTAAATTCGCGTTCCAAATCGTATAATAAATTATATTCACAATAATATGGGAAGAGCGTTCGAATACCGTAAAGCACGGAAGCTAAAAAGATGGGGCAACATGGCCCGCACGTTCACGAGAATAGGAAAAGAGATTGATATTGCCGTAAAAGCAGGAGGACCAGACCCAGCAAATAATACTCGTTTGCGCATCCTTATCCAAAATGCAAAAGCGGAAAATATGCCGAAGGAAAACGTGGAACGTGCCATCAAACGCGCCATTTCAAAAGACACTTCAGATTACAAGGAAATCGTGTACGAGGGATACGCACCTTTCGGTATCGCCGTTGTCGTGGAAACCGCTACCGATAACCATACGCGTACCGTTGCCAACGTGCGCCACTGTTTCTCCAAATACGGCGGCTCACTGGGAACAACCGGAAGTCTGGACTTCTTGTTCGACCGCAAATGCGTGTTCAAAATCTCCCGCCCCGAAAACTTCGACCTCGAAGAGTTCGAGTTGGAAATGATTGACTACGGTGCCGACGAAATCTTTGAAGACGAGGAAAACCACGTGATTATCTACGGTGCATTCGAATCATTCGGTGCTATCCAAAAATATCTGGAAGATAGCAAATACGAGATTACCAGTGGAGAGTTCGAACGTATTCCTCTCGATACAAAAGAATTAACCGAGGAACAAAGAGAAACCGTCGACAAATTGCTGGAAAAATTAGAAGAAGATGATGACGTAACCAACGTTTATCACAACATTAAAGAATAATTTTCTTGCAGATTAAAAAATATTGTTGCATATTTGCACCCGCAAAACGGTTAAAACCGCTCGCAACAAGGAAGACTTCGTAGCTCAGCTGGTAGAGCAATTGACTCTTAATCAATGGGCCGTGGGTTCGAGTCCCACCGAGGTCACCGAAAATGAGCCACTTACGAAAGTAGGTGGTTTTCTTTTTATCCTCATATCTATTAAATACATTGACAATCAATAATATAAGATTAATTGCTAATCTAGTCTATTGATAAATTCTTAACATCTTTCTTCTAAGAATAGATAAAATATGAATATGCTAGGTACACAATCAGGTGTAATTATAGTGAACATAATAAATTACACCTAGAAGTGATATATCTTACTATATACCAGATAGTAACATCACATGAAAAATGATACAAAAATTGAAGATTTCATTCTATTTACTATCCTCAAAAATGAATATCAAAGGAGAAGCACCTATTTATTGTAGAATATCAATAGGTAATGAAAGGCAGCAATACTCTACTGGAATGTATTTAATCCATAACCAATGGAATAAAATCAAACAACAAGCTAAAGGTTCATCTCCAACAGCAGAAACCATCAACCTTCATCTCAATAGTATCAAAAGTAAGCTATTAGACATTGAAGCACTGTTTATGGTAGAGAAGAAAGAAAACTACACGCTGCATGATATTTATTCCAAATTCACTGGTGCAAATCAAGAGTCAGCAGTCACACTCATACAGGTGTTCAAAAAGAAGATTGATTCAATGGAGAAGCTGATAGGTAAAAGTTATAGCAAAGGTACTCTAACAAAATTCAAAGAGGTATTCGCACATACACTTGATTATCTGATAGAAATTCATAACATTAAAGATATTGCTTTTACACACCTGAATAATGACTTTATCCAAGGTTTTCAGGAATATCTACTTGTCAATAAGAATCATAAACCTGCAACAATCAATAAAATCATTCAAAGAGTTTGTCAAATAGTTTGGATAGGAGTTAATTATGATGGTGCAAAATACCCTTTCAGGAACTATAAACCTCTTAAAGAGGTCAAGCAATTGATATACCTAACAGAGGAAGAAATAAAACTTCTTGAAGACTTCCAATTTGCTCAAGAGAGATTAGAAAGGGTTAGGGATTATTACATGTTCTCCGTGTATACTGGACTGGCTTACAATGAAGCTTTCGAGCTAAAAGAGGAACATATCATAAAAGGGTTTGATAATCAACTATGGATAAAGATGATAAGACTGAAAACACAAAGGGAGATTAACATTCCCCTGTTACCACAAGCATTAAAAATCATCCAAAAGTATCATCAAGCGGGAGAGCAAGGGTACATATTACCAACTATCAGCAACCAAAAGATGAACAGCTACTTGAAGGAAATAGCCGAGATAGTGGGAATAAAGAAAAAACTCACGCATCACACGGCAAGAAAAACCTTTGCTTCAACTATCCTCCTCTATAACAATGTTCCTATCGAAATAGTGAGTAAATTGTTGGGACACGCTAATATTAGTATCACTCAAAAATCTTATGCCGAAGTAGTAAACAAAAATGTCAGCAACCACATGCTCCAGCTATCCAAGCAACTAGAGAGCAAACAAGAGCACAAGGAACCATTATAGGCTCCAGAAGTGAGATTAAAAAAGAATCCCTGTAGTTGATTGGGTTATAGGGATTCTTTCTCTTTTAATTCTTCAATTTTTGCGTATATTTGCGCACTTAGTATTATATATTTTATAATTAAATACAAGTGAGACATGACAAACATAGATACTAATGATACAGATTATCAATATAGTGATATTTTTGATCTTACTCCAGAAGACATAGAAGAGAGTTCAACTATTTATACATTAAGAGAAGAAGAAAACATCACAAGTAATAATGATATAATTCTCTCTAATGAAGAAGAAACATTATACTCTATAGAATCCAGTAATAACATCATTATTCAAGATACTATTGAAAAACAGGAAACTCCAGATAATATTCTAAAAGAACAAGAGGCTATAGTTATTGAATGTACCCCTACCACTTCTCACTTATCTGAAAGATTAAATGAAACTCCTTGTGGTATTATAGAGTGCCCTGTACCCAATATAGGAGCAACCTACCTAGAACTCCACACTCAAAGAAACTCCATCATACTATTCTCCACACCAGAAGAAGCCCTACAACATTCCCAAGTGACAACGAGTAGCCTTTGTATAGATAGTCTGCACGGAAATATAAAAGAAGAAATTATCTGTTATAAAGCCAATGTAGAATGGAAAAAATTCATTATTTCATCATTCACTTTAAAGACATTAGTATTTTTACTCAAGGATGAAATAATCAATTATTTTTTCATGATTAGAAACATGGAGGAACTTCAAGCAACTAGCAATCAATTGAATGCAGAAGTTCTGGATTATTATATCAAGTTTCCACCTACCAATAGATGTATTTACACGACAGATCATTTGGCATTCACCCATCCCCTCTTGAAGGAAGAAAAAAGGCATATCATTCACTGGCAACAACCTTTACACAAGAATGTAACCTTGTATCCTTGCGTGAATATCACGGGTAGAATTAAGACTATCATAGAGAAATTACCCGTTCAGGATAAGGTTATCCTGATATACCCCTCTGTAAGACAATCCAAATTATGTATATTGAATTTAGAAGAGAGATATCAAAAAGAATGTGGCATCATATGTTCTCCCAACAAGCAATTAGAAGCAGGCAAATACCACGTGGAACAAGAAGGGGAAACTCCAAGCTCTCCTAAAAGAATCATCTTTTGGTGCTTTAACAAACTCAAGAAAGAGATAACAGAAAAGGCTCACTTGATTATTGTTTCTGACACGAAACAATGGAATACCCTTTTTTCATTAAAGCAAATAATCAATCTAACCAAAGAAGAAACACTTAGTAATCATCTAGTTCACAACACTATGTACTATAAAGAAACTTGGCTTAATGAAATTGCATTGATGATTGAAAGAGGAAGTAAAATTGTTAAACTACTCAACGTGGCTGATGAATTAAGTGATGGTGATAAGAGCTTAACCAAACTATTTGCAATAGTACAAAACGTGATAAAGGAGAAGGTTACAGGAAGGTTACAAGGAAGGTTCTCTCCGGTGTCCCTTGTAAGAAAGAATATTGAAAACACGTGGGAAGTAGCTTATATGAATCTTGACTACTTGTTATTAAGAATTAACCTTTACAGAAACCACTACAAAGTACCCAAATTTCTTGAAACAGCATTAAAGAGCTATTATGACGTAACCTCTATTCCTGATGATCCAAACGAGAAACCAAAGAAACAACTAGAGATAGAGGAGGAAGAAAAGAAACAACAGAAAGAACTAACCCAGAAAGAACGAGTAAAAGTACTGGATGAGATTCTGGAACTACATAACAACCAACAAGTAGATGAAAAAGTTTTATCAAGGAAAAGTTACCACGGGAATAGTGCCCAAAGAAAAGTTTACAAGCAAGTTCTCTCCCTGTACAAGTATATCAACATGGAGGAAGCCATCCAGCTATTGAAAGAGCTAAAAAGTGGTAATAATATAGGCTTCAAGAATCTCAATAATTCAGTTGTATTCTGGGCTCTGGATGAAGAGCACCCATTGAAGTTATCTGTTCACGAAACTTTCAAAGTAGGCAATAAATACACAAACGAGGAAATTGAAGCTAAAATGCAGCCTATCATATACTACCACCTCCATAAGGACTTTAAAGAGAAAGGGAGAAAGCTTATCACTTTATTCAGGTGTTTTTTCAAAACCACCAGACCCAAGAAGGAATACATAATCCTAAAAGAGTCTAAATTCTCATCACACAAGAACAGGTTGAATAAATCCGAAAATGACTTACTTCAATATTTTATGTTTTAATGTATTGATTTTTAATACCATAAATTTGGACATCTCATCTTTTTTGCGTATATTTGTATATCAATTAAGGTGATGGGTAGTTTGATGGAACTTTTTTTTACCGAGATCACCTTTAATAAATTTGTTTTTTAGTGCAAAAAAGTTCCACTTAAAACATATTTTTTATGTAGAAAAAAATTATTTCTATTAAAAAAGGTATCAAGTACCTCAGTGAAATAGAAGGGTTTGAATTACCCAATGGTATCCTTAACAAAGAAGTAACTGGATGTGGTGCTACCACTATTGCATTAACAGACAAGCATCCCACTATTATTTGTAGCCCAAGGAATGAACTATTAAAAAACAAAAACTCCCAATATCCTAATGCTTTGCTTGTTATTGGAGGGGTGCACAAGAAAGAAATTGAAGATTATATCAAGCAGGCTACTATACCAAAGATTCTTGTTTCCTATGATTCTTTTTAGAAGATTGGGGAGTGCATTCCTAACAAGAAGCCATGGAGAGTGGTGGTGGATGAGTTTCATTACATTTTAGGAGATGCTTCTTTCAAGTCAGAAGTGAACCTCAGGCTATTAGATAGCCTAAAGGAATATCCACACATTACTTACCTGTCTGCAACACCAATACTAGACCAATTTATTGAACAACTAGATGTATTAAAGGGTGTTGTATACTATCAACTGAAATGGGAAGAAAAAGAAACTGTAGAAGTTATCAGGGAAAAATCCCCTACCCCTATGGCTGCTGGAGTTGGTATTGTTTCAATGTATAAAAGAGGTGATTATCCTGTCTTGCTTGTTGACGGGAAACAAGTATATTCAAAAGAATGCATCATCTTTTTAAACTCTGTTACTAACATTCTGAATATAATCAAACAATGCGAGTTATCACCAGAGGAGGTAAACATCATTGTCGGGGCTTCAGAAGATAATAACAAGTTAATAAAGGAACTAGGAGAGGGGTTTAACAAGGGTAGAATCCCCTTGAGAGGAGAAAAACACAAAATGTTCACCTTTTGTACTTCTACCTCTTATGCAGGATGTGATTTCTACTCTGAATGTGCTTCGACTTTTGTTATCAGTGATAACAGGAAATTGAATACAACCATTGATATAGGCACTGATCTTGTACAAATAGCGGGAAGACAAAGGTTGGAAAGTAATCCATTCAGAAAAAGATTGTATTTCATATACAACACTGGAATTGAAGATATTGATGATACAACGTTTGAATAGTACATGAGAAAAAAAACTGATCTAACAAAAGAGGAAATCGAAGAGTGCAACAAGGCTTCTCACCTGTTGAGACCTAAAAAGATTGATGATATTGTTAAATTACAAAAAATTGACAAGTACTCGAAGTCTTACACCATGTATGATTCCAATACAGATACATTTAGGTTCAATGATTTAGCCAAGTTAAATGAAGAGTATTGTTACAAGGTATAGAAACACGGATATGAAAATGGTATTATGGTAAAGAGACAACTGGAAGATAGTGGATTCAAGATTATAAGTAAACAAGAGTGGAAAGTATATGATACACAATTAAAACAAGCGATAGTTAAAGGTTCATTCAAGGAAAAAATGGAAGAATATTGTCTTCATAAAGAAAGTAATTCCATGCCTGATAAGCTGATAATTGCATCAATGAGATCAGCTGACCCTAGTTTAGAGGTGTATTACTCGACTTTAGGTGCTTCAAAAATTAAAGCTCTAAACTTCAAGGAAAGTAAACTCAAAATTGAATGTGAAAATATTCTCTTAAAGAATAAAGTATTTCCCATTCTCAAGGAAGAACTTGAAAGCAAAGATTTTATTCCAGCTAAAGAAGCAAAAGCTATCCTAGAAAAGATATACAAGCAAGTAGGAATCACAAGTACTGCCAAAGGTTCTGACCTCAAATACTGGTACAATATTAATGATACAAGTAGATATATTGACGGGATAAAAACTAAAGGATACGAGATTCTTAGTACCATGTATTGATAAGTACAAATAATCCCCTGTTTTCAACCAGAGAGAGGGGGATTATTATATATAGAACATGGTAATGTATAGCTGTTTTTACTGATTAAAAAGACCTGTCCAAAATTATTTTTTTTCTATTCTGGAGTCATGAATGCTATATACTCCAACCAATCCACCCTCCCCATCACTCAGGTGGGGATAGTCCCCCCTACAACAATAATAAATTCACAATCATGGAAAGAGATTTAAAGTTCGTGAAAACAATGAGTGTAGCAGAGTTTAAAGCACACCACAATGTAGAAAAGATTGAAGTGAAAAGGAATGAGCACACTGGCAAATGTTTCTTTGTCTATGGCTTTGAAACTGGTGCTTGTTCAAGGAAGGTAGAAACAGGAGAACTAACAGTACCAGTAATTTCTGAAGTATGCTCCGCTACAACTGGAGAGATGTTCTTCTTGTTGCACCAGAAAGGAGAAGGAGGGGCTACTACATTGGCTACCTTGTAATAGCTAATGAATACACTCCAGAAGGGCAGTTGGATGAATGTCTGGCTGCTCTTTTATTTTTCTAAATTGTTAATCATTAATAGTATTTGAATATGCTAAATTTAAGAGTATCATCAAAGAAGCAAGCCAAGATAAAGCTTGCCCTTCAAGGCTGTGCAGGCTCAGGAAAGACCTATTCTGCCTTGCTATTAGCCTATGGCTTATGCAATGACTGGACTAAAATTGCAGTTATTGATAGTGAAAATGGAAGTGCTGATTTATACGCTCACTTGGGAACTTATAATGTATTGAATCTAAGTGAAAACTTCACCCCAGAAACTTATATTGAGGCTATAAAAGCGTGTGAAGATGCAGGGATAGAAGTGATTATAATTGACTCAATCTCTCAATGCTGGGATTACTTGCTTGAATACCATGCCAACCTGCAAGGTAACTCATTCACTAACTGGCAGAAAGTAACTCCAAGAATCAATGCCTTCATGCAAAAGATTCTACAATCTCGAAGCCATGTTATTTGCACCATGAGGTGTAAACAAGATTATGTTTTGAATGAAAAGAATGGTAAAATGGTACCTGAAAAGGTAGGATTAAAAGCTGTCATGAGAGATGGGATAGATTACGAGTTTACCATAGTGTTTGATATCAACATGAAGCATCAAGTTATTGCATCAAAGGATAGAACAGCACTGTTTGTAAATAAACCAGAGTTTATCATTACCCCCACTACAGGACAGGCTATTTTAGACTGGTGCAATGAAGGGGTAAGCATGGAGATGGTTAAAAGCAAGATTAACCAAGCCAGAACCATTGAAGAACTGACCACTATTTACCATGCCTACCCTGAATGGAACATTCAATTATCAAGTGACTTCACCACGAGGAGAGTCAAACTACAAGAAGCCATGAAACAACCCGGTATCAATTACCAACCTAATTTTACAAGATATGGAAACAATGCTATTACAGCCCGTCAGAACTAATATTTATCCAAGCATCATCACTACCTACAATTCTGGAGCAAGCACTTCACCTGTTGCTCCTGAAACTGGAATAATGAAAGGGACTCCAGAAGATGCTATATTAATAGAGGGGCAACTACCTTTCATCGAGGCAAACACTAGAGAAGCCACCATGCAACACTTGAAAAATGATTGCGTGGTGCCCGTATTCAGCAAGGATAATGAAGTGACCATCTCTCACCCTTCTTTCATTGAAACTGTCTGGGAAGCTGCCAATCAAGCATTTCCAAGGGAAGAGATTGAAGAACCCTCCATCAGGGTTAGCCATGTTATTAAAGGTAGAACACCAGATGCCATTCACAAACCAGTGAAAGACTTGCTGGATGAAGACAAGACCATCTACTATGAAAGAATGATGTTTTGTATTCAAATCCCCTCCATTCACGAGGATATAGAAGGCAACAGGCTCAATCTCACTGTTGGAGGGGTTAGGGCTTACAATCATGAAAATCTTTACAGCAAGAAGGGCATCGAGAAGTTCAAGGTGTTTATTGGCTTCAAGAACATGGTTTGCTGCAACATGTGTGTTTCAACCGACGGGTACAAGTCAGAGTTGAAGGTGACGAGTGTTGCAGACCTGTTTAATGCCACAATAAGGGTAATTCACGAGTATAATGCAGCCCAACACCTTCACAACATGGCTACTTACAAGGATTGTTACATGACTGAAAGCCAGTTTGCACAGTTCTTGGGAAAGAGCAGGATGTATCAATTCCTACCCAGTGAACAGAAGAAGAGGCTACCTTCAATGCTTATGACTGATACCCAGATAGGACTTGTAGCCAAGGCATATTACAATGATGAAAACTTTGCCATTCAAGAAGGTAACAGGGAAATCAGCATGTGGAGAGTCTACAACCTTCTTACAGGGGCTAACAAGTCATCCTACATTGATAATTTCATTGATAGGGCTCTTAATGCCACCCAATTGACAGAAGGGCTAAACAAGGCTC
This sequence comes from Butyricimonas sp. DFI.6.44, assembly GCF_022132345.1. Taxonomy (NCBI): domain Bacteria; kingdom Pseudomonadati; phylum Bacteroidota; class Bacteroidia; order Bacteroidales; family Odoribacteraceae; genus Butyricimonas; species Butyricimonas sp. DFI.6.44. Next base: position 142,602 of record NZ_JAKNJD010000003.1, on the reverse strand, counting down.
TAAATGAAAGAAACGAGTATTCATGGTTTATCCAGTAACTCTCTTCACCATAACTCAACTTCTGGAACTACCAGTTACATTTTATCCATTATGATGGGAAATTTTATAGTGTCGAAAAAATTGATGTTACACCGTATAAGGTTAAACTGGAAAAATTCGACATTGCTCACTTGGGTATATAATAATACATTGTATCATTAAAGTGAGCCATGTATTCACTTCCATTGTCTAATAAAGGAGAAGTGAATACAACCTGTCACTGGAATTAAAAGACGTGATTACGCGTTGAAGGTGGTTTATAGAGCCTAGAAGGGGTGATGTATCCCTGTTTATTAACAATACCCTATTCTGGAGTAGCTTTTAGATAACAGGCTTAAAGTTGTACAAGATAAATATGGTCTAATGAATATGATTATCGAGGCTATTGTTCATGTTATTATCTGGATAATAATGATATGTGTTATTGCGAAGAATGAATGAGGGTATCCCTCGTGTGATTGTTTTTATTGTTGTTTCAAGCCCCTTTCTGGTAAAGATTGGGGCTTTTAAATTGAATTGATATGAGAATCAGGGACAAATGATAGAAATGTGGTACATTTGCCATCAAGAATGAAGGATTGAAGTACTTCTTTCCTCTTCTGGAGTGTATTGAACACAAACAAGGATACAAGCTCATGCCTGTGGTACTAGCATGGATTGAAAACCTTCTAAAATAGCTTTTAAATGATTGTTTATTGCAGAAAAGTCATAACTTTGCGGTAGTAACAGTTAAATGATTGCTAATGAAATAGAAGTTTAATCAAGACATACTAGAAAAAGAAGTGTTTGCTTCTTACTCGTGATAGTCCTAAAATTACCACCTTGAAGACTAATAATCACAACAGTAAGTAGTGGATACTCATACCATACGGTGTGGGCTTCCCTTATATTGTGTGATTATAGGTGTGTGGTAATACCTTGGACTTGCAATTGAGGCTTGGCTCACACCTTCTTTTTGTACTATGGCTACAAAAAGAAAAACTATGAATACAAAAGAATTAGATGCCGCTTTAATGCAGCAGTACAGCATTGAATCAATGTTAAAACCTTCATGTGATGCATTTAAATTGACAAGTAGTAAAAATCAAAGTATTGCTGCAATGCAAGTCCAAGCCCCTGATTATTGTTTTAAAAGTAAAGGTTTTTTATGTTCGCATTATGTAGACCCTAATGCTCCAGAGGGGAAATTTAGCTTATTCATGAAGCTACATATGACAACATACAAAGACAACCTATTCTGCCAGAATAATCAAGCAATGAAACATCTTTATAATAAAGATATTAATATCTTGTACCAACAAATAAGTATGCTTACAATGCATGCACAATTTAAAGATGTAGAAGATATATTGAACGTTGATAATGAAGTTGAAAGGCGTTCTTTAGACCCAGAATCTGTTTCAATAGGAATAGGGTTATATGTTTATTATACAATACTAATTAACAACTCTCTTGATGCATTATCATTCAACGAACTATTTGTTAAAAGCTGGTATTGTTATTATGACAATTGGATGACACGACGACTTATGTTCAAAATGAATGGTAATAATTGGAAACTCCAATTCAAAGGAGTTCTATTAGACTAATTATCACTTCATAAACTCTATAATGAAAATAATATGGATAAATCATTCCCAATCACTTTAGGACTACAAAAAGCAGGATTACCCTTAATACTAACATCAGGTAAACTAAAGAATCTATGTTTCTTGATAGATACGGGTTCAACACATAATATCTTATTTGATTTTGTATATAACCACTTTAGGGATGAGTTTAAATTACTAGATGACACCCAATCACTTATGGGAATAGAGGGACAATACCGAGAGACTCCTACTATTGAAGCCACATTCAATTTTGAAGGGAAAGATTATACTTCCACTTTTTCTGTATTGGATGCTTCTGAAGCTATTAAACAAGTGCAGGAAGAAACTGGAATACAAATTCATGGGGTACTTGGTATAAAGTTTTTACTAGAAAACAAGTGGATAATTGATTTTAATAAACTTAACATATCAAATTATAATGAATAAATATCACATTTTGCTTCCTATATTCTTCTTTATTATAGGATGCAATACTCAGCAAACACAAAAAGCAAATAAAGTAAATCCTATAAGCCTAATGGATAGTGTTTACTCATGTAATAACTTCCTCAAAACGAATATACCATATACAGCTAGTGGTTATGGAGCTGTATTAATTAAAACAACAGAAAATGCTTCATTTAAAGATAATTATTCATCAAGATTAAAAGTACTTTTCGAAAATAAGGATTTAGTTACTATTGAAGTAGGTATTGATAATCCTATTACATGTGCAATTAAATCTGTTGAATATTATGGTCTTGCTACAGGATATATGCAAAATACTCCTTTAGGTTCAATGTATGAATTAACAAAACTAGCTATAGTTAAGACAGATACAGGAGAAATAAGAATTGCAGAATCTCAAGGGTATTTTAGGACAATTTATCATTTCTATATAAAAATAGGGAATGAAGAAATTGAAGCAGGAAATCCTCTTCTTTGTTGTTTTCTTCCTTCTGAAAGAGCATTATGGTAAACTGTTTGATTCAATAATATACACCCTCTTAATGACAATATTAAAATTGATGGAAAAATTTAAAGCTCAACCTATGATATTAATTCAAGTCAAGGGTATAGGATTCACTTTCTTGGTGGATACTAGTTGCAAGTACAACCTACTTGCTCCTTGCTTGGTTGACTTCTTTCACGAGGAATATCCAGCTTCACAGGAAAGGATTAAATCTCATGAGTGGTTGAATTTAAATTTTCCCTCTCCAGAAGCCCCCATAAAAACCCCTTTATACTTGTTTAGAGAGGTATTCCAGAAGAGAGAAGGTATCAAGAAGGTTAGATGTAAAAATGGGGTTATAATGGGATGTGAATCTACTATACTCAAATTTGAATATAATGGAAAGACTTATTCTGAACTATTTTACATTGACCAAAGCCTATGTCCCTATTGCACATCCAAAGAGAAGATGTTCTCTGGGGTACTAGGAACAAACTTTCTCAAAAAGCACAAATGGATTATTGACTTTAATAAACTAGAAATTAATGATTGAATTATGAACACAGTAACATGAAACTTATTCAGCCTCTACATTTCCATTATGGTGGGAAGAATAAAGATAATATGATTTGTAAGAAAAATATTGTTTAATCTATATCTGGTATCCTTACAGGTGCATATCACATTCAGCAAGCATCTAACATGTTGTATTTTAATGTTATACAGAGTGGGTTCGAGTCCCACCGAGGTCACCGAAAATGAGCCACTTACGAAAGTAGGTGGTTTTTTTATGGGAAATAAATACCCACCTAACTATAGAAAAGTCAAGTGGGTACCCTGTAGATTATTAACTACTTAATTTTTCTTCACGAAGATAGGATTCGAGTAAAACCATAAATCCTCGAAAGAGACTTTTGCCGCAGCTTCATTATTTGCCGTGGGAGTATCGACTAACGGATTTCCGTTAGCGTCGGTTTCACCTGCTTTATTCAAGCCATGATTTGTTCCGCGTAACCTAAAATACGTATCCTTGGTAAGTTCTACCTCGTACTCGATCACTTTAACTCCCCCTTCTCGGGTTGTCCATTTCTGGCTCACGATACCATTCGCATCAGTTACACCACCGACTGCATCGAAACGAGCTATAACTTTCGTTTTATCGTAATTGTCGATACTGTATTCCGCAGAACCTTTAGTTATTTTAGAACGCATTTCGCCGGCGATTAAATCGATATGATCAAGTTTTGGATTTATCAGCGACGTGTACATGTTATTATTGTTTGTTTCAGGGTCCCGAACAACAATACTAATCTTGATTTTTTCTGTTTTCGCAGTATACGTTTGTCCCATGGTTGCCGAGCCGATAGAAAATTCAAGTTTATCAATCAGATCACCATGAACCGTAAATATATTGCCGGAGCGAAGACCGTCAACAATACCTTGTGCCGTTTTTTCTTTGACAGACACATATGTTTTCTGGTATTCACCGGGATAAAAATCATCCGCCCCCTTACTGACATGCTTATGAAAATCGGAATTGGCAACTAACCAAAAATTCCGCCCTTCGGACAACATCGCATCCCAGAGTCCCCCGACTTGCGCTGCCATGATACCGGTACCGCCGTAAGTATAACTCTTTTTGAATGAAGATGAATTACCTATTCCTCCACGGTTCGCAGATGCTTGATGCCCCGGAGTACTTTCAAAAGCGACAAATACATCCGGTGCGACATCATTCAAATCCCGGAAATCGGATATAGACCATTTGTTCTGGCGTTCCGGGTGTGCAGGTACTATCCAGCTTGTTTTCCGGTGATTAGCCTGCAACCAAGCCGCAGCTTCCATTGTTTTTTCGTGACCTGCTTTCGAGGACTTAACCCAACCGTATTCATTGCCGCCAGTCTGATCCTTGTCATTGTTATCAAACATATATTCAAACTGTGCCATCGCATCAGCATTTCTCGAAGCATCGGGACCATCAAATTGTCCCGTGATAATGCACGTACTCGCATGTTCGTGTCCCGCAGGGTTCCATTCCAAACCTTGCATGATAATCATATCTTTGTTTGCATCCCCGAAAGCCTTTGTCTGTAACCAACTATAATCTTTTATCGATTGCCAACGCCACATGTTTCTACCGTTTGCATCCCCTTTAAATACGGTTGTTTCACTCCATCTCGGGCATTCTCCCTCGAAATCCCCCTCACTGGCATCACCCCCGAAAGCACCCCCGTGTTCACTGTTCACGGAGAAATCAAGGTCATATTTTTTAGCTTGAGAATAGACAAATTTAATTGGATTCGTACCATCCGAGTAAGCCGTGTGTTGGTGAAAATCTCCTGTCAAATACGTTCCGAATACCGATTTTTCTTCTTCATTGCCTCCACCTCCGATTTCCGGATCGGAGTTTTCATTACAAGCCGAGAATAAAGCTACAACGAGCGCAAGTGATAATAATAAATTGTTTTTCATGTTTTCAAAGTTTCATTGATTAAATTTTGCGTCACAAATGTATGTACCCAATGTTACCAATAGATTTCAGAATAATGAAGAAATAGCAACGCCCTCTCGTAACAGGCTTTCCCGGGTGCAGGGGAATAACTTTCTTGTTTCTTTCACGTAAAAATCTCAAAATACACTATATTATGAGACACATCACTACATTATTCATGATGCTGGCCCTCGTGCTAGGCACCTTCGCGTCGCTAACCGCACAAAACATGACGGCTAAAGAGCAACGCAAACTAACCAGACAAGAACGTAAAATCGCTCAACAAAAAGAAAATGAACGATTGTACAAGGAAGCGATCCGGGCTCTGGAAAACAATAATTTTGTACTGGAAGCCCACCATTTGATCTTCAAAAGAGGTAGATCAACAAGTGTAAGTGCCACGAGAAATTTCATTTCTATGGCAAATAAAAAAGCTACCGTGCAAGTAAGTTTCGATACCCCCCGTCCGCTTCAAAACGGATTAGGCGGTTTCACTGTCGAAGGAAATGTATCGGACGTCAAAATGAAAACGGACAAGAACGGAAGCGTTATTTATAGTTTTTATGTCCAAGGAGTGAGTATTTCTGCGTACGTGACTATTTCTCTCTCTCCCAGCTCTAATAACGTTTCGGCAAGGATTTCGCCCTCCTTCAATTCAAATACCCTTACAATGATGGGCAAACTTTTGCCACAGGAAAAAGCAAGTATTTTTGAAGGGATTAAACGTTAGTGCATACGTTCAGATACAACCACGCCCCTTCATCCCCCGTACAAAGGAGAGATGAAGGGGTATATTATTAAAAATCTTACGACTTTACATCCTTCGTGTCATCTTTTAACAAAAATGTACTATCTTTACATTTGTAACCTACAAACCACACGAAAGATGAAAAGACTATTCTTCACTATTCTTTGTTGTTTCATTTGTCTTACAGCCTATATGCAGGACAAGCCGGAATGGCAGGACGAAACGATCCCTTTTGTCGGGAAAGAATACCCGAGAACCCCGTTTATGACTTACGGGGATATTGACAAAGCCCGAGATAACGATTTCAAGGCTTCCGCAGACTACAAGTCTTTGAACGGTAAATGGAAATTCCTCTGGGTTTCTACCTACAAGAAACGCCCGATAAATTTTTACAAAACGGATTTTAATGATTCCGGTTGGGAAGAAATCGAGGTTCCGGCAAACTGGGAAGTCAACGGGTACGGGGTCGCCTTGTATACGAATCACCCGTACGAGTTTTGCCCCCGCAACCCGCAACCGCCACTTCTGCCGGAAGAAAATCCGGTAGGATCATATCGCAAATACTTCGAATTGCCGGAACAATGGGACGGGAAAGAAATATTCCTGCACATCGGGGCGGTGAAGTCCGGTTGTTACCTTTACGTGAACGGGACAAAAGTGGGATATAGCGAAGATTCCAAAGATCCCGTGGAATACAATATCACCCGTTACTTGAAACCGGGGCAGAATCTGATCGCTCTTGAAGTCTATCGCTGGTCAACCGGCAGTTATCTTGAATGTCAGGATTTCTGGCGTATCAGCGGGATTGAAAGAGATGTCTATCTCTTCGCGCAATCTCCCGTTCATCCTTGGGATTTCTCCATCCGACAGGACTTGGACAGCAGTTATACCAATGGACTTTTCGGGCTTGACCTAACCTTGGTAAACAAAAATCCGAAACAACCGGGACAAATCACCGTGCGTTATCAATTGGAAAGTCCGTCGGGTACACGAGTAGCGGAAGGGCAGAAAATAGTCAACGTCGATTCTATCGCCCGTGTTCATTTCGACACCACGATTCCACAAGTAGAGGCATGGACAGCGGAAACACCCCATCTCTACCAACTTTTTATTCAAATCGAACAATCGGGCAAACAAACCGAAATTATTCCTTTTCGGGTCGGATTCCGCAAATTTGAAATCCGGGGCAACCAATTCCTTGTGAACGGGCGTCCCGTACTCATCAAAGGTGTCAATTACCACGAGCATAACGAACACACGGGGCATGTACTCGGCGAAGCCGATATGCGAAAAGATTTCAAAACGATGAAACGCCATAATATCAATGCTATCCGTTGTTGTCATTACCCTCAACAACGTCGTTTCTATGAACTCTGTAACGAGTACGGTTTCTACGTGTGCAATGAGGCGAATATCGAATCCCACGGCATGGGATATGACCTTCGCAAAGGTCGCACGCTCGGTAATAACCCACGCTGGCTGAATGCCCACATGGATCGCACCGTGAACATGTACGAAACAAGCAAAAACTATCCCTGTATCACGTTCTGGTCTCTCGGTAACGAAGCCGGGAACGGGTACAATTTCTACGTGACTTACAATTGGTTGAAAGCACAGGATACTTCTCGCCCGATACAATACGAACGGGCCGGACTCGAGTGGAACACGGATATTTATTGTCCCCAGTACCCGGGTGCCGACGCTCTCGAACGGTGGGGTAATTCACAAACAGACCGACCGTATATCATGTCCGAATACGCTCACGCCATGGGCAATAGTACCGGAAACTTAATGGATTTATGGAACGTGATCTATCGTTATCCCAATCTCCAAGGCGGATTTATCTGGGACTGGATAGACCAAGGCATACTCGTGAAAGATGAGAACGGTACACCATTCTGGGCTTACGGGGGAGATTTCGGGAAAGACGCCCCATCCGACGGCAACTTTCTGTGTAACGGTCTTGTCGGTCCCGACCGGGAACCGCACCCCGGACTCACGGAAGTAAAAAAAGCCTATCAGTACGTTTGGTTTCAGCCGGTCGATATCAGCAAAGGCGTCGTGAAAATAGAAAACCGTTATGACTTCACCAACCTCAACCAGTTCGCCATTGAATACACGTTGATCGGCGACACGGAAATTCTACATTCGGGAACTCTTCCCTCGCAAAACATCGCTCCGGGTAAAGACCGTCAAGTAACCATCCCGCTTAGGAATCTAAAGATAAAACCCGGCGTGGAATATTTCTTGAATCTACACGTGAAAACCAAAAAGCCCGCCTTATTCGCTCCCGCGGGCTACATCGTGGCTTCCGAACAATTCCAAATCCCGGTAACGACACCTAAACCCATTTATCAAGCCGCCCCGGAACAAGTGCTTTCCATGGAAGAGAACGGACCGGAAATTCGTATTTCCAACCCGGACATGGAATTTGTCTTCCACAAGCAAAAAGGGTACGTTACTTCCTACCGGGTGAAAGGCGTACAGTATATAGCGGATGATTTCGGCTTCCAACCCAACTTTTGGCGGGGAGCCACCGATAATGACTACGGCAACGGTATGCCCCATCGCCTGCAAGCGTGGAAACAAGCCGGCAAGAATTTTAAAATCGCCGGAATCCGGACTTCTGCCTCGACAATAAGTACGAATCTGACAATCACGTATCGGTTGCAGGAAAGCAACACCCGTTATCACGTGTCCTACACGATTTATCCCTCCGGTTACCTGAACGTGGCCTGTCATCTAGAAGCTAATCCCAATGCCCCGGAAATACCCAGAATAGGTGCACGCTTCCGTGTCCCGTCAGACCTCAACCAAATGGAATATTTCGGACGCGGTCCCGAGGAAAACTATCGCGACCGCAACCACGGGACACTCGTCGGGCATTACAAGAGTACCGCCGAGCAACAGTACGTGCCTTACGTTCGTCCGCAGGAGAACGGGCACAAGACAGATGCCCGTTGGTTAGCCCTAACTGACAAAACAGGTAAAGGACTCCTCTTTGTAGCCGATTCGAATCTAATGGAATTTAACGTATCCCGCAATCGGATAGAGGACTTCGATAGTGAAGAATCCACTAGCCCTTACCAATGGCAAAACTTCACGAAAGCCGAATCCCATGATCCGTTAATGGCACAAAACCGCAAACCCAAGCAAACCCATGTCAACGAGCTCCTCCCCCGTAACTTCGTGGAAGTATGTCTTGACCACCGGATGATGGGTGTCGCGGGCGACGATAGTTGGGGTTCCCGTCCCTACCCGCAGTACACGATCCCCGCGAACCGTGATTACTATTGGAGTGTTATGATCATCCCGAGCAACAATAACTCTGAGATTAACAACCACACGGGGTATCGGTATTTGCCATAGAAACCTCTTCCAACTTAACCAATTCCCAAGCCCGGTAAACGACAGCGATATAACGTATTTCCGTGAGTCCGGCTTGGGCTTTTATTTTTTTGTCATCGGCATATCGGCGCAATTGCTCTTTTGCCTCTTCCAGTTTATTGGCAACTTCTTGGTCTGTGGCTCCATGCTTCAGATACTTGAACTCCACCACGTAACTGTACTTCATTCCGGGATGATTCACCAAATTCGGTGCCATCCACAGGTCGCAATATCCCTTTCCCAATTCTTGCTCCGGCCAAATAGTAAAATGATTCGTCAACCCCATATACACTAAATGGAGTGTTTGCACGGCTTTCTCTCCCTCGATATAATCCCGGATAGACGTTTGATTTCGCAATTCTTTCCCAAAATACTCGAATACCGGACGCCACTCTCCACGATAAGCCATATATCTCATCATTTCACTCAATTCCATCATTTTTATCTCAAATACACCCGCCTCCAAATATCCTCGCTCAAGATACGAGAATAACATCTGCCGTATCGTCAAATTAGGTATTTTCAGTATAACCATACCTTCTTCTTCCCGATCTATCGTCAGTATCCCGAAATAAAAGAGCAGCGACACGAAATTCGTCGGTTTCACCAATTCCTCCGCGGGAAATCCCGGTAATATATCCGACACAATTTCCCCATCCTCTGCAATTTGCTTAATCCGGGAAAAATTACCATTTAACTTTTTATCCAAAATAATCAGGTAACGTAACTTCGCGTAATCCGTCTTCACGTTCGGGTCAACCAGACTATCGGGAGTGCAACCGGACGTGATTAAACTATTCACGAAATATAACACCATGTCCGAATTATACATCCTTACATTGCAACAAGATTTCGAGAAACAATAATTATCATACCATTCACGCATTATCTCCAAACGCTCCTCCACATTCCCCACCAGACACCCCTCGTTCTTGTAGTATTCCAACATTTCCCGCACCTCATTCTCCGTGAACCCTAGGAATTCGTTGAACCGAGCCTCCATACTAGCTTGATGTGCTATATTGAAACCGCTGGTCACGTCGTCCAGCGTCACCGGAGAAACTCCCGTGATAAACATCCGCTTTACCGCGGCATCACCACCTGTTGTCGCCTCTTTCAATTTATTAAAAAACGCCCGATAAAATCCGGCAGCGTGCGTCAACTCGTGATAACGTTCATGCCCATGTTTCGATAACACCACGTTCGTGAAGTTATCATATTCATCAATAATCAAATAAACAGAAAATTTCGCAAATTGGCAGCGAAGCATAACGTAACCGAAGCGCTGTTCCGCATTCACGCATTGGTGATACCCCTCCATGTAATCCGCGGGGAACAAATGGGCGTATTTCAGGTTAAACGCCATTAATCGAAGATCCAAATGCCCCCAGAAAGATTGTTCCAAACGATCGATATCCGGGCTCACTCCGGCAAAATTAAAACTCAATATCAAATATTTATTCCGTTCCGATGTCGGATGTTGCCCGATGTAATATTTCCCGAACAACTCCTCGAAACGATCCTCGAACGCCACGTCATAATAACTTTCCAGTATCGACAACCACAACGACTTCCCGAAACGGCGAGGACGTATCATAAATAAGAATCGAGGAGAATTCTCCACCTCCTCGATAAAACGAGTTTTGTCCACGTAATAATAATCATCCGTTTGCAATAAACGGAAATCACTTAAACCATAAGGAAGTTTCTTCGTTGCCATAACCTGATATTTTAATCATCACAAAGTTACAACTTTTCAATCATTAAACATATTCGGTCCATAAAAAGATATTACTACCCGTATCCATAACAAAACACGTTGTCATTTCTAGAAATCAAATGCAACAATTCCAGAAAATGACAACGCATCCACATAAATAAGCCACCAAGGACTAATCACATTCTATTTCAAAACTCCCGAAATGCCCTGACATAGAATATTGCTTCCTGAGGGAAAAGATTAGCATCAACGTAATAAGTACCCCACCAATAATTATTCGTCATTGAACATCCCGCATTCCTCACATTATCAGTCATAGACAATGTAGATGAAGCATAATAATAATCATTCCAACTATTCCAATCAATGTTTACCGGGGACGAATTAGCGACTGAAGAATTCCTAATTGCTTGATTAAATTGCGCCCATGTATCTGGATTACTAATTAATCGTGCGAATTTTTTCACCACGTTATGAGCTGGAAGCACCCAACCGGTTACCCCATCCACGTTCTTATCATTACACCACTTCATAGCGGGATAATTCTTTAAATCAGGATCTACCGCCAAGACTGCATTCAAATTAGCTTGTGCGTTATTATTATCATACGCATTCGGGAAGTAAGTGCCCATAGGAGCCGTTCCCCAAGCTAACTCCACTTCATCCATGGAAACTATCCATCCGTGTGTTCCCGTTTCGTCCACATCAATAACAATTCCTTGTACTCCATGACGGTCATAAAAATCGAGCACTTTAAATGTTGGCAGATCTTCGACAGCCTCGCCCAAGATTGGAGATTGTCCCTCTTTCCAAGGAGAAATATCCTTTATCCGAACATGACACTCTCCCTCGTCAATCACGACCTCCATGACAATCTGTTTACCGGATTCAAAAACCAACTCCTTGTCCGCGTTCCAAACACAAGAATAATTACCGAGCGTAAAGATATCCAAAAATTGTTCCCCGACATGTATCGTCTGGGGCACGATAATAACCTCCCGGGCCATTTCATACCCGCTCGGTATATCTTGAAGCTCCCGGGCAACAACATTACCTTTTGCTCCTACCGGAGATACGGTTCCCGTTCCCAAATCTATATTGGCAGCGGTTTGAGTATTGCACACGGATAGTCGCCCACCTATCAAACTCCCGGGCATGGAAGTATTACTTTTCACGTGCAGGATTATTTTACTCATCAAGTGGTGAAATGACAACAAAAGCGGTTCACTCGTGTAAGTTGCCGCATGTTTCGTCCATAAAAAATCACTTTGCCGATTCCCATCCGGAATCAACGAAACGGTATCTTGCCGCAAATTAAGCTGAAAAGGATAAGCATGAGGCGCATCTTGAGCCTCCCGGTCATACGGAGCGTAAGCGTACACGTTAATTGTTGAACGATTGTTCCAAGTGGCACGAGGTTCGGCAACCAAACCTCCCGCACTTTGAGAAAAACGCATATTATGTACCCCATCGGCATTAGCCAATTTTCCAGAAACATCGGTAGTTGATAACCAAATACCTACTTCCTGCCCTCCTTGAAACCGATAAGCAGTTTCCTCCGCCGTCATCCCGTCTATCAAAGCTGACAGATGAAGTTCGGCTCCTGAAGTATCATTACCCGTGTTATCATCATCATTACATCCTTCCACGAACCAAAAACAGAATAACATGGAAAGCCATATATAATATTGTCGTTTCATTTTATTATCTGAATTTTACTTACAACCCTTATTTCACTTCAATTTCAAATTCCTGCAAACAAGCCGGTTCCAATCTTATCCCGGGAGAACGATATATACACGTGATACCGTCAAATTCACATTGCAAAAACGCACACCCTTCTTCCACCTGCTGAGCGGGAAGCACTGCTTTATACAACATTTGCTCCAAATCGACACAATACAATGCCACGCTTCCCATCGTTAAAGGGGACAGTTCCCCTGTCCCTAAATTAAGTTGCATATTAGTCGCTATCTCATTAGCGGTTACTTTCACGAGAGAACCTGCCACGATTCTATCTCCCACCAGTTTCACCTCAACCAAAGAAAATATATGCTCAAACTGAAGCTCCACCTCACCTTCGCTCAATCCTCGGGTATTTGCCGCACGCAAGACATCCGATTCCTCAACAGCCACCTCCGAGTTTTGTTTCGAATGTACACGAACATTTATTGCAGCAGGGTCAAAAGCCTCTCTTTGGTACGGGTAATAAGCATAAAAATCAAGGGGTGCATTATCTTGACTCCAAAGTACTTTATCTATCGGGGAAGCCGGTTGCCAACCGTCCTCCGTTTTTACCCATTTAGCATTATGCGCTTGATTACCCGTTTGAGCGGGTATCGCCGAAATCCCGTCCTCCGTACGTTTCACCGCGTAAATCCCGATAGAATCTCCCACGGCGAACACCTCTTTGCCGGAACGGGCAAGCGCTGAAGCCTGAACTTTAAACTGAACTTCCTTAGGCGTATTTTCCACTTCCGCGTCTATCGTATGTACACATGCCGCCCCGACCACCGACAGACACAAGACAATTAACCATCTTACATTCATAATTCCACGATTTAAATTCCCTCTAATTCTTCCAATACTTTCTTAGTTACAGCCTCAGAGGGACGACTCATATTATTATCAATCACTTTTCCTTCCCTATCAAGCAATATAAAACGAGGAATCCCCTTTATTTTATAGTCAATCGCTATCTGAGCACTCGGTCCTCCCCATAATTGGATGCCTCCCAATTTCTCCTGTTCCACCATTTTAATCCAATTCCGTTTCCGTTCATCCATAGAAATACTCACGAAATGAATATTTTTACCATGAAATTCTTCTTCCAATTTTTTCAAGAAAGGAATCTCTGCCCGACAAGGTCCACACCACGTTGCCCATACATCAATGTAAATATACTTTCCTTTCAAATCATCCAAACTGACGGTATTTCCTTCCACATCCTCATAAACCGCACCACTGGAAACAACGTGTTGCCCTTTTTTCAATTTATTCCACATGGCATACACCTTTTCAAGCTCCTGCCTATATTCCGGTTTAGACACATATTTATCATAAGCCGTTTGGAAACCCATCAAAGAATCACCTCTTGTGCTTTCGACATACACGAGAGCCATATTTTGCACCATATCTTCCAAGATTCGAGGACTCTTAAAATATTGTGTCAATACCCTCAACCGCTCCTGTATTATCGATTCCCAAGAAGCTCCAAAATCGGTAAATGCCAACATAGCTACAGCTGACTTCACATACTTTCTATAAGCAGAAACTTGCCACGCTTTTTCATCATCAATTAATTGTCGAGCTATGTATTCTTTTACAATAGGAGTTTCTCCTCCCTTAAAAACAGCACTTGTTTTATTTCCCCCTTCCCAAAAATGTTGAATCGGATAACTCGTTACGCCTTCCAGCACTTGATAACGGGCACGCATTAACTCTTTTTCTTCAAATTGTTTATTCAATTTATACTTGTGAATTGTTTTCTTATTTTGTTTTAGAAGTTGCTCTATTTTCCGAAGATAAGTCGTTTCATCTAAAAGAAAATCTTTATCCTCCATAGAGCCCAGTTTACACGTGTTCAAATAAGTATTAATATCTGCGTTCTCTCCTTCAAAACGAAGATCCAAATGTATGGCGATAAACTCTCCTTTTTCATTCGGGACCACGCTTATCATCAGATCTTTTCCCGGTTCTAAATAGAGAGTATTAGCACTAAGATCAATACTCAAAGTGAAATAAGCAGCTTCTTTTAATGATAAGGATATCACACTTTTCCGAGACGAATCGTAAGTCAGCACTTCATTAAAATTCGGACCGGACAAACTAACCTTCGGCCTCTGAAAATATTGGCTCAAATCAATTGTCAATTTGGTTTCTTGTGCGAACAAACGAGAAGAACAAGTAACAAGTAGCAAAATCAATATAAGTAAAAATGTTTTCATAGTATTATTTTTTATATTTAATCTTTAATCATTATTTCCGATCCTCTAACTTTCCGGTAAAAGCGAATTTAGATTTATACATCCAGCGAGAAGGACAACGCTCTAAATGCAAACGAACGCGAGCAACTTGATCAACCGTAATGGAATTCTTGTAACTGTAACTATCCATCACATTATACGAGGTAAAGTATAACGTATTTTTATCCGTGCTATTTCCCTTGCTATTATTTTTAAAAACAGAAGAAAAATCATTCCAATAATAAGGAGTGTCCGAACAATAATCAGTATCGCCATTCACGAAATTCGTTTCCCCGTACGCTTCCACACCCCGAGTCGTAAGCAATCCTAAATATTGAGCCATCGCCGTTGAAATTTCAAAATAATCGGCGGATTGCAACGGATTCAAGAAATGAGACATGTTGACAAAGAAACCAATATCCGTGGGACGCTCTGGAAAAGTTGCCGACAAGGCTCCGGCATTCAATCCGGGAATAGGATTTTCAGGCTGATCTATCACGTTAGGTCCTCTCACGATAAAAGACGACCCTCTAGGATCATTAATTAACCAGATATTCAAATAGTTCCGGTAATCATACATTAACGTGCTCCCCTTAGACATAACATAATTCTGATAATCATCGCTTTCTTTAAAAACGACAGAACTCCCGATCTCGTAATAATGCACCCCCGGATTCTCTAATTTAACCCCGTTATTATCATATTCCGCCAATCTAAAAGTAATTCTGGCATTCCCCCCGTTAGGGTCAGTCGTGGCTTCACCATTAAAAACGTCATTCAATCGCTTTACATTTTTCTCCACAGTTTCCGGGGTAATATCAATAGGTGCTATACTCGGATTTTTAGCAGGATGCAAAACATGAAAGATCACGGGGATTTCTATTTCCTCGTACTTCTCCCGCGGTAAGGGCCTTACCCGAATTTCCACTTCTTCGCTCGTCAATTCCCCCGCTTCCACGCGAAAACGAATCGTACGTTCCCGCGTATCGGTAGTGGAAAAACTAAAATCGGAATACTCATTCCCGGAATCATCCAGCAAACGAAACAATCCTGTCGGCAAAAGATCTGCCGGAATCAACGAAGTATCCCGAACAATTCCCGGTATGTAAATCGCACTATCCCCCTCGTAAGTTGGTGTATAATCAGGTAATTCCAATATATTGTAAGCCTCCGCGTAAAACTTCATCGTGGCTTTTCCGTCCGGCAGCAAAGTATTGTGGTCAGCACGCAACCGAACCAGTTTAATATTTCCTTCCGTAACGGGATTTTCAAAAAAGAAATCGTCATCCTTTTCACACCCCCCGATAAACAAGGAAATCAGTATCAAATAAAATATCTTTTTCATAAACGACCTATTATAAATTTTCACTAGTTGAAATTCGTCCATCCCGGATTCTGACTGATATCATTATAATCCAATTCGATATCGGTGGGAATGGGCAAAGCATAACGATAATCATTCGCGTCAAGGGTATACTCTTTAGTCCCGCTACTTTCCTTATCAAACCCCGAACGAGTACAACTAATCCCTAAACGTTTCATATCCAACCAACGCGAACCATTTTCAAAACACAATTCCAAGCGCCGTTCTTTCAACACCTCCGCCAATATATTACCGGTAACAGAAGTATTGTATCCCGGGATGCGAGCCCTCCTAAAGTCCTCAATCATGCGTGCAGCCTC
Organism: Butyricimonas sp. DFI.6.44; assembly: GCF_022132345.1. Classification (NCBI taxonomy): domain Bacteria; kingdom Pseudomonadati; phylum Bacteroidota; class Bacteroidia; order Bacteroidales; family Odoribacteraceae; genus Butyricimonas; species Butyricimonas sp. DFI.6.44. The sequence continues at coordinate 126,025 of NZ_JAKNJD010000003.1, read as the reverse complement.
GGACTCTTGCCCCAAACGACATTTCGCTTCAGCGTTTATCAAGAAAAGATCTGCTTTACGATATAACACCAAAATATCACAAACCGGACCATAATAATAAACAACCGGTTTGGAAATACAACGTCTTACTCTACCTTCATCTTCATTCTCCCGGAACCAAGCTTTTCTTCGAATATCCTCAGGTTCGTACATCAACCAAAGCTCCGAACTTACTTGTTGAGCATTGTTAGACCCCCATATACCCGTGCTTTGATTTCCTATACCAAAAAAACGGCTAGTTGCCAATTTCAACGCACAATAAGGATGCTCAACAGTATAAGACACACTCTCGCCGGAAAACATATCCATCAATAATTCAGCACGATTCTCCGGGACGTAAGAAGCAATCACTTCTCCCGAATATTTCTCGGCCATCTCCCAATCCTTATCTTTTGCTGCGGCAGAACCCGCTCTAAACATATACATCTCGGCCAAACAAGATTTAACAAAGCTCGGAGAATAAAAGAAATTCCATTTTTCCCTTGGCGTAGTATATTCCAAGACTTCCTTCAACTCCCGTTCAATAATCCCATAAATCTCCGTTTGCGTGCGCCTATCTCCCGGTGTCACATTTTCCGAATCCAGATTTAAAGGTACACCCAACTTATTATCCTTATAGGGAGCGAAAAACTGAATCAATTTCAAAATATTCCAAGCACGAATTACCCGAGCCTCACCCCCTATCGTTTCCCTCTCGGCTTGAGTTGCCGTTACTTTATCCAAATCGTCAAGTATCGCGTTCATAAACCCGATAGAAACATAACAATTTTGCCAGAGAGAAGAAGCCAAACTAGTTCCTTTCCAATCGATATCCTGATAATAATATGTCATACACCTGTCATTTATATCCGAATGCTCTTTAAAAGCGAGCATATCCATATTATCCTCGTAAAGAGCCAATTGAATATTGACATCATTAAATATAGGCAAGGATAACGGCGCAGAATTACCATAGGAAGTCTTCAACAACGTGGAATAAGTCGTTGCCGCCCAATACGACAACAATTCCGCTTTCACGTCTTCCACGTTAGACACGATTTTTTGATTCTTAGGTATAAGATTCAGGTAATCCTTGCAAGCGGTCATCATGAAACCGATCAGACACAAGGATAACATACTTATTCTTTTCACGCGTAATTTCATAATCTCTATATTTAAAAACCGACACTCAACGAAAGCATATATTTTCTGGAATTAGGATAAGTAAATCCCCCGAAGTTTTCCGGGTCCAATCCTTTATATTTCGATATCGTAAATATATCCCGAATATTCAAGTTCACCCGACAAGAAGAGAGCAACAACTTCTTGCAGATTTTGGAAGAAAGAAAATACCCCAGAGAAATCTCCGTACACTTCAGAAAATCTCCACTTTCCAATTTTCTATCATACCAATCGGTTTGTAATGAAGCAACGTTTCCCGTCGTGTTATACCCCGGCATATCGGTTATATCTCCGGGTTTCCTCCAACGATTGAACTCTTGCTTCAACACGTTTTGAGAAGCCGATGAAAAACTACCCCCGTTAGCCACGGAATAATAAGCCGATGTTATTTTATGCCCCGCCATAAAAGCGAACCGGGTGCTCAACGTCCATTGTTGCCAATTCAAAGCCGTCCCGAATCCCCCGGATATCGGCGGATAACTATCACCTAAACTCTTTTTAATACGCCGCTTATCCTTCTCGTTCAACGAATCATCCATATCCAGCACCCAAGTCCCGTCTTCTCTTTGGAAGCCAATCGGGTTTTCACGATTCGAATTATCCACCAAAGCCAACGTGTGTCCGGTCAACGGGTCAATACCGACAAACCGGTAGCCAATCCACGAATTGGTTGAAGTCCCCTCCACCGGTTCCGTGCGCCCGAACCCTTTAGGAACATCCTGCACGTTTTTATAAAACGACTCTATTATTCTACTCTTGTTATTCGCGAAATTAAGAGATGTCGTCCACGTGAAATCCCGCTTACGAATATTTACCGTGTGCAAACTAACTTCCACACCATAATTTCGAACGGAAGAACTATTATACCGAATCGTACTAATCCCCACCGATACTGGTAATGTTTTAGAATCCAACAAATCGCGAGTCACGTTATTATAATAATTCACCGTTGCCCGAATCCTGTTCCTGAAAAATGCCATATCCACGCCAAAACTGCGGTCCTGCTTCTTCTGCCACTTGATAGAAGGATTCTTGGGAGAAATATAAGAAGGGATATCCATATCAAGAAACTTCGAAGACATCAAATAAGAAAGCACGTTAAACGGTAACGCCGTTTTATCGATACTCCCCGTGTACCCGTAAGAAACACGAAACGCCAATTCGTTAATCCACCCGAACCTTGTCATAAAATCCTCTTTATGAAGATTATATTTCAAACTGGCATTCCACAAGGGAGAAAATCGATTCTTGGTTCCTATAACGTCAGCTCCATCCATCCTAGCACTGGCAGAAAAAACATAACGGTCTTTAAAACTATACCCCAATGACGCGAAAAAAGACACTCTACGATTACGCCCTTCACTCTGGTCCATCAAATTTTTAATCATCTGCTGCACGTAAGCAATCTTATCCGCCCCTATTTCCGGTATATTCGTCAAACCCTTCTCGGGATCATACTCCGGGAAACGCACAGAATTACTATAACCCGAGGCCTCAGACATTTCATATCCCAAGAACAAATTCAAAAAATGATTCTCCTTAAACCCTTGTACATACTCCAAGCGATTGGACCAAGTATAACTATGATTTCTGACATTCCTATGTCGAAGCGAACCGTTGTTCAAGTTATCGGGCAATTCACTGAACAAAGTACGCATCCAAGCGTTATTTTGTGCAACGTAAGTTCCCGGTTTATACACCACCTCCGTGTTATCAAAATATGTATTAATAGAACCCGTGGTAATAAATTTCAGATTATCCAGAATCTTGACCTCAATATCCAAAGAAACATTATTACTCAAAGCGTTCGTGCACGAGGTATTATTATAAAGCTCGTTCAAGATATTAAAATCAGATTTATAACCGTCTTTCAAAGAACTTAATTGATAAGAATAAGAGCGGTCGTACTCCATATTTCCCTCCTCGTCGTAAGGACGTTCGTAAGGATTGGCAAAAGTCGCATACTGCAATATATTCACCCCGGCATCCGCGTCTTTATCTTTTCTAATATTAGAAGAAAGATTCAAGGAAAAATACAGCCGTTTATTAAAATCGCGGGACAATCGCAACATCGCGCTCCAGTTACTGTAATCATTGGAAGGGATTAACCCTTGACGTTGTTGCACGCTCAAACTCGCGTAATACTTCAACTTCCCGTTCCCACCCGAAAAAGAGATATTATGATTGTGAGAAAAAGGCGTCCGAAATATCACATCGTACCAATTCGTGTTAATCTTGCTCAAACGAGTGATTTCCTCTTCCGCCTCTTCACGGGAAATTTTTCCCATATCCGCGTTTTTCAACAACATGATTACTCTTCCCCCCACCGCTTGATTGGGAAAATCCTCGTACACGCTACGTTCAAAAGCAATCTTCTCCTCCGAATTCATTAAATCCAATTTAGACTTCGGAGCCGCCTCTATCGAGAAACTTGAAGTTACACGAATCATCGGGACTTCTTCTCTCCCCTGCTTCCGTTTCACCACTATCACCCCGTTAGCCGCCTGAGAACCGTAAATAGCAGTAGCGGCAGCATCTTTCAACACCGTGATGCTCTCGATATCCTCAGGAATCAAATCATTCAAGTTACCGTAAAAAGGAACCCCATCGACAATCCAAGTCGGATTCATATCACCGTATAAAGAATTTAATCCCCGGATACGAATCTCGGGTAATGCTCCCGGCTTCCCGGACGTGTTACGAGTACTGATTCCCGCCAAAGAGCCCCTCAAAACATCCCCGACCGAAACGTACCCTTTATTAGCTATATCTTTTGCCGTGACAACCTCCACCGCCCCCGTCATTCGAGTCTTATTAATAGTTTGATAACCTGTCACGACAACTTCCTCCACTTCCGAAACATCCTCCTCCATCACCACGTTAATCGTATCCTGTCCCGAGTACTTTATCTCTTGTGTTTTCATCCCGACAAAAGAAAATACCAAAGACAACTTTTCCATTTCCGGGAGCTTCAACACGTACTTTCCTTTAACATCCGTCGTCGTGCCCACAGACAATCCTTTGACACTGACAGTCACCCCGGGCAAAGGTTCTTTTTTATCATCCGTCACCCGTCCCACTATCCGAAGCTCTTTCTTTTCCGGTTCTCTCGAGTTCTGGATAACAATCACACCCCCTTTAAACGTGTACGACAAACCGGTATTTTTCAAGCACATACCCAAAATATCCCGTACCATAGTTTGCCGCACATCCACGGAAACCTTCCGAACGGATTGTACATCTTCCGACTTGTAAATAAACATGTAATCGGTCAACTGTTCTATACTCCTGAACACCTGACTCAATGTTACATCGGACAATTTCAAATCGATACGCGCCTCCTGCCCGCGAACCGTCGCGTGACAAGTGCAGAATCCCCAAAGCATAAATAATGCAAATGTCCTCATTTTTCTTAGCAATTGTTGAATTTTTCGTTTTTTTCCCATAGCTTTGTTTAGCTTATTATTAAATTAATACAGATGTTAGCTGAGGGGCTAACAGGTAAGGGGATGTGAGGGCATCTCCTTATTTTATTGACTCACGTAAATCGTCTTATCCGCGTAAGTGAAACGAATCCCTTTCGTTGTCTGGAGATATTCCAATATCGTCTTCACCTCCGCGTACCGGTTGGAATGAAGATAAAAGCGGACATCTTTCAGCGAGGGGCGAGTGTACACCACTTTAAAATCATACCAACGGGACAATTGCCGGAAAATATCTTCCAGACGTTCGTCGTTAGCGATAAACTTGCCTTCTTTCCAAGCGAGGGTTTCCCGGACATCGGCTTGTTTCGTTTCTAATTTCCCGGAAACACGGTCAAATATCGATTGACGTGAGGGCGTCAACGTGATATCCTTACCCGCTTCCGGAAATTCCTGTCTAATCTTCCCGGTGACGAGAGTGGTAATCACCATGCTTTCGTCATCATAAGCCTTTATATTAAAACTCGTCCCGAGTACCCGTAAATCCATGGATTCCGTGTTCACGATAAAAGGGGCCTCCGCATCATGCTCCACCTCGAAATAGGCCTCCCCATTCAAGTAAACCCTTCGTTCCCCATTTGAAAAAGTTTCGGGATACTTCAACGAACTTCCCGCGTTCAGCCACACCCGGCTACCGTCAGCCAAGACGAGATTAAACTCGCATCCCCGGGGTACAACAAGAGTATTGTACTCCACCTGTCCGGCAATCGAATCCGACTTCGCCACGTACTCCAATCTCCCGGAGTCAGCCAGTTGAATATCTACCCTCCGGGTGGAACGAATGATCTCCGTGTTTCGGGGAGAAATAGGTATCTCCTTGCCATCAGCCAGTTTCAGTATCGGCACGTTTGCGGCGGGAACAGAAACGACAGTCAAAGCAGCGGGTTCCGGCGACCGTTGTTGCCAATTCCAAACCGTCAACCCGGAAACCAGAATCACTGCAATCACGGCGGCATACCTTACAATTCCTACCCGCAAGCGATGGCGGCGCACCCGCCCCACAACCTGTTTTCGAGCCTCATCATTATCTATCGCTTCCCACCGTTTCGCCCAACGGACCAAATGAAACTCTTTCACCCGTTCCGCGAAAATTCGTTGAGCGTCCATATCCCCGGCAAGCCACTCGTTGAACTCCCGTTCTTCCGCCTTGCTTAATTCTCCCGAAAGATACTCCCGGATTCGCATTTCTTTTTCATCCTTATTCATCGTGTCGTATTCGTCTACTCATTTTATAAGACAAACACAAGAATCAAAAAATGGGTGAATCAATTTTGAAAGTTTTTTTAGAAATTATTTCTCTCCAAGATAAAAAATAGCAATAAAGAATCAGGAAATTGCTGCCGCAATTGCTTCAAACCACCGCTTAACAGCGTCTTCACGGTATTCACGGACACCCCCAACTCTTCAGCCGTTTCCTTGTATTTTTTTCCTTCAACGACAATCGACATGACCACCATTCGGGTCTTTCGCGGCAATCTCTCTATCGCTTGGCGAATAGCCTCGATCAATTCCAAAGAAACGGTCGTCGCTTCCTCCTCGATGGCATCATACTTCAATAATTCCGCTTGCGCGAACTCCTTCTGGTCCCGAATCCTGTTCAAACAAGCGTTTTTCACGCTCCGGAACAAATAAGTACTCAAAGCCTCCGGAGTCAACTGCCGGTAAGCGTTATTCTTGATAAACTGGTAAAATACCTCCTGCACGATATCCTCCGGAAAACTACAATCATCAAGCATCGAGCCGGAAAATAGCACCAACGGCTTATAATAGCGTTGAAATAGCAATTTCCCGCCCTCATTCATATTCCTCTGAAAGGCAGTTAATATTTCCGAATCGGACACACCCATTTCATCCAATTTTCCATTTAATAATACAAAGATAAAAATTAATCGTTCAATCGCGCTATTGACAAGAGCAGAATTCTTGAAACAAAAATTCCCGATACACGATTTATTCCACGATAAACGTGTACCCGTATATTTCGTCACTCACGTTAAGATATCACGAACTCTGGATTAAATTACATTCATGAAAACAAACCAACAGAATTTGTTTCCTAAACGACTTTTCAAAAAAGTAATGGTATCTCTCCTGTATGCCTTCACCGCTTTCGCTTGAATAGCAAGCACTTCAGCTATTTCCTCGTTCTTTTTTCCCTGTAAGTGTAACTCGAACACCTCTCGGCTACGATCCGGTAATTCCTGTATAGCCAGAAATAGTTCCCGGTAAATTTCTTCCCGCATCAAATTATACTCCCTTTCTTTCTCTTCATTGGATTCCCGACAAATATAAAACATTCTCCATAACAAACAAAATGCTTGTACACCTCCTCCAATTCAGACATGGGAAAAGTGAAATAAGCTGAATAATTATAATTTTTCATGTATCTACTTTATACTTTCTTTATATCATCTCCTATTCAACTCCCATTCAACTCCTATTCATCTCCTATTATAAAGGTTGTTGAATAGAATTTTAATTGAAATTAAATAAAATTTGATACATGCTAAATATATGGTATTATCACTATAAATAGTAATAAGATTACTGAATAGTCCATTAATTCTACTCGAACGCACACTGTACTCGAAAAGAAAAAGCCCGCCTTTCCAGACGGGCTTTTATTACAAACCATTAAAACAACATCTATTTATTCTTCAACGTCTTGGCAATCTTCGCCGCTAAAGCCTGATAATGAAGTCTATCCTCTCCTGTCGAGGTCGCAACTTTACTGTTGATCAACTTTTGTGCTTTAAAAGCCAGATCGATCAAATAAACAGAAGAATTATCCAACGCTTTCACATCTACCTTTTGCAAGAACCCATAACCGGGAGTACCGAATTGCTCTTGCCTTAATTGAGAAGCGATATAACCGACTCCATTCTCTGACTCTATTTCCCGGAGTTTATTCTCGAACAAACGAACCATTCCACTAGGATCAAGATCATAAGCTAAAATCTCGTCGATACTCGGCGCGTAAGCCGTGTTCAAACCGAACAACCCGCCGGATTGTTTTTGGTCTGCCAAAGGAGCAAGCACCAAATCCACGAGCGTACTTTGCAATAGTTTGTCACCATCCGTCAGTTTCGTGCCCTTTATAGCACTTTCAAAAGCACCGTTATACAAATCGTTCAAGAACTCCTTCACGGTATAGGGATTAGAAGCGATATGCGCGGAAAGTAAAACGTTATCCTTCAATCTTGTCAAATTCCCGGTCAATTTTGTTCTTAATAAAGTAGTCATATCCACTCCCATGGGGAATTTTTTGAGCAAAGGAGATTTACTTAACCAATCCGCGTTCCTGTATTCATTCAAAAGCCAAGCCAAAGAAGCCTTTTGCACATCTTTCGGCACAGACACGTAACGTTCGCCGGGAGTACCTTCCTTGATCTCCGTCAAATAGATACCACCCACGTTATAAGAGACATTCGTGATATAGCGGAAATACTGGTTGGCGATCTGATTGTACAAACCGGAACGGTGGCTGTAATCCGGATCGTTATCAATCCATTGTTCCAGATTAGGCAAAATATATTTCAAATTCTTAATCCCGTAAGTACTTGCCTTGATCGGGTCGTCACCCAAATCCTCTTCAATAGCACTCGGGTCATAACGAGATAAAATCTGTTGCCTTCCGTAACGATAAATAGGATCGCCTGCCTTCTCGTCTACCCAACTTTCCAGAATAGCTTGCTCTTCCCACATATCTTTCGCTTGAGGGAGATATTGATAATTCCATTTGATCGTGAAATAGTCGTAAACACCCAAATCCGGGGGTGTCAACTTCACGCCTTCATCCCCGGGTTGCGCCACATAATTGAAACGGGCGTAATCCATAATGGAGGGGGTTGTCCCGTATCGTTGAGTGAACGATGCCGAGCGTAACGAATCCACCGCATAAGCAGCGGAAGATGCCATATTATGCATGAAACCGAGCGTGTGACCGATCTCGTGTGCCACGATGTATATCATCGACTCTTCCATGATGTCTTCCGGCATTTTTTTCGCCCGTATTCTGGGATCAACCTGTGCCGTCTGCACGAAACGCCAGTTGTTCACCAAACGAATCACGTCATTATAAATCAACACCGTGGCATTTATAATCTCTCCCGTGGAAGGATCTACCCAAGAGGGACCCATCGCGTTCTCCGTAGTTGACGGCAAATAACGGATACAAGTGTACTTGATATTGTCCGGATCAAATTCGGGATCGTTCTTAGGGAAATCACGTACTTGCATCACGTTCTTGAACCCGATCGCCTCGAAAGCTTTATTCCAGCTCAAGATAGCTTTCTTCACCGGACTGATCCACTCCGCCGGGAAAGCATCGTCCACGTACCACACGATAGGTTTCACCGGCTCCACCAACTCTCCCCGTTGATAAGCGGCCACGTCTTTCGGCTCCAAACGCCAACGATTCGCCAACGAGTATTTTTGGATTCCGTCCTCTCTCGTGGAAACATGATACTTGCTCGTGTTGAAAACACTTACTCGTGAATCTGAAACGCGGGGACGCATTTTGTCTTCAGGCAGGAGAACTAAAGAACGGGTTACCTTGCCCGTGACCGGAAGATTGTCCAGTAGCGTGAAAAACAAAATCTTAATCGAAACTTTGTATGTCATATAAGATTTAACGACCAGATTATCATCGAAACTCTTGATTTCATCCAATCCGGAAGCTTCCTTGCGGAAATCACCTGTCACGCTAAGCATTCCCATGCGCGGCAAAAACGAAAAGTCCTTCACATCCGTGGTAAATAATTCCGTCATATCAACCACCACTGCCGACCGGTCGTTATTATAAGTTTCGATCTTGTAACTTGCCACGATAGCATCGGCATAACTCCGGTTCACGGCATTTTGCAACGCCTCGTTGCCGGGATCAATCGTCGCGGATGTCGTGATATTCTTTAAATAAATACAACTGTCACCCATCACGAAACGCACGTGTAAAGGATCATTCTGTTTATACCCGACATCCCCGAACATGGCATCGGAAGTCTCGGTCAACGTCGAAGCCAACAACATTTCCCGCCCCAGATATTTCAAGGGGATCTCGAAATAAAGTTTGCCGTTCAGTTTATGCATCGTGATAAAATTACTCTTTGCCGTCACCTTGCCCGGTTTATTCAGCAATTTGTCATAATCCGTCTGCACGGGAGTTGCTTCTTTTTTCTCCACGGCAGCTTTCTTCTTTTTACGGGAAGACGCCAAAGCCTCTTGGCTAACGGGTAGCACGAATACGGCTACCAACAATACTAACATCCATTTTTTCATAAAAATCATCTTAAAAATAAAATTCATATATAATTGAAAAACATACAATTCTCTCTTAAATGTCGGTAGTTACCCTACCGACATTTATCGTGAAATGAAAAAAACACATGTTCAGAGTTCCGGTCCTCGTGCTATCGCTTCCAAATCTATATTATATTTCTCTTTCATGTAATCGAGTACCTCCAAGCGTTTTTTCTGTATCAACGGGTAATCCGCGGGAGGATATATAGACAAGAACTCCTCTTCCGTGTAACGGAAGCCCAAGAAAACATAAGTCAAAAAGTTCAAGGTCGGGTTCGTGTAACTAATCCCCCAAATACTTCCGAAGTTATAAATATCTCCTGACAATGTCCCAAGGAAACCTCTTTTCAAATAATAATCCACATCACTGGTATTCCACGTGTTTATATCCTTCGTGTAATTGAATCCATCATGAAAACTGGCAGGAATGACCACTTTCCCCCGATCTATGGCAGACTCTAAAAACTGTTTCATAATTCTTATCCGGTGCTCCCTCAACTTTTCCCAAGTAGCGGGAAATTCAGTCACGCTCGGGTTATAAATAGAATTTGCCCAAAAATCCAACCCTCCGGTGAAATTCGTTACAGCTTCCGTTGATATCCCTCCCGACCAACCGACGGTTTCTGTCCTGTAATCATGAATAAGAAAATAATACATAGGCAAAACGGAACGAGACAAATCCGTCGGCAAATAATCAAAAATATGTTCCTTCATAAATTTCACGTGATTTTTAGCCTGTTCATCCGTCAATGACTCTCCCGAATAACTCGTTTGCCCGGAAATAGCCCAAGCCCGACTGAAATCCAAAGGAGAGAATCCCTTGTAAATCAAGTACACGTCATGTTTCTCTTTCATCTCTTCAGCAATCTCATCCCATTCATTCGTACCCTGCGGGAACTGGTAACGCAGTACGACATCAGCTTCTCTCGGGACAATCGCATCTTCATCGTTACATGAAGCGAATAATCCCCAAGCCAATAATATTAATACGATATATCTCATAACTTTCTTTTATTATATCCGACATTATCTTGGATTAGCCAATTTATTTTGGATCAACGCTCTATTTTGGTTCATCACGACTTGCGGTATAGGCAACGTGTAGCCGGGATCCTTCTCCTGCAACACGTACTCGACAGGCGTTTCCCCCGCGTTCCACACGTGCTTGATGGACGGCATTCCATAACGGCGCAAGTCGAACCAACGATGAAACTCAAAACACAGTTCCAACCTCCGTTCTTGCCGAATTTTATCCACGAGGTCTTTTCCGGTTAACCCGGAAACTTCTTTACCCGGGGCATCGGTAGTAAAACGCTTTGCCCGCAAATCATTCAACACTTTCAGCGCAGTCGCTTCATCCCCGTCCAAAGCTGCCGCTTCAGCCAAATTCAGGTAAGCCTCCGGCAAACGGAACGCTTGCGAAAAAGAGGTTGATTCGAGCGAATGAGCAAATGAGGTCGTATTTTTCCCGAAAGGCAGAAATATATCAGCATAATTCTGTTCCCGGAATATATAGTATTCTTTGCGTAAATCCCCCTCTTTAAAACCGGCAATCAATTCCGGGGACGCATTAAAAATACTAAACCTATAACTCAATTGTACCCCAAGATAAGCATCAACGTCCGCCACCTTGCCGAATAACCAAATCACATCGGACGCATTCTCGTTTATAAACGGATAATAAGACAGAGAACCCGGTATTTCCAACGTATTGAGGTCTATTAATGAAAATTCCCAATCGTCAATCACTTTCTTGGCATATTTAGCCGCCTCTTTCCAATTCTCCATGTAAAGGTACACCCTTGATTTCAGCAATTGCACCATCGGTAAATTTACACGCAAATCTTTCTTGTATTGCAATTCTTTGGGTAAAGTCCGGTAAAGTTCCTCCGCATCACCCAAATCGTCCAATACTTGTTTATAAACTTCTTCCACCGTATTCCGGGCAATATCACTTTGTTCCACGCCACTATTCAATTTTAACGGGATACCGAGTGCCTTCGGGTTATAATTATAAGGCTCCCCAAAAATATTTACCAAATTGAAAAAATAGAACCCTCTTAAAGCATACGCTTGAGCTTGTACCAATGTTTTTTCATTATACGTACCGTTCACTTTATCTATATAATCCAGTACCCCATTTACCCCCAAGATAAATCTATAATGGGATTCCCATATATCTTTATAAAGCGAATAAACCTTATTAAGTTCCTCGAACATATCGGGATGCCATGAATATAAATATTTGATAGCATTTGCTTTAGGTTCATCATAACTTGATATCGTTCCCGTTTGGGACGTATAAGTAATATCATCATCCAGCAAGTTGAGCCCGGCACTCAGAACGGTATACGTACCAAGCGGTCGAGGGTAACCGACGCCCAGCAACATCTCGTCCAAAGAAACGATATCCTTGGGAATATACAAGGTGTCGGATTTGGGTTCCAAAAAATTATCACAACCCGCCAAACCGAGAATAACGATTATTAATAATAAATTCTTTTTCATCTTGTTCATTCATTAAAATCCTACATTAATACCCAAAGAATAAGTCTGCGGAATCACACTTTGCACTCCATTAGTCATCAATTCCGGATCATAACCGTCAAAACGTTTATTGGCGATCACGAACACGTTGTTCACGGTTGCACTTAAGGCAAGCGTTTTAATTCCCACACGTTTGCATAAATCCAACGGCATATTCCAAGTCAAATTAATCTGACGACAACGCAAGAAAGAAGCATCCACCACCAAAGCATCCGAATTTCCCCAAATCGAGTACCAATTCAATTCCGTTTTATCCGGGAGCATTATTTTCGGGTCTATAATTCCGCGAGTCAAAGCCGGTATATTCGTCTTCGTTTCATCACCCGGTTTTTTCCAACGCTTCAACAAATCACGACTTAAATTCGAGTAAGGTTCCGGAACTTTTCCACTCAAAAACGAACCATAGGGATTCGGAAGACGTTTCTTACCACCCAGTATAAGAGCGAAATCGGAACTCAACACGAAGCTCTTGTAACGTATTCCCAGATTCAAACCTCCCGTGAAATAAGGATCTTTCTGCCCGGACCAAACCATGAACTTGGTCGGATCCATATTAGCATCCCGTTCCTCCTCCGGAACATCCATATAATTAAACACCGGACGACCGTCCTCATCGCTTAACCCCTTAAATGAAAACGACCAGAAACTTCCCACGGGGTATCCTTTCTTTGCCAACTCCGTGGTTTTCGCGTTAAGTAACTCGTAATACTTCGGGTTTTCCTTTGTTGCCGATTTTGCTTTATTCCAGTTTTTCGATGAATTCAAACTGACACTTACAGCAAAGTCTTTTGTCCGGACAGGCGTGAAAGCGACCGTAAATTCCAATCCTTTATTATCTATCAATCCCCCGTTAAGTTCCAAAGAAGTTTTCCCGTATTCATAAGCGACATCCTGCATCACGATAGCATTCGACGAACGAGTATAATACTCGGCAGTCACGTTAAACATCCTGAAAAGTTCCAGATCAAGCCCCAGATTCCACGAAGTCGTACGCTCCCAAGACAAATGAGGATTCGGCAGATCGGCAACCGACGACCAATATTGCTGGTAAGTATTATCAATACTTTCTCTATTCAGAATCAAGTCCATCGATTTATTTGAAAGAGCATTTCCCTGTATACCATAAGTAACACGGAAAGCCGCATTATTCAACCAATCGAGAGTCGACGCCATAAAAGGCTCTTCGGTAACCCGCCACAGCAAACCAAATGAATAAGTCGGGTCCAAACGCTTTTTCACATCTTGCCCGAACCGGTTTGACATATCATTACGAATATTGGCATTCAACACGTAGCGGTTCTTGTAAGAATATGCCAATGTCCCGAACCATGAAAAATAATTGTCGGTCTGATCGCTTTTATTCCAAGAGGGACGACCGTAAACGGAATATATATCCTCCAGCGGTCCCAAGGGCTTTTGGGCTGCATAAGGAGCGTTTATCGGCACTAATTTATCAAAATCCGTGGGACGAGCCAATTTATATCCCCGCTCGGGCATATATCCCCATACCATGTTTTCAAGAGTCATGTTACGATTGGAACGCACCTCCATCCCCAACATCACGTTCAAACGATGATCCGTGTCAAACGTTTTCGAGTATAACAATTTATTCTGCACGTTGTAAGAAGCCTGCGTAATCTCGTTCGTGTACAAAGACCCCCCGTAAGGTAGCATGGCTGCTTTGAACTCCGGATCGCCTGTCCCCTTGGAACCATAATCATACCCCCTGTATTCCTTGGCAATGTAATAGGTACGTTCCAACGCCTCAACTTCACTATTTTTGGTATAATGGTTGTATCCGCCAGTAAATTGGTAAGTCAGCCCGCTAATAATCTCCCATTTGAAATCAACAGACGAAGCTATCGTGAAATTACGTACCTTGGAACCACTGTTATCCCGCTCGTTAATAATATTATATCCTAACGATTCCACGTTCCCGTTATACGTGTAACTTGCCCGTTGCTGGTAAAACAAAAGATCCCCGTGTGCATCGTAAGCCGGAATGGCACGGCTAGTGGAAAGAGCGTAATCCATCGGATTCACGCCAGGCCCAAAACCATTCGTGAGCACTGATGTCCCGTTAGCCGTAACATCCAAGGTGATATTATTCCGCAATTTCGCGTTAAAAGCAATTCTTCCGGTATACCTCTCGTTATCGTTCCCGGTCTCTTGACCGTTCTCTTTAGTATACCCCATAGACGCGTTATAAGTAAATTTCTCCGAACCCCCGGAAACACTGACACTGTGCTGATGACTAAAAGCATTGCGGGTAAGCAGCTTCAACCAATTCGTGTTCACGCTTTCCAGCTCCCGTTTGCGTTTCAAGAAATCAGTTCGTGAAATATCCTTTTCTAAAAACATCCGGTACAACCCCTCGTAAACATCCATCTGTTTTATGGGCTTATACGTATAGAAAGAACCTTCCTCTATGGTTTCGTCAGCAAACGTCACCCGTTCTTGAGAATTCATTAAATTAAATCGATCGTATGTGGGACGAGCCGTAAACGAAAAATTCCCCGAGTAATTCACCGTCATGCGATCGGCTTTCCCTCGTTTCGTGGTAATCACGATAACCCCGTTGGAAGCCTTCGACCCGTAAATTGCCGTGGCGGATGCATCCTTCAACACCGTGATCGTTTCGATATCCTGCGGGTTCAACCATGAAATCTGGTTACCGATAATCGTGGATAAATCCTGCGTCATCACGGCTGTTGCCGTCAATTTAATCGGGTCAGCTTGAATAATACCGTCGACCACCCACAAAGGATCGGTATTTCCCAACAATGTGGAAGCTCCCCGAATCTGAATCTTGGGACTCGTGCCCACGCGGCTGCTCGTATTCATCACGATCATACCTGCTACCCGACCTTGCAACATCTGATCGATAGAAGAGTAATTCGGCATCATAATACTGTCCGCTTTCACCGAGTTATAAGACCCCACCATATCTTGGCGGTTGATACTCTGGTAACCGGTAACGACAACTTCTTCCATCGCATTCAGCTCCTCTTTCATCACCACGTTGATCGTGTCTTTCCCTTGATACTTCATCTCCACGGTTTCCATACCAATAAAAGAGAAAACCAAAGAAAATTCATCCAAATTAGGAATCTGAAGACGATATTTCCCGTCTTTATCCGTGGCGGTACCTATCGACAAACCTTTCACCATCACCGTAACACCCGGTAGCGGGGCTCTCTTAACGTCTGTCACCAAACCGACGACCCGCACGCTCTTCTGTTGAGCAACGGCAGTTTTTTTCACCAACATCACCACGTCCTTGTCATACTTGAAGGTGAGGGAAGAGCCGGCAAGCACATCCGCCAACACGTCTTTAACCTTCTTGTTCTCGACATCCACGTCGACCGTGGGAATCTCGTTCATCTGCTCCGCGTTGTACAAAAAACGCAATCCCGTCTGCTTGTGAATAGCATCGAACAACTCGTACAAGCTGACCTTTGTTAATTTTAACGTCACGTTCTGTTCCTGTCCCAAACCTTCCGCGGCAACAGAAAACACGAAAAACATGACAAAGAAGACTGTTAATCTCATGATTTTCCAATTTTTTTCGCGCACTCGACCCAAAAAGAGGCACGACGTTCTCTTTTTTTTCATACTTTTGTATAAGAATTTTTGTGTTAAACATGATAACCGCATCCCCCAAGATGTTGTTATCGGATTATTACAATCCGGAGAGTCGCCAAACTCTCCGTTTTTTTATTTAGCACTAACTATCACTGTTCTATCTTTCACGCTGAAACGTGCGTCCGAAGTATTCTCCAAGAAGAACAACAATTCCTGAATATCGGCATACCGCTGCATATTCCCGAAGAAACGCAAATCCTTAAGCGATTCGTTCTGGAAGAACACGTTTACGTCATACCAACGTGCGGCCTTTTCCATAATCGACTCCAACCGTTCGTTCACGAATACCACATCCTGACTCTTCCAAGCAATATAAGGATACACGTCGACCTCCTTCACTTCTGCTTTCCCGGTCGCCTCGTTTGCCACTCCCAGCTGATTCGGTTTCAACCGTACCTCTCCCGCAGTACGATTCGCCTTAAAACCGACCGAACCTTTCACCAGTACCGCTTGGATTTCATTATTCTTGTAAGTATTCAAGTTAAACTCCGTGCCGTACACTTTCAGTTGGTACTCTCCGGAACGAACCATGAAAGGCTTTTTCGTATCTTTCTTCACGCTAAAATAAGCCTCTCCTTTCAAACGTACTTCCCGCTTATCGGCAGTAAACTTCACCGGGTACTCCAACTCCGAATCGGCATTCAACCACACCTCCGTTCCGTCTGCCAGAATCACGAAAAACTCTCCTCCTCTCGGCACGATAATCTTGTTATATATCACTTGGTTTGCCGTTCCCGCCTGTCCCGTGTTGTACTCGATTCCTTTGCCGTCCTTCATCTTCACAACAGAACCATCCTGTTCTAGAATCGCGTTTTTATTGTCCGCCAAATCAATGACTTCACCGGAAGAAAGTACAAGACTCGCTCGCGGGAACCCATGACAGATCACCTCATTCCGGGCAATCGACTTTTTTTCGGGCAAAGGTTTATTCATCAAGTACACTCCACCCAACGCCACAATGATCGCTATCGAAGCAACCGCACCGTACCATACCCGACGCACTTTCGTTCCGTTTATCCGGCGTAACATCAACTTCTTCCCTTTCACGGCATCCACCAGTTGTTCCTTCCCAGCCCACCGGATATGCAGGCAATCCTTCACCAACCTATCGAACTCTTCTCTGTTCTCGGGGGCAGCATCCAACCATCGCTCTACAACAGCACTCTGCGCATCATCCAACTCCCCGTTGAAACAATCCAGCAACAACGTTTCCTTTTCCAGACCCAATAAATCTTTTTCCATAGTCCAATTTGTTTTCACACATAATACCGGAAAACTTCAAAAAGGTCTAATGGACTTGTGATTTTTTTTCAAAATTATTTTTTATCGTACAGGCTCAGTCCCCTTATCTCCAGCGACAATAGAAAAGCAAAAAGCCCGAGAACAACTCTTTATTCAACCGCTCCCGCAACTTCTTCACGGAGTTCCCCAGCAATGTTTTCACCGTGGAAACGGAAATCCCGTACCGTTCCGCCACTTCACGATACTTCAGTCCTTCCAAGAAAACACAATTCATTATTTCCCGGCTCCGTTCCGGTAATAACGCCATTTCTTCCAACACTCTCGACACGAGCTGGTCATGCCGTTCATTATACTCTTCGAAAACCAGCTCCACGTGATCCAATACCGAGGCATTCCGAAAAACATCCCGCTTTTCAATCCGCTTGAAACAACGGTTACGCACGGACACGTGAAGAAAAGAAGACAACGTCTCCGGCTTGAATCTCAGATAAACCTTATCTTTCCAAATAGAAACAAATAAATCCTGCACCACGTCCTCCGCCAGATTCATATCCCGCAAAAAAGTATCCGCCCAAACCACCAAAGGTTTATAGTACGCATCAAATAACAGCTCCATTCCCTTTTGGTTCATGGAAGACAACATGACACATATCTCTTGATCCTTTTTTCTCCCGGAATTATTCACTCGCTTTATTTCTAATAATTAACTACTCTTTCATCTCAAATCCATATTGACAAAATTAGAAGAAATTATCATACCACCAAAAAGGAATGCTTAAAAATCCATTCTAAGACTTTTAAGCATTCCAAAAGAAGTGAGCATCTCACTGGCTGTCACAAGCACTTATTTCAACAACCGCTCTTGTATAATCTTCTCGTATTTCTCGGGATCTGCCCCGATTTCAACAATAGGCTTTCCGTTCACGGGCAAAAAGAACAAGGTCGGCAACGCGTTTATATTAAATTTATTGCACAACTCTTTTTCCTTGTCGGCATTCACTTTCAAGAAAATCACTTGGTCTTTATATTTTTCCGCCAATTGCTCCATCACGGGCAATAATTTCATGCAGGGACCGCACCACGAAGCCCAGAAATCAATTACAACCGGCTTGTCGCCCTTGTACGTGAACTCCGTCCCGTTCTTGTAATCATGAATGTTCTCCCGGAAATAGATGCCCGTGATCTCGTTCAGTTTCCCGGGTTCCAGCTTGACTTTTTTCTCCGTCTCCTCATCTTTCACTTCCACGAGGTCAAAAGGTTGGAAATAAATTGTCTGGCGAGTGAAATCCACCGAGAGAATCCCGTGTTTCAATATACCCACACCCACCACGGAACGTAGAAGGGAACCATTCACGGGGATTACCGTTTCTTGCAAAGATTCCCGTACAAAATCACATCGTGATGCCACCTTAGCGGGACTAGATACCGGAGTTTTGCCGTACCCGTTATACACGGGAACCGCATTTCCCGACGCCCCCTTCAGACGAGCAAAATCAGCCTCGTTCAATTCCACCAATCCCGAGTTCCAAGTATCCAATATACAAGAGAACGTCATGCCGTCTATCGTTACCGGACATTCCATCCCGACGCCTTGTAACAGTTTGGCATTCGCGCGATGATCCAATTTCATGTAAACGGGACGATAAGGCTGTGACATCGTTATCTTTTCCCGACGGGAATCAATGGTTAAAACCACCCCCCGGAAAAGAGCCCCTCCCATGACACCGGCAACACCCAACTCCCGCAGATAAGGTTCATCTTCCAGTATAAAAGCCCCAAGCTCATTAGCGAAAGCGCTATTCCCGAAAGAAATCGAATGAATCGACACGACCTTGGACGTCGGTACTTTTTTGAACTGGAACGTACTGTACGGGAGTTTTCCATTGCTACCCGGGTCGATATTCAACTTCTCCACGTACTCCGGCAATATTGCCGGATGTCCTGCCAAGTCTAACACGAAATCGGCATCCATTCCGTTCACGACACACGTTATAATGATTTTCCCGTCTACCACCCGGTAATCTCTTACCTCGGAAACGTTATTTTTAACCTGCGCCCACGATACCACGGGGAGCAAGACCACCAAAAGCCACACGAATAATTTACTTTTCATCTCTTGTTTCGATTTTAATAAATAATCACTTTCTCCCCCTCTCGAGTTTGAATCGTCAATTTTGTTTTCTTTTTTGCCTTCAATTCCGGGATTCCGTTAAGGATGCTCTCGCAAAAATCATATTTCCCGACAGGCTTCCCGTTAATTTTAAGCACCTTGTCGCCCATCTCCACGACATCTTTCATATCTCCCCACACGGCTGCAACCACCAGATCACCGTCTTTCACCTGCAATCCCACGTTATGAGGTTTCTCCCCCAACTCATTCTCTGGCTTATAGGATTCAAAATAAAAACGGGCACGGGGATAATCTATCGTCACCTTACCGTAATCCAGTAATTTGACGCCTAACAACGTGTAAGGAGGCGTGGCAGTTTCCGCTATCACGTTCTTGAATTTAGTCCCCGCCACGGATAACAACGGGAAGTTCACTCGCCGTGAATCACGCTCCGCGGCAATTCCCCCCACGCCAATAGAGCCCACACTACGCCCCTCGGACAAAAATTCATAAGCGGAGCCGGATGGCAATGCCTCGAAATCGGATTCCTTCAATGAAAGAAATCTCGGGCAACCCGTGTCAAACAGGCAAATAATGTTATGTCCGCTTCCCACTTGAAGTGATATGACAGGCATTCTCGCTTGCATGAAACGAGCCATTTTCCGAAGCGACACGATAGACTCTTTCTCGGCGGTGGTGATGGTCACGGTCTTCTTTTGCCCGTCGATCACCACGATTGATTGCGCCAACAAATCACTCCCTATCAAACCGTCGATCGGAAAACAAGCCAAAGGCGAGGGTTCCGGCAGTTTCATCGCCGGCACATTCTTGAAACGAAACACGTTATCGGGGGTTTCTATACTATCGATCTGCACAAGCGGGTAAAATGACTTGCGCCCGTTCGCGTCGGTCACTTCCAAGGAATCCGTCACTGCCAGCCCGTACTCCCGACAAAATTCACCCGTCAAGGTAGTTCGGGATGCCCCCGTGTCGAAAATAAACGAACGTAGAGTCCCGTTCAATTTCATCTCCACAACCATCTTGCCCCCGACCATCCGGTAGGGCAATTCAGCCTTGTATTGCTGCGCGATCGACGGGAAAACGCTCACGCAAAGCAAGCATAGAATGATAATCTTGTATCTCATAGCTTATTTGCTTAATTTATCAGCGGCTTTCACGGCTTCCAAAGCATTCACGATACCACCGGAAAGGCACAATTGTTCAAAAAGATACAGGTCTACGGCATTCTTCCCTCCTCTCGTGACGTTCTTTTCCAATTCCACGCCCTTCCGGGAGGTCACCGTCTGTAACAATATATCACGAATCTGGCTACCCGTCAATTTCGGATAATACGTCTTAATCAAAGCCGCAACACCCGCTACCATGGCGGAAGCCATCGGCACGCCATTCCCGTACTGGTAGATATCTCCCGTGCAAGCGGACAATACTTTTATCCCCGGGGCGTAAATATCCAACTCCTTCGCCCCGAAATTCGAATTCGCGGACGGCATTCCTTCTTTGTCAGACATTCCCACCGTCATCAGGTTGGTCAATTCTTTTCCGCCATCCATCCAACGATTCGGGAAAAACGTTTCCTCGCTCATGTCGCGGGACATCTCGTGCACGGGGACGATAACCAATACCCCTTTTTGTTCTGCATAGCGAATCGCCTCGCTTATCCATTGCTTTTGCACCTCCGGGTATAACGAGTTCTGTTGCGGCAACACCACGACAGAAGCCCCGTGCTCCACGGCATAACGAATCGCTAAAGCCATGTCTTTCAAGTAAGGTTCCCCCGCTCCGGCTTCTACCACCAAGGTCATAATTCTCGCTTGTTCAGCGATGGGATTGTTGCGTCCTTCCACATCCCGTTGTCCGGCAATCACCCCCGCGATCATCGTCCCGATAGCGGCATCCGCGGTCAACAACACGTTATTCCCGTACGCGCGATCATTTATATCCAGATAATTGTCACCCACGATCGCTTGACGCCCGTCATTACCGTATCTCGCTACCGCCTGCTCATATTTCTTTTTTTGATCCGCGAGATAAGTCTCCGACAAAAAAGCATCGCGATTACGCTCCCACTCGTCATTTTTCATCATATGAGCCCTCATTTGCAACGCCGCAATCATTATTCCCCGGCTTGTGGGATCCTCTGCTGTTTTAGGCGAGCACATCTTCACGACATCTTCGACCGTGAATCCTGTCTTTTTTAGGGAAACCGCCCGTACCTCCCGGTCGAACAGCCCCATGTAATACCGGGAATTATACACCGAATTTATGGCTCCATAAGCCTGCAACAACCGGGACTCCCCCCGAACCACGGAATTGAAGTAATTATATTCTTCCATATTCTCGGGTGCAGCACACTCCTCTCTTTTCCCGCTGACAAAGGTGTAAAATTTACCCCCGTCTTTCATGATATCCCCGTACTTGTCTTTCAGGCGCAAGAACTCGCGTTCTCCCTCCCGGTTCACGAATGGCATCACCTGCCCGTCTTTGCCCCCGATGAAATTCCAGCCGTTCACGTCGTCCACGTACCCGTTTTTATCGTTATCCTTCCCGTCGGCTTTCTCTTTCGGATTCTTCCAGATATTCGCTTTCAACGCCTCGTGCTCCGTGTCGATACCCGTACCGATAAGCGCCACGATAGGTTTTGCTTTCGCTTTCTTTCCTTTCAAAAATTCATACGCCTCGTTTACACCAACACCGTACACACCGTCTTTTTCAAAAGAACAATTATACCAGTCCCTATTCGACTGTTTTTGCTCTTCCACCTTTGAATTTTGTTTCACCAATTGAGCCTTTGCCGCACTACCAATAGCGACCAATACACTCATCATCAAGATTGTAAAATACTTTTTCATCATTACAGTTTTTTATTTTTTATACAAAACGAACCCTTATTCGATTCAGTGATTTAATGATTTACGATTCAGTGATTCACTCAAATCAATCACAAAACCAATAATCACTCAATCACCCAATCAAAAAAATCACCTAATCCAAAATCACTGAATCTCTAAATATTTCTCGCTTTTTCTATTGCCTTTTTCACCTCGTTGCCCCGCAAGTCACGGGCTATAATTTTCCCTTCTTTATCGATTAGAACGATAAAAGGAATCTGATAAAAACCGTAGGCATCCTGAATTACATTTTGCTTGTTCCCTTTCGTGAATCCTTCCCGGTTCCACAAGGTCACCCAAGGCAGTTTATCCTCCTCGACCATCCTACGCCAATCTTTTTCCCGGTTGTCCATGGATATCGTGATAACGACAAGATCATCCCCTTTCATAGAGTCGTACTCTTTAACCAACTTTCTCGCTTCCGTGCGACATCCCCCGCACCAAGAGGCAGAGAAATCCAACAGTACCAACTTCCCCTTGAAATCACTTAAGCTCACGTCATTCCCGTCCAAACCCACGAAAGTAAAATTGTAAGCCTGCTGCCCCAAAGCAAATTTCCGGCGACGTGCCACCTCATCCACGAGGTATTTCACTACCCGCGATTCCCTCTCGTTCTCGGGAATCATATCCAATATCTGCCTGTAAGACTCGTAATCCAGATCAAAGAATCCCTTGTTCAAATACATCAACGAAACTCGTACCACGGGATCCAGTGCCGAATCGTTTTTCACGGGATTCTGGATCTCCTCCCGCCTAGAACCCGAAGCCCTGAATTTAGCCATAATATCCATATATTGCATATACAGATCAATCCCGTCGAACTCTATGGAACTCTCTTCCGGTCGGTCCTCATTCAAAAATCCTTTCAATATTATAGGACTATCCGTGAGGATCATCATTTCCGAGTAACTTCCGAAATGGACGTTATACAAATCTTTCTTGATACGTACCGGTTTGGTTTTGAATTCCTCTCCACTCTTCACCGAACACTCGACAATCGTATTCCCCGACAAATCGGTCACCTTGATTGTCAACGGACGTAGCGTCCGCAGTTTCCCCTTCAGGGAAAACTGCGCGGAAACGCTAAACGTCAATAACATAAATAAAGTAGATACGAATAATTTCATCATATTAATCTTCTTTCAAAGCTGCCATTCGAGTAATATCCCAATCGTATTTATCTTTCATGTATTTCACCGTGAAATCATAGTACCGGATGATCAACGGGTACTTGTCTTCCGGGTACTTGATCAATACCGAATCACGGGTGTAGCGCATTCCCAATTTCAAATAATTAGAGAAATTGGTTTTGGCATCCATGGTCAGCGTTGTCTGGAGAGGTGTGAAATCGTAAGCCGTCACGAGCATACTCCCGGGATAACCGAGTTTCATATAATAATTCTCGGCATTCACCGAAGTGCTGAATTTTATCGAATAATCGAAAACTCCTCCCGTTTGAAAATCTGCCGGAATCGCGATCGTACCTTTATCCACCATCTTGGTCAAAATGTTTTGCAGGATAACGGTACGCCGTATCTTATACTCCCACGGGGTTTTCGGCAAATCGTAAGGCTTATACGGTCTAATGATTATACTCCCGTAATCATAGTAAGCCAAATTTTCCTCCTTCGCACGGAAAGAAAACGCCCAATAATCCAATCCGCCCCAAAAACAGAGCAAAGGAGCGTATCCGCCTGTAAAACCTCCTGCTTGACGAAGATCATCGACCAAATAGATATAATTGGGTAACACACCTTTACACAATTCCGGTTTCAAGAAACCAAATACATGATTCTTGAAAAAATCGGTATAAAATATCGCGTACTCGTCACTCAAGGGTTCCCCGTAATATTTTATCGTGAACGTCCCGGACCAAGCTTGATTCAAATCCAAGGTATCGAAAGCCGTGTAAATGGGAATCGTTCCGAAGGTATTCGCGATTTCCAACAAATCTTGATCCCAAGCGTTATTCCCTTGAGGAAATTCAAAACGACTAATACTCGAAGCATCCTCAGAACGGGGATACAATTTATCCTCATCGTTACAAGCAACTAACGTTGCCAACAAGAATATCAAACTAAAGGCATACTTGTATTTCATGGTTCCTCGTTTTATTGTAATGTTTTCTCGGTTGTTAATTTATTCTGAGTCAGGGCGGAATTACGCTCTATCACGTTTACAGGGATCGGCAAGGTGTAGGCGGCATCACCCTCCTCCATCACGTACTTGCCTAAATTTACCCCCAACTCCACCCAGCGACGCTCGAAACGAGGCATCCCGTAACGACGCAAATCAAACCAGCGCTGTCCCTCGAAACAGAGTTCCCGACGACGTTCTTCCCGAATAAAATTCAACAGCTCCTCGCCGGAATAATTTACCTCGTAATCCGTATCCGCCGCGTATCGCTTCTCACGTAAATCATTTATCATTTTCAAAGCCAAAGATTCGTCCGTGTCATAGACGGCTTCCGCAAGTATCAAATAAGCCTCCGACAAACGAAGTGACATACCGAATTCCGTTTTAGCTTTTACTTTATTATTATATTGCATCCCGCACTTGCTCCACGGGAGATAGTGCCCGGCAACCGGCTTCAGTTGCTCCGGTTTCGCACTCATCGGTCCGCGTAACTCTTCCACGAGATAGAGTGTCTTCCGCAAATCCTCTTCATCTTTATAACAAGAAATCAGATCACGGGAAACATTCACGTAATAGCCATAGGTGGTTCCATCTTCCATTCTTTCCGAACCCCCGATGATCCCGGTAAAATCCCCCGAATTCCCGTACACCCAAATGGTTTCCGGGTTATCCAATGACACGTAATTGGGATAAGAAGCATCTTCCCCTGCCGTGATGGTTGTTTTCTTCACGAACGATTTCAAGTCATACAACTCGAACCCCCAATCCCCGATCACTTTCTTCGCGTATCGGGCAGCCCCTTCCATATCCTCCATGTGCAGGCATACGCGGGCATGGAGTAATTGCACAGCCGGTAAATTTATACGGTAACCCGCCGCATTCTGTTGATCCATCGGCAAGAGCAGGAAATTCTCTTCCGCGGCATTCAAATCCTTCACGATCTGCTCGTACACCTTGGCAACCGTTTCCCTTCTCTCGAAACTACTTAACAAATTACTCGTTAATTTCAAAGGCACCCCGTCGGCATTCTTATCGTGATTGTACGGTTCCCCGAAAAGGTTTACCAGATTGAAATAATAGAACGCACGCAAAGCATAAGCCTGCGCGGCCACGTAAGCCTTCTCCTCTGCCGAGCCCTTCACGTCGTCCAGATAATCCAAAGCGGCATTCGCTCCCAAAATATACTGGTAATACTTGCTCCATTGCGAGACGGAAGTTTGTGCGTAATATAACTCAAACATATGAGGATTCCATGAATAGATGTATTGCAAACCGACAATCCCCTGAGTAGAGGTCTGCAAAATACAGTCTTCACTCATCTCAATATCATCGTCAAAAGCATGGTGAAGATTGAACAACCCCTCGGAAGTTGCTAACGGGTAAGCATCTCCCAACAGCATCTCGTTCAAAGCATTGACGTTTTTGGGCACGTATTCACTAGGAGAATCCGGTTCCAAAAAGCTCGAACAAGCACATAAACTCGTGAGCAAAATTATATTGAATAATATCTTTTTCATATATCAAATCATTTAAAAACCAACATTAATTCCTACCGAATAGGTCTTGGGCATCACTCGATTGGGCATCTCCGGGTCAAAACCGTTGTAGCGCTTGGAAGCAATGACAAACAAGTTATTCACGGAAGCCGTCACCGTCAAACTATTTAACCCGATCCGTTGTGCCATCTCGTTGTTCAATCTCCAACTCAAATTTAATCCCCGGCAACGCAAGAATGACCGCGGTACCGTCAATGCGTCCGAATTAGCATAAGCGGTAAACAAATTATACCTGGAATTTACCGGTATTTCCATCGTGTAATTCTTACCTCCGATTACGAATCCCGGGATACTCGTGTGCGCCTCGTCACCCGGTTGTTTCCAGCGTTTCAGCAAGTCCCGGTTAAGATTATTTTCCGCGTCCGGCATATAAATCCCCGAATCCAAATCACGATAGGGAGAACTCAAACGGGCAACACCCCCTAACAACAGCGAAAATGAAGTTGCCAACGTGAAAGAACGATAACGAATATTCAAATTTACCCCTCCCGTGAAATAAGGGTCTTTCTGACCGGAGTATTTCAAGAAACTGGTCATGTCCCCGTTGTACTCCTCTTTCGACATAATGCGATTGAACATCGCGCGACCGTTTTCAGGATTCAACCCGGCAAAGTCAAACGACCACATACTTCCTAACGGATAGCCCTTTTTCAAAATTCTTTCAGTAGTTCCGTTCAAGAATTGAGCCAAATCGGCAACTTCTTTGTCGACTTTCCCCCCGGAGTTCCAGTTCTTGGAAGAGTTCACGCTCATGTTAATACCGAAATT
Source organism: Butyricimonas sp. DFI.6.44 (assembly GCF_022132345.1). Taxonomy (NCBI): domain Bacteria; kingdom Pseudomonadati; phylum Bacteroidota; class Bacteroidia; order Bacteroidales; family Odoribacteraceae; genus Butyricimonas; species Butyricimonas sp. DFI.6.44. Next base: position 99,132 of record NZ_JAKNJD010000003.1, on the reverse strand, counting down.
CTTCGTGTTCACCGGAACGAAAGAAACCGTAAACTCGATACCTTCGTTATAGATTATCCCACCATTGACAGACATGGCATCTCTACCGTTCTCGAAAGGAATGTCCTTGGAGATAATCGCGTTGGAACGCCGGATGTAGTAATCGATGTTGGCATTCACTTTACCGAAGAACTGCAAATCCAACCCGAAATTCCACGAGTGCGTGCGCTCCCAAGAGAGGTTCGGGTTAGGAATAGAATTGATGGACGAATAATACTCGTTGAATATCCCCAATACCCCATTCTGGTTCAATATTAAATCCGGACTGAGATTCGTCAAAGCATTTCCCTGAATCCCCCAAGTCGCTTTCAAATTCACGTTTGTCAATACCCGTTGGTTCCGCATAAATTCCTCCTCAGTCATCCTCCATGATAAACCAAAAGAATAAGTCGGGTCGAATCGTTTATTCGTGTTCTGCCCAAAACGATTGGAGGCGTCATTACGCACGTTGAAATTAAAAACATACCTGTTTTTCAACGAATAAGCCAAGGTCGCGAAAACAGAGAAGAAATTATCCGTCTTTTCGCTCAAAGTACTTCTACCGTTGTATAAATCTTCCAATATCCCGTAACCCGTCAAAGAGGCACCTCCCCCCACGGGAACAAAATCTTCCGGCAGAGTAGGACGTACCGTCAAATTGCCTCGGTCGGGTACATACCCGTAACGTGTGTTTTGATCGTTTTTGTTTTTCGTGGAACGGGCTTCTATCGCCACCATGGCATTCAAGCGGTGATTCTCGTTAAACGATTTCGAGAACATCAATTTATTCTGGACGTTATACGAGGTTACCGTGGCAGCAGAACTGAACAGCGTTCCCCCGAAAGGCAAAAGAGCCGCACTAAACCACGGGTGTTCGGCACTCACGGAACCATAATCATAACCCCGATACGTCGAGGCGATTGCCGTAGAACGCTCCAACGCCCATGACTGGCTGTTCGTCGTGTTGTACGAGTACCCACCGGTAAACTGATAGGTCAACCAACTCAATAATTTCCATTGAAAATCAAAACTCAACTTCAAATTACCCGTGTTGACTTCCGAACCCGTATTTTCCAATTCATTAAGCACGTTGTAACCGATAGATTCTACTTCTTTATTGTACTTGTATTCCAGTCTTTTCCGGTAATAGGAATAACTTCCGTCTTCCTCGAATGCCGCGATGGAACGGCTTGTCGTCAAAGCATAGTTCAAGGGGTCTACCCCGTTGAACCCTTTGTTTGTTCCGGTTGTACCATTCAAGGTCAAGTTCACACGAATATTGTCACTCATATTCAAGGTCACGGCTGCACGTGCAGTCAGACGCTCGGAACTATTTCCTTTCTCCTGTCCGTCATTTGAATTATAGCCCACGGAAAGAGCGTAATTCACCTTATCCGACGCCCCGGTAACACTCACGTTATGATTGTGCCCAAAAGAAGTCCGGGTTAACAAATCCAACCAATCCGTGTTCACCGTTTCCAAGTAATTACGTGTTTTAATAAATTCATCCGACGTCATTTCCCCGCTCTGGAACATCTTCAAGGCTCCCTCGTAAGTATTAATTTGTTTTATCGGCTCAAATTTATACCTCAATCCGGCGGCAAAAGCATCCTCGCTGAATTGCACTCGTTCCTGCGAATTCATCAAATTGAAATTCTTGTATCTCGGGCGAGGGGCTATCGAAAAATTACCGGCATAATTGATAGACATACGTCCCGTCTTTCCTTTCTTCGTCGTGATCACAATCACACCATTGGAAGCCCGGGAACCGTAAATAGCCGTGGCAGAAGCATCTTTCAACACAGTAATGGTTTCAATATCATTCGGATTCAACCAAGATACCTGATTCCCAATTATTTCCTTCATATCCAAAGTCATGTTGGAACTGGCATTAAGGGAAATCGGGTCGTCCTGAATAATCCCGTCCACCACCCAAATGGGATCTTGGTTTCCCAATAACGTGGAAGTACCGCGTATCTGAATTTTAGGAGTAGTACCCGCACGGGTACTGGAACTCAATACCATCATACCCGGCACCTGTCCCTGCAACATCTGGTCGATAGTGGCATAAGCAGGCATCATGATATCTTCCGCTTTCACCGTGGTATAGGAACCCACCATATCTCTCCGGTTCACGTTCTGGTAACCGGTACTGACCACGGTTACCTCGTCCATCTCGTTCACGGTTTCCCTCAATACCACGTTGATCGTGTCCTGCCCCGTGTATTTCACCTCTTTAGATTCCATCCCGATGAAAGAGAATATCAATGTCAGATCTTTCACCTCCGGCAATCTCAACACGTATTTTCCGTTCCGGTCTGTCGCCGTCCCTATCGTCAACCCCTTCACCATGACGGTTACTCCCGGCATGGGATTCTTTTGCTCGTCGGTCACCTGCCCGGCAATCTTAATTTCCTTCTTTTGTTGCACCGTCGGAAGTTTACGGATCACTATCACTTGATCTACGATCTCGTAATCAAAACCGTTCTGCCGTAACACCTGATCCAGCACTTCCCGCAAGGTTACGTCCTTCAACTCTACATTTTTCACTTTTGTATTTCCTAGAATCTCCTTCCGGTACACGAACTCGTAATCCGTGTTCTCCTTGAGATATTCCAACACGTTTTCCAGCATTTCATCATGAAACACCACGTTCAATTTCTGCTCCTGCGCATACCCCATGGCACTCGCTGTCCCGAACGTCAATAGCAGAACAAAAAATTTCAATGTCATAACTAACAGAATTTTTCGCAATCTTCCTTCCGGAAGACTACACGTTGTACTCTTTTTTTTCATACATTTGTAAAGCATTACAGTTAAACATGCATCTGCGACCAACAGATGTTTTGTAATAGGGGAATCGACCAAATTCCCCTTTTTTATTTATATCACTGGTATACAGTCACCGTTTGTCCCGATACCTTGAATTTCACTTCACCCGTTCGTTCCAGAATATCCAGAATTGACTCGAAGGAAGCATACCGTGGAATCTTTCCCTTAAAAGTAATATCCTTGGCGGCTTGATTCTGGTAGAAGACGCTGAAATCATACCAACGAGTCAACTTGGACATAATCTCTTCCAGTGTCTTATCCTCCAACACGAACATCCCGTTCCGCCAACTCACGATATCCCCCGTGTTCACCTTCCGGGTATATACATTCTGTTTTCCGACCACGGACTGCATACCGGGGGTTAATTCCAGACTCTTCCCATCGGTATCTACTTTTACTTTTCCCTCCACCAACGTCGTGTAAACGTATTCTCCGTCGGGATAAGCATCCACGTTAAACTCCGTTCCCAGCACCTCCACTACTTGACCCTTTGTTTTCACCCGAAACGGGCGTGCAGCATCTTTCGATACCTTGAAGAATCCCTCGCCCTCCAACTCTACCACTCGTTCCTTGCCCCCGAAAGCAACCGGGTATTTCAATTTCGACTCCGCGTTCAACCACACTTGAGTACCGTCAGCCAGTATCAAATCGAACTCCGCCCCCTTCGGTACATTCAACGTGTTGAAGGCCAATGCCTGCTTACTAATGGCATCTTCTGCCAGATAAGCCAACGTCGAACCACCCGTTTTTGCCACGGTCACCCCTTCTTCCTTAAACCCGGCGGCAACACTATCCAACAGCACGACCGAACCGTCATTCAACTTCAGCGTCGGGCGCTGGGCGGAAATCAAGGCTATAGAGGGCATAGCGTCACGTTTCTCTTCCCGTTCACCCTTGAACAAGTAGAAACTGCCAACGACCAATAACACTACGGCGGCAGCCACACCAAAGCGCAATATCCTTAAACGCAATCCGGCACGGCGTTCCCGGTCGATTCTTTTCTGCATGGCATCCTTTGCCCGAATACCATTTATCTTTTTGTATTTAGCGTATTCTTCCGAAAAGAAATCACCTCTCTGCCAACGAAGAAACAACTCCTCGTTCTCGGGAGAGTTCTCCTTCCACACCTCCAACTCCCGCATCTCCTCGTCCGTGATTTGTCCGACACGCTGGCGAGCCAACAATTTCGCTATCCGGTATTCGATTTTATTATCACGCATCATCATCGATTCTTTAAATTTATCCCTATAACGCAACCTCCCCCGAATGGGGTAATAGAAAAAGCATCTTTTTTCAGAAAAAATTATAAACCTCTAATTATAAGGAAAGAAATAAGAAAGAAAATAACGTAGGTTCTAGTTTTTTTCTCAGAAAATCAAGGGCACTCGCCTTGTACTTTTTAACCGAACTATCAGACAATCCCAATTTCTCGGCAATCTCCACGTTTTTCAACCCCTCGATAAAACTCATCTCGAACACCATTCTCGCTTTCTCCGGCAACTCTTCTATCGCATTGTACAAAATCGTCTGCGCCTCCTGATCGATTACCGAATTTTGGAAAAACGCTTCATTCTCCAATTGCGATACATAACGCTCCTTTGCAGAATTTTTACGATGAATACTAATGATCTCGTTCTTTATCGAAGTATATAAAAATGACTTGAACGTGTACACGGAGTCAAATTTTGTCCGTCGCTGCCAAGCGTTGAAAATGGCATTCTGCACGCAATCCTCCGCCAGAAATTCACTCTCCCCTCCCAAGTACTTCACGGCATAGAGAATCAGCCCGGGATATACCTCCCGGTACAACAAATCCAACTTCCCTTTCCGGAAATCAATCAATATCTGATCTTCCCAATTCACTGCCATAATTTATATTGCAAGTATCACTCGATCACCTTCCAATCGTCCACGGTTCCCGTTTCCGAGGAAAAACTAACCCCGACACGATGGAGCCGACGATTGTCATTCAGGTAAGGCAAAGCGTACCCCTTCTCTTCTATCTGGCGCAATGCCTCGTCCGCCGTGCCGTCCAGCTTGAACTCGAAAATATAAACGTGATCGTCTGCCTCGATAACGCAATCCACCCGTCCCTCGCTCTGCTGTTTCTCCGTGTAAACCGTGTAAACACTCACCAGGCGCATCAACAAGTAGAACGTGTAATGAAAATACCGCTCTTTTTCACGCTCGTTCTCCTTGCGACGCATCGTGTAAGGAATATCGCTTAAAAAAGAGGTCAACAAGCGACGGAACTTTTCCGTGTCACCATCCTGCAAGGCATCCACGGTATCCTGCACCCAGTTGTTTATACTCGTTCGCGGTTTCAAGTAATCCGAGGCGACCATCGTTAAAAAACCATTTTTCACCTCGTTATTCGGGAAATCTAGCAAAAACGTGTTACGACGCATGTTATACCCCTTGATCGTCAGGTAACCGCTCTGGTATATCATGGGCAACGGCTTTTCAACGTCCGCCTTGTAATCAACGAACTCGGGGGTCTCGTAATAACGCCCTGTCAGTTCATCCAAGTTTTCCCGCGTGTGATTCAACAAACGGATTAGATAAGTCGGGGTACCGCTACGGAACCAGTAATCTTGAATTGACATGGAAAAAAAAGCGTTGAGCAAACTGAAAGGATTATAAACATCCACCAACCGAGAACCAAAATGATAACCGTCATACTGACGTTTCAACATCAGCTTCATCCCTTCGGCATCATAGTGATAAACCTCTGCCATTTCCGTTATGGACGTGGCGAAATAAAACTCCAGCTCTTCTTGGGTTATACCACAAAGAGCCTCGTAACGAGGATTCATGCTGATATCTATCGGCTGGTTGAAACCACTGAACACGCTCACCTGCGAAAACTTCGTCACTCCCGTCAGGAACACGAATTGCAAGTGCTCGTCAGCCGCCTTGAATACCGAGTAAAAACCTTTCAGCACGTTACGATTACGATCTTCCAGCAACATCCGGTTCCCGTCGACTTCCGTTTCCAACCGGGTATCAAGCACGTCAAGAATCGGCTTGTCATACTCGTCGATAAGCACCACCGCACGCTGTCCCGTTCGCTCGTGCGACTGCTCCAGCACTTGAATAAAACGCCGTCCCCTGTCGAGGGAATTGTCCGACGCTATCCCAAAATCTTGCTCCCAACGGGATATATACCCTTCAATTACATTTTCCAACGTACCTCCCTCCGTGAAATTGCTCCCGTTGAAATCAACATGAAACACCGGGTACTCCAGCCAATCCTTCTCCAGTCCCTCCATCGCCAGTCCCTTGAAAAGCTCCTTCCGACCGAGGAAATAATTCTTCAAGGTCGACACCAAAAGACTCTTCCCGAAACGACGCGGACGACTCAAGAAATAGATCGTTCCTTCTTTCACCAGCGAGTAAATCAAGGCGGTTTTATCCACGTAAACGTAACCGTCCTCTATAATCCGGTCAAAACTCTGGATTCCTATCGGGTACTTCATTATCAAACTACTTTAAACGTTATTACAGCAAAGATACTACAATATTTCCCGTGTTCCAACACGCCAAAAAACTTTGTTCGTGTCTATTTTTTGAAGCCGGCACACCTGATTTTGGAAAAACGGCAAAACAAGCGGATAAATTTATTGGAAAAACGGCATAAACTACATATATTTGTATTGGAAAAATGGAAAACTTACCTCTTTTTTGATTATAAAAACGGAAAGACATGCTAAAAAGGAAGATTGACAATTATATTCGAGACTATTATAGCACTAATCGTAACGCACTGCTTATCACGGGAGCCCGTCAGATTGGCAAGACTTTTTCCATTCGAGAGTTTGGCAAGTCGTTCAAGAGTTTCATCGAGATAAACTTCGTGGATAATCCCGAAGCGGTAGAAGTATTCAAAGGGGCAAATCGAGAGTAATAATCTCCAGGAGGTAATGGCGGTACAACAAATAACAAGTAAACTAGCGCATTCCTTTCCCCTTTTCATCAAACTCTTTTCAAAAACCTTCCCGAACGAGTTTGAAAGGAGTTTGAAAGGAGTTTAAAAGGAATTTGTTCCCTGTCTTCACCGGGATTACACCCCGTCTTCACGGGATATTCATCGGATTTCCCCAACCTCGTGTATCGTGTTAACACCTGAAACATATTCACCGGCACCCGTCGATAAATCTATCCACGAGACCGGTGAATATTAAATTACACGATTACTCCCCGTTCCCCGTTTTCGGGTTTTCCCGGGAAGTATCCAGTATATTAAAACAAGCCAACACGTTTTTCCGGTAATAGTCCCCCAGCGGGAACCATTTCTCCCCGGCTCGCAAGGAGTTGCCCGCCCACGTGTCGACATAACGCAGGTTCAGGATAAAACCACGGTGTACCCGAACAAGATAGGCGTCCGGCAATTGCCGCTCCACGCTACCCAAACGGCACGCCACGGTAATCCGGGATTTATCTTTAAAATGAAAATAACAATAATTACCCGATGCCTCTATCCAAAGGATTTCGGCATAAAAATATTTCTTGTAATACTCGTCTTGACGAATAAGCAAGCCATCTGCCACCAGCGGTGACACCCTCAAAGGTGCACTTGCACCCGATAAATCTGTTTTCATTGACAATTAAATTTATGCCTCATGAAAAAATCACCGACGGGCGCAAATAATAACCACGCAAAGAAGGGAAAGTCGTGAAAAACGGACTTCCCCCTCGCATGCACCATTTATAAAAAAACAACTATTTATATATTTTCAAGTCAAAATACTCCGATCTCGGCCAAAGACACGCAAAAACTGGAACCATAGACTTGGTCATAAACAACAAATTTCAAATATCTGGCATTTTGCTCTGACGGAAATTTAATAATCGTAATTTCGCCAGCTGTGGTTCCTAGCGTATTTTCTTCTACATAAGTAACATTCTTCCAAGAAGCCTTATCATCGGAAATCTGAACTTTAATCATCGAGGGTAATAAATTATTACTCATTTCATCATTCTCGGGATTAAAATCTTTTTGGGCAATTTTTACTCCATGCAAAACATTACTCGTTTTCATATCCACAACAATTTCATGTGTTCGGGCCCCATACAAATATTCCGGTTGCCACCAATTTTGAAAATTTCCATCAAAAAGATACTCTGGATGAGAGTTCCAAACATCACCATCTTTCGGAGTACAAGTAATCTCCCAATCGCTTGTATTCAAACACGTAAATTCGGGAAGAACGGGATTACCCATCTCTTGCATATAAGGTAACGATACTTCCGGTAAAAAATGTTTATTATAACGTTCCACATTCAAACCATATATCTCGTGTGCCACGTTTAAAGCGAAAAGACTCGCCTCAACCTCGTATAATTCACTATCCTTACTCGTAGAAGATAAATACTCCGCTTTTTGGTAACGATTTTTACCTAACACCAACGTTTCCAAATTCGACAAATTCAAGATATCCTCAAAAGAAGTTATTGTGTAATCAATCTCCAATACTTTCAACTTATTTGCAAGTTCTTCGCTTACCTCGGATACCCCGTATTGCTCTCTCATCAATTGTTTGAAATCACTCGTGTATAATTTCTCGTGCGATAATTCATACGGGTCAAACACTATCAAATCTTCACATCCTTCCACTCGCCCCGTTCTTTTTAAAATCACCGGTTTGGTCGGATTTATTTTATCTTCAAGCAAGTAATATTTGCGAGCAATCAACTCGGCATTCAATGGTAAAGTTCTTGGTTTCTGCTCATCACCCACGTAATAGCTCAATGTCGCCAATTCCACAAGATCAGACCACCCGGAGAAAAAAAGCACCAAGCGGTCCTTCAAAAAATAATGTTTAGCGATTAACCGGGTAAAAGAAAGTATTGTCTCGTGTGTCGAAGTATAAGGACGACCGAGTAAAGGTGTTGCCAAAGAATGATTGCCTTCTTGATCAACGCCGTACACTAAAATCTCGTAACTTCCCTCTTCAAGTCCGGTAATGTTGTATTCCGTTTGATTAGGTTCTAACAATACCGAATCCCGGAATTCGTCTTTTCTCCAAGTTATCTTGATTTTATCTACAAGTAAATCCGGTGTATTTTTCCATTTCACAATCAACCTTTTCCACCCGGGAGAAACCGTAACATCCGTGCATATTCCTACATACCGGATTGTCCCATCCCCCACGTAATCACTATAGGTATCTTCTAAATCTTCACATGCTACAATCGTCAAAATCAAGAAAAGTAGCCATAAATATTTCTTTGTCATCATAATTTAATCTTTACTCGTATAAATCTCAACTTCATGAAGGGTTACATATTGTCCTGTATTTAACCCGAAAGGATAACCTTCATAACAATTAAACAACTCATCTACAACAACCTTTACGTATTGATACGCAATTCCCGTTGCGGGAAGATTCATTTCTATGCAACAGGGTTCTGCAGCTTCAATCTCTTCCGGTTCATTAAGTATATTGGAATATAAAATCCCATAAGCTCGGGCACACCATCTAGAAGAAACCGTCATGTCTTTATTTTCTTCAAAAAAAGCCATTCGCTTCCAAGAAGACTCATCATCTTTATCATTCGACACGTAAACAGATACCTTACATGGGAGCATATCCATCAACGTCCCGTTTCGCCATATTTTATCTCCCCATGGAAACATCTTCTGAACATATAACAACGCATACAAATTAACGGAAGCAATCATTCGGGGTTCTTCTAAATCCAAAACAAATAACGGCACCCCAACAGCTCCCGGTCCCGCTAAATAAGTATTAAAAATTTGATCATTTGTATTCAAACAATTCAAACCTTTCGTGTCACCATCAAATAAATACTTGTAACCTAATTTAAGATCGGAATCCTCCTGAGAAAGATTCTCTGGATCTTCAAACTTAAATTTCGAGGCTTCCAATTTTTCCGTGTTATACGCTTCCACTTCTTTCCAGATTTTTTGCTTCACCATATATCCCCGGAAATCTTCTGTGCGAATAACAACCTGATTTGTTTTTCCTGATTGTTTCAAAGAGAATGCCAACGTATCAGCCCCCTCGTTTATCGCGAAACTACTTAATAACAATGTATCCGGTTGCTGAGTCTTCGGATCTTTCCCCACGTAAAACACGTGTGCAATCCCCCTTGCCCTTTCAGGTGCATCGTACGTTATCATAAAACCGTTCCACCCCGGTTTCACTTCCAAGTGATTGAAGAAAGCCACCGGTCCGGAATCTTCCGTGTCAAAGGAAACTTCTACTGGTGCAGACTCTACATTATTACGATCGCAAATAGTAACTGTTGCCGGCACGCCTTTTTGCGCCTCATTGAAACCAATTAACATCAAAGAATCACACGCATAACTCCCCGTGCGAAGAATTTCTTTCCCCAAGGCATCCTGATACCGCACCCGAATAGAAAGGACATCTTTATCCCGGGGCAATTTATAACGCATGATTGCCCCTCCCGCCATAGGCTGAAACGTAAAATCTTCCCGAGTCATCGAGATATCAAAAACGTGCTCTTCGTCTTGACATCCCCAAAAACCTAAAATCAATAACAACGCGAATAATATATTCTTCATAAAATCCTATATTTTAAATTCCAAATTTCAGACTCACTTACCAACCCGGATTCTGCACGCAACTAGAAATCAAAACTTCCTCGCTACCTATCGGGAAAAGGTAATCCCTAGGAGCGACAAATTTTCGTTTATCCCACACGACCACCGGTCCCCCGTAGTTATTATAGAACTGTTGAGCCGTTTGACCCAAGATATTCCATCCGTATTGTGGTCCATTCAATTCATCGGCAGCTTTCAACCAACGGCGTAAATTCCAAAAACGACGCCCTTCAAATGCAAACTCGATATTCCATTCTCGTTGAATAATCTCTCGCATTCCTACCTGATTTCTCACTTTATCCGGGATTTTGGAATAATTCAACCAAGCTGTTTCCACGTCTAAAATTCCAGCCCGCTCGCGGACGAGGTTCAGTGGTTCATATACATGCGTATAATCTACTAGCGGTCCCTCGTATTCATTCCACGCTTCAGCTTTCATCAAATAGAGTTCTGCCAAACGCATAATAATTATACCTTCCTCCCGTCCGAAAACATTCTCGTAATCACGATTTTTGATTTCCGAATAAGTTCCTTTTTTCATGTAATAACCCGTCAAATTTTGCGGAGTCGAATTATTGATCATTGCAGCTTGTGACCCGTATCGTTCACCGCGATAGACTTTCACAATCATATCATCCGTAATTGTCGTTCCACGTTGCCAATAACAACGATCTGCCGCGATATGAGCGTAAAAACGAGGTTCCCTACGAAGATGTAATCCCAAGACCGTGCTCGTGTTTAAGGATACAACGTTTTTATACAACGGGCTTGTTTCTTTCCCCAATTGATAACGGGAAGTATAATCCCACTGAACATCTACTTCAATCGGAAGTCCATGCTCTGTATAATACATCTCAACCATCTTCATACTCGGGGCGATACACCCCATCGCTTCCCTGTGATAATATTCCGTATCATTGCTCTTCACGTAAGGTAACGTCCATTTGCACCAAAGTGCATTCCTCACGCTCGATGCATGAAGCATAAATATAGCCTCTCTATTCACGAAATTCTCTGCCAACGTGGATTTCTCGATATTAGACATCGTACCCAACAATTTAGTCCCTTTATCCACATTCTCAAAAATCAAAGATTTTCCCCCTTGTCGACAAATTAATATAGCGCTATCTGCCGCTTCTGCCGCCCGTCTCCACTTCTCTTTATCATAGGCAGGAAATAATCGTTCCCCTTTCTTATTCGTGAAATTAGCAAACATCGAATTGCCGTTAAAAAGCGGAGAAGCTGCATATAACAAAACCTGAGCTTTCAATGTTGCCGCAGACTCCTTATTATGAAATGCCCAACGACCTTGTGCTTTCTGTTCCATGTGCGGTAAATCACGAATCGCTTCATTCAACAAAGCGACCGTAGCTTCCACGCATTCATCAATTGAAGCTCTAGGTTGTTGCATTACAGCCGTTTCCGAATAAGCCTCTATATTCTCGGGAACAAGAATAAACGGTCCGTAATAACGCATCAATTCAAAATAGAAGTGTGCTTTCAAGGCTTTAATTTCAGCCGTCCATAGTTTTCTTTCCCAATCTTCCAGATTGTATGTCCCCCCGATATGATCCAGAAAAATATTACAATACCGAATCCCCGCGTAAAACACATCATTTTTCCAAACATTACCATACGGGTATTGTGCCATTTGCAACCCATCTCCTATAAGCAGACCATTCCATTCCTGAGACGAACCACTTCTAATAAAGTATTGGCGAGCATACTCTCCGGCAACAACCTCATCCGCTCCCGTGTAGGCTGGATTACTAGCAAGATTCGTTAATACATCCGTTAAATAAAGATGGCAGGCATCCATCCAATCTTCTACTTTTTCTCTTTTCTCAAAAATAGTTTCTATCGTCTCTATATCATTTTCAGGTACGGTATCAAGATAATCGCATCCCGAGAAAAGCAAGGGGAAGATAATAAATATACATATAAAATATCTCATAATCAGCGCATATTAAATTAAAAGCTAAAATTGAATCCTAGTGTATAAGTCTTTTGAATCGGGTAATTGAATCCGCTTTCTCCCAATTCGACATCCCATACTTTAAAATTAGAAATCAAGAAAGGATTATTAGCCCGAACAAAAAATTTCAAGTTTTGCAATCTCCACTTATTCATCAACTTCCTTGGCATATTATAAGCCAACTCCAATGATGTACAACGCAAGAAACGGCATTCTCGCATAAAATAAGTACTCTTGCGAACTTCTGCATTATTTTCATTATACCAGTCTTCTTGCGGATTGTGTTGAACAATATTATATGTCGACAAACGTGGCCAGAATGATTTATTGGTCATGTTATCTTCCGACCAGTGATCATTATAAATCGCTTTCAACATGGCATGATCCCCGTCAAAAGGTGAGATTTCCTTGGGATTCATGAAAAAAGAACGTTTCCCCGAACCTTGAAAAGCAAAACTAAATTCAAAGTTCTTGTAATTTATAAATCCTGAAAAACCGTATATCAATCTTGGTGTTTCCGGAAATCCGATAAAAGTAGCATCATTCACATCAATCTTTCCGTCGTTATTAATATCTCTGTATCGAATATCCCCGGGCATCACGTCCCCCCCTTGAACAGGAGAGTTAGCAATCTCAGCTTCATCGCGAAACAAGCCTTCGGCGATATATCCCACTTGTTGAGAAAGCTCTTTACCTATTTTACGTTGCCACGAAGGTTTATCTGTGGCTTCTTCTATTTCCTTGTAAATTGTTTTGTTGTAAGTCAGCGTTCCATTCAAAATTATCCATAAATCAGGATTAAAAGAATGTTGTATCTTACCAGAAAAATCAATACCACGAGAACGAGCTTTACCGATATTATCTAATGGCGTATACTCGATACCCACGGACGAGGGTATCGTCGTGCGATAAGAGAGAATATTATGGCGCACCTCTTGATAAGCATCCACTGTAAATTCAAATATTCCTTTGAACCACTTGGTTTCCAAGCCTAAATTCACCTGTTCGGCAATCTCCCATTGAATACCTTCATTTGCGTAAGCTCTAATTCTCGGTCTGTTGAATTGTGACGCAAATGGTCTTGGGCGAGCTGCCGCCGATATCTCTATTTCCGGCATAAACACAAAACGAGGTTCAGTGATAATACCATCATTTCCCACTTTACCCCACGACAAGCGAAGTTTCAAAAATTCCAGCCATCGGGAAGTTGACATCATAAAAGGTTCGCTAGAGACAAGCCAAGCCAAGCCCGCTGCCGGAAAGAATCCCATTCTATTCTTCTCCGCAAAACGTTCCGAACCATTGTATCCAAAACTACCCTCGATAAAATAACGATCTTTATACCCGTAACTACCCCTCATAGAAAACGTCAGATTTCTTTGAGGCATTCCCTCTAAAACCTTCTCAATCGGGGTATAGGTTTTTTCCATTGCTTGAAATACGGCTGTCAATGATGTTTGATGTTCTTTCCATGCTGCAGTATGCAATAATCGACCTTCATAAGTAACACGCGTTTCCGTCGTAGAACCCGTTACCATAGGTTTTCCTATTTTATTCACAGCTATTTTCAACGTTCTATCAGCATATTCACCACTTAAATCCTGCAAAGTATGCTTTCCTGTTTCAAAATCATAACTTGCCAAAGCATATTGAAAAGGCTCCGTCGTGAAACCCGTAGTATAATACCCTGTCTGCACCATAGCAACACTCGCCCTAAACTCAAGCCCCCTAATCAAAGAACCCAAATTTTGAATATATTCCGCTTTATTAATCGTAGAATAACGTGTACGCTCCAAATATCCTTGTTGCAACAACATATACGGGTTTGTCTGTTTGGCAGCAGTCGTTCCAAAACGCAGATGAGGCCAACCATACCTGTCATCGCCGGGATAAAGCGGAGCGAAATCAACAGGAGAAGCATTAAACGCATAATAATAAGCCGTATTCATACTTTCCAACGGTCCGTGATACTTATCTAATGTCGTAGACGTATTCACCACCAATTTTATACCTGCTTTCAAGTCTATATTCAAATTAGCACGAAATGATGTTTGGTTATTCTTGATATTACAATCGAAATCATTCAACTTATCGGTTTTTAACATCCCTCGATCTATATTATAATTCACTGATGCATAATATTGTATCACTTTTGATCCTCCACGAATATTTAAACCCATACGATGATTCACGTTATAATCTTTAAACATCATATTGTACCAATCATTTTGTGGATATAACCACGAGGGATACTTACCGGAAATTGTACGATTAATATATTCTTCGCTATATTTCGGAGTAGCCAACGAAGAACGTCCCACAAGTGCCTGATTGTACATTTTCATGTAAGTAATAGGATCTACTACATCTATTTCTCGTGTCGGCATAGAGAAAACTGTTTCATAACGAACTGATGCATACACGCTTCCCTCTTCTCCTTTTTTGGTTGTCACCAAAATCACACCATTCGCACCGCGTGCGCCATACATGGCCGTCGCCGAAGCATCTTTCATCACGCTAAAACTCTCGATATCCTCGGGAGCCAAACGAGCCAAATCCAATTTTGAAGTTTCTACCCCATCCAAAAGAATTAAAGGATCAATATTTGCGTTTGTCTGAAAAGAAGTGATACCACGAATATAGAACTTCGTATTCATCTCATCTTCGGTCAAAGCACCCGGAATACCTCCCGTCTGCCAACCTATCACACCGGCAATTTTCCCGGCAAAACTGGAAGTCAAATCACTATTGGATGATTTCAAATCCATAGGACGTACTGTCGTGATTGCCGATACGACACTCTCTTTCTTCTGGGTCCCGAAAGCAACAACAGCAACCTCTTCCAAATTCTCCGCCGTAGGTTTCAATGTTACATTTACTCTCGTTTTTCCTTTTACCGGAACAATTTCCGTCTTATAGCCGATAAAAGAAATCTGCAATACTCCATCCGAACTCATTCTCACCGAATACCGACCTTCCGCATCAGAAGCCACTCCCTGCGTTGTGCCATAAACTACCACGGTAGCCCCGGGAATAGGGTCCCCTTTCTCGTCCGAAATTTTACCAACTACTTCTATCAAATTTACTTTGCTAGCCGTCGTTTTCTTCACGACAATAACTATCTTATTCTCTTTAAAGACATAATCATATGGACTATCTTCCAATAATTTTTTCAATGCATCCTCAACCGTAGCATCTTTCACGAACAAGGTAAATTGTTTCTCTTTATCAACATCTCCATTACTTTGAAACCCGTAATCAATGCCTGTCTGCCGATTAATCTCCGCAAGAATTTTTTCTAGAGTAACATTCTTCATCGAAATCGTCACCTTTTTTTGAATATCATCCAATATACAACCTGTTGATCCATACATACTCAATGGAATAACATTGAGTGTTACAAGCATCAAAAATATGCCTAACATGCTTTTTTTTAGCGATAAGTATATCACCCTTGATTTTTTTTGCATAAATTTGTAGTACTAATTTATTTTAAAAGTAAATATCATTTACTGCATCAATGTCACGATCAATAAAGGTCCAATTTTATAAGATCGCGATTTTGTTTTAAAGATTATCCCGCCTAGCGGGATATCTTTTTATAAGTCTGGTTATTTTCTTATAGTATAATACCCCCTTTCTTTTATGAATTTACAATTTGTCATCAACTCGATAAATGAGATAACTTCTTCAATCGGAGTTTTTTTGTTCAAATTCATTGTAACCTCAATCATCGTAATGTCAATTTGTGGCTCAAAATCAATCCCATACCAAGCAGAAATATCCTCCAGTACAAGATTCAACTTTTTATCCTGATACTTGAACACACCATCCATCCATGCAGTAGCATAACGTGTATCCACCTGCCTAACATCGACATTCCCGGAAGTTGCGTTATACGATACCTGTTCACCGGGAACAACTTTCACTTCCTCCCGACCGGGTGACCGGAATCCGATTTTTCCCTCCACCAATACCGTTTCTACGGTATTTTCACGGGAGGTCTTCACATTGAATTGAGTCCCGTAAACCCGGATTTTAGAATCAGAAACACTTACCTCGAAGGGCTTTTCCGATTTGGTCACATCGAAATACGCTTCCCCGAACAACTCTACCTCCCGTCTGTCCCCGACGAACTCAACCGGGTATTTCAAGCGGCTTCCAGCATTAAGCGTTACCCGAGTACCATCGGCAAGCGTAACATTATAAGTGTACCCGGCAGGAATCACAAGCGTGTTGTACTCGATCTCCCGAGTATTGTTCACGACAGAATCATAAACGATATGATTCTCCTCTACTCGAATATTCGATTCGTGAATTGTCTTTTCTACATTCTCTTGTTTCAGGTTCACGCTGTTTCCCCCGGCAAGAATCAACGTGGGAACTACGACTTTGTTTTCGACTTTCACGGTCTTGGCAACTTTCACAGGTTCAACGCTCTTGTGTTCCTCTGTCCACAACAATGTGAAAATGATACCGAATAATATCACAGCCGCTGCAGAACTTGTAGCCCATATTATTTGACGACGACGCTTCATCCGGCGAAGCCTTTGCTCGAAGCGACGCACAGCCGCCTCAACCTCTCGGTCCGAGGGTATTTTTATCGTATCAATCAATTCGTCTATATCTCTTTTTGTTTTCATATCTTATGCTTTTACCCATATATAAACCGAAACCGGAAAAACTACCGAGAGAAACTACATTTTTTTTCAAAATTGCAAGAATTTCACGATAAAATGGTGATAAGATTGGCGGATAAATTATTACATCTTGCGAAATAATATTATTTTTGCAAAAATTGAAGGAATATGACACTTCACTCAGACGAGTCGGATGATGCACTTTTGAAATCGTTCAACCAACGGAATGCCCATGCATTCGGCGTTGTTTATCGTATGATATACAGGGAACTATATCTATACGCAACTCGTCTGTTTGAACCTCTCAACATCCCGTCCGAAGATATTATCCAAGATGTCATGGCCGATATATGGAAACGGAGTTCTGTTCAATTTCCCACGCTGGCATACATTAAGACATTCTGTTTTATCGCCCTGAAAAACGCATACAAGAATAAATTAAAACATTTGGGACACCAGCAACGTTTCGAATTGGAGTGCAAAGTAGAATATGAATTTTCGGACGATATGGAACGTGTGGAGCTGTACAAAACCCTGTACGATTCCCTTCAAATCCTGCCCGAAGATTACGCCACAGTGATTCGTATGTATCTCGAAGGTTGGAAACCGGAAGAGATTGCATCAAAACTGGGTATCGCTCTCCAAACCGTCTATAATAAACGGCGGGAAGCGGTCATCATCCTACGTAAATATATAATTTACAATAACTTATAGCATATTTTCTCAAATTGCAAGATGAAACAAGCAAAAAATAGGTAAAACTGCAAGATTTATCGTGCAATTTTCATACATTTGCAATAATAATTTGATAAACAATAAACTATGAATACATTATATAGAACTTTTAAATTACTCTTAGAT
The DNA here is from genome assembly GCF_022132345.1 of Butyricimonas sp. DFI.6.44. NCBI lineage: Bacteria > Pseudomonadati > Bacteroidota > Bacteroidia > Bacteroidales > Odoribacteraceae > Butyricimonas > Butyricimonas sp. DFI.6.44. Next base: position 81,212 of record NZ_JAKNJD010000003.1, on the reverse strand, counting down.
AACACGACCACGAGTTTTGTCCGTTATCTGCATGACCAAATTTCATGGGATAGCCGCCTGATTGCTATATTAGGGGCAAGAGGTGTAGGCAAAACAACCTTACTGCTACAGCACATTAAACTCCACGATAATATTGACGAAACACTTTTTGTTACAGCTGATGATCTCTATTTTTCCACTCACACGTTCGTCGATCTCGCTTTACAATTTTACCAAAACGGGGGAAAAAAACTTTATATTGACGAAATTCACAAATATCCGGGATGGTCTAGGGAAATAAAAAACATATACGACCTACTCCCCGGTTTAAAAGTAGTGTACACCGGCTCCTCTATACTCGATTTAGAACAAGGAGGGGCGGATCTCAGTCGCCGCAAGTTAGAATATCGCATGACAGGGTTATCTTTTAGAGAATTTCTCGTTATTGCCAGGAATATCGAATTACCCGTGCTTTCACTTGAAGAAATTTTATCCAACAAGATACCATTTCCTCACGAAAAGGAACGTCCTTTGCCATTATTCAAAGAATACCTGCAACACGGTTTCTATCCGTTTTTCAACGAAGACGGTTACCACGCACGTTTAAGAAGTGTCTTGAACCAAACACTCGAAAATGATATTCCGATTTTCGCACAAATGAATGTTGCAACCGCACAGAAATTGAAAAAAATGTTGTATATAATCGCTCAAAGCGTTCCTTTCAAACCAAATTTCTCGAAATTATCACGGGATTTAGATATAAATCGCAATGCGGTACCCGACTTAATGTTCTACCTCGAAAAAGCGGGAATTATTAACCAATTACGCACTGATACAAAAGGGATAAAACTACTTGGTAAAGTGGACAAGGTATATCTAAATAACACAAATCTCGCATACGCCATCACGGATAATACCCCTGACATCGGAAACATACGTGAAACCGTATTCTTTTCCTTGATGCGAACAACACGAGAAGTCGTAACATCCTCCGCGGCAGATTTCTCTATAGGAAAATATACCTTTGAAGTCGGGGGAAAAAACAAAAATCAAAAACAGATCGAGGGCATAGAAAACGCTTACATCGTGAAAGACGATATCGAATACGGGTATAAAAATATCATTCCATTGTGGGCTTTCGGTTTAACCTACTAATTTCCGAACAAATCCCTGCAAATATCTCCTATTCGGGACACGAATTTCACGTTTATATGTGCCGGAGTTTTGACAAGCGCCTTTTTATTTCCCGACGGCACGAATATCTGTTGAAACCCCAGTTTCTCGGCTTCCAATACTCGTTGCTCGATACGACTGACGGCACGTATTTCACCCGAAAGCCCGACTTCCCCGGCAAATACCGTGTCCGACGGTATCGGGGCGTCAATATTCGAGGAAAGTACAGCCATAACCACGCCGAGATCCAAGGCAGGGTCACTCACCCGAATACCTCCCGCGATATTCAGAAAAACATCCTTTGCCGCCAAACGAAATCCTACCCGCTTTTCGAGTACCGCCAACAACATATTCAAACGACGGGTGTCAAAGCCCGTCGCGGACCTCTGGGGCGTCCCGTAAGCAGCCGTGCTTACCAATGCCTGCACTTCCAACAAAATCGTTCTGACGCCTTCCATCGTGGCGGCAACAGCCACCCCGCTTAAATTCTGGTCATGATTGGAAAGGAGCAACTCGGAAGGATTTGCTACCTGACGTAAACCGGATTGCAGCATCTCGTATATCCCGATCTCGGACGTCGAACCGAAACGGTTCTTCATGGAACGCAGGATACGATACATGTGTTGTTGATCACCCTCGAATTGTAACACGGTATCCACCATATGTTCCAAAATCTTGGGACCAGCCAGTTGACCGTCTTTCGTGATATGCCCAATCAATATAGTGGTAATAGTATTTTCTTTGGAGAAACGCAACAATACATTCGTGCATTCCCGTATTTGTGAAAGACTTCCCGGGATAGCATCCACCGTTTCGGTAGACAACGTCTGAATGGAATCGATAATCAACAGTTTAGGTTCCAGTGCACGGGAATGTTCCAGCACCGCTTCCAGTGAATTGCCGGAAAGAAACAAACAATCATCATTCTCCGCACCCAAACGTTGTGCCCGCATCTTGATCTGGGATACACTTTCCTCCCCCGACACGTAAAGCACTTTCCCGTTATGATTACGCAAGGCAAATTGCAAGATAAGAGTGGATTTCCCGATGCCCGGCTCTCCGCCCAACAAGATCATAGAGCCCGGTACAATTCCGCCTCCCAACACCCGGTTCAATTCCCCGTCGCCCGTATCCATCCGTTCGTCGGCATTGGTTTTCACCTCCGATAACCTCAACGGGCGGGAAGAACTATTCCCGATAATAGAAGCCGCCCGTTTCCCCTTCACGGCAACTTCCACTTCCTCCACAAAACTATTCCACTCCCCACAAGTGGCACATTTCCCTACCCACTTGGATTCTTTCGCCCCGCAATTCTGACAAACGTAAACGGTCTTAGATTTCACCATAACAATTGAAAATTGAAAATTGAAAATTGAAAATGATTAGTTTTCAACGTTCAATTTTGTTGTTTTTACTATACTTGCTGTAAGCCGGATTAATTCACGGCTCTCCCCTATGATAGAATCAAACTCTGACTCGGTTAAATAATCTGTTTCTTTCAGCAATAGAAGCCAATATTCCGTTTCATTGGCCTCTTTTAAAGCTATATTCACTTTATTAATGAAATCTGCTTTAGACTGCGCATGTTCACTCTCTCTAATCAACGCTCCAATCGACGTCCCACTCCTAAGCAACTGTTTCGACAACACAAACTCCTTACGCTCTGCACATAAAAACTTGTACAAATTAACTATCCGTACCGCAAATCGGAAAGACTTCCCCGCAACAATATTTTCCTCTTTCATTTTCAATTTTCAACTTTCAATTTTCAATTGTATTAGTCAAAAATTTCATCCACGAAATCGGATTCAGTGACCACCTCGTCACCCTCATCATCACAATCAAGGACTTTATTCACGCCATTCGGTTTTTCGAAATCTCGTTGCGGAACGGCAAGCGATTTATCGGCATATACTTTTTGCATAAACAATGCCCAAATCGGGAGAGCCATATTGGCTCCTTGACCATTCGCCAAGTTCTGGAAATGGATGGAACGGTCTTCAGCTCCAACCCACACTCCCCCGGCAAGATCGGGAGTGATTCCGATAAACCAACCGTCGGAGTGATTCTGTGTCGTTCCGGTCTTCCCACCGATCGGATTGGTAAATTTATAACGATAGCGCAACCGGATACCGGTTCCTTCATCAATAACACCTTTCAAAAGATTCGCCATCAAATAAGCCGTATTCTCCGTGATTACCTCTCGGGATTCGGGCTGGAACGTCGCCAATAAATTACCATACTTATCCTCTATCTTGGTCACCATTATCGGCGAATTGTACACTCCTTTATTCGCGTACACAGAAAAAGCGGAAACCATCTCTTTCACGGAAACTTCCGAAGAACCCAAGAATATAGCAGGCACCGGATCTATAAAACTGTTAATACCCATTCTATGAGCCATCTGTACCACTGCCTCCGGGGTAAATTGCTTCAATACCCAACCGGAAATATTATTTACCGAGTTCGCCAACCCCCATTTCAAAGTAACCATCTCACCCTCACGCTTATTTGTCGAATTGCGGGGCGTCCATGTAGTCCCGTCCGGCAACACGAAAGTTTGCTGCACGTTCAACACTTTCTGACAGGGCTCCAATCCCTCCTGCATCGCCAAGGTGTAAAGAATCGGCTTAATAGTAGATCCGATCTGCCGTTTACCCGTGCTCACCATATCATACTGGAAATAATGATAATTAGGACCTCCCACGTACGCCTTGATATGTCCGGTAGCGGGTTCCATTGCCATAAATCCGGCACGGAAGAACGATTTATAATGCTTCAGAGAATCCAACGGACTCATTGTCGTGTCACGCACTCCATTCCACGTGAAAACAGACATGGCCATCGGTTTTTCGAACTCTTTCTTGATCTCGGCAAAACTCTTGCCTGCCTTGTTCATGGAGCGATAGCGCTCCGTGCGCCGGATAGAAGTATTCAAAATTTCATTAATCGCTTCCTTCGTCAGGTCATTGGAGAAAGGCGGATTCGCTTTATGCTTTCTTTCCGCCATAAAAGTCGGTTGCAATGTTCCCCCTAAATGCTCGGTCACCGCCTCCTCCGCGTATTTTTGCATCCGGGAATCCAGAGTCGTGTAAATCTTCAGTCCGTCGGTATAAATATTATAACGGGAACCGTCGGATTTCAGATTCTTGTTACACCACCCGTAAAGCGGGTCCCTCTCCCATGCCAGCGAATCGACGGCATATTGATCTTTATTCCACTTGTAATTCTTCTTTTCCGGTTTATTAGCTGTCAGGTACAAACGCATATATTCCCGGAAATAAGTAGCGATACCCTCTTTATGGTCTTCTTTATGAAAATCCAGTCCCAACGGCAAATTCTTCAAAGAATCGTATTCCGTTTCGGAAATCTTGTCATATTTCAACATCTGGCTCAACACCACGTTCCGGCGCCCCAACGTTTTATCCGGTCGGCGCACGGGATTGAAAAGTGAAGGATTTTTCGCCATACCCACCAACATGGCCGATTGCTCTACCCGCAATGAATCGGGAGAAGTGGAGAAATAAATATTTGCCGCGGAGTTAATACCAACCGCCAAATTTAAAAAGTCAAATTTATTGAGATACATGGTGATGATTTCCTCTTTCGTGTAGCTCTTTTCCAACTTCACGGCAATCACCCACTCCCGGAACTTACGCATTGCCAATTCCATGAAGTTCTGGTTTGCCTCTCTGGGGAATAACATCTTTGCCAGCTGTTGGGTAATCGTGCTACCTCCCCCGGCTGCCGAATTACCTGTCGCCATTCCTTTTGCCACACGGAACAGACCGCGCACGTCAATACCGCTATGTTCATAGAAACGTACGTCCTCCGTGGCTATCAACGCGTCAATCACGCTCTGGGGAATATCTTTATATTCCATGTAACGACGGTTCTCACTACCCTCGAAATATTTCCCGATGATTTTCCCGTCAGCAGAATACACCTCTGTCGCAAAACTATTATTCGGATTTTCCAACTCCTCGAACGTGGGCATAAAACCTAATTTCCCGTCGGAAACCAAGTAAAAAAAGAAAAATATTCCTCCCACGAATATCACGAACAATCCCCAAAAAATGACAAAGTCTTTCCAATATTTCTTTAATATCTGCATCCTGTTAAATATTTATTACCTATTTTCATTCCACTATCCACTCCCCGATATTTCGAGTTTTATTGTCAAAATTAATTCCTATCCGGAACAACTGCCGGGAATCAGCCTCGAACGGGCGAGCGTAATGCTTCTCCTCTATCTGACGCAGAGCCTCCGCCGCCGTTCCGTCCAACTTGAACTCCATCACGTAAATATAACGGTCTGTCTGCAACACCAAATCAACCCTTCCCTCCGACGTGTGATACTCAACTTTCACGTAAAAGCCCACCAAACGAAAAACAATGAAAAGTACATTCTGATAATGCACTTCCAAATCCCGGATAATCTCGTAAGGCGTATCGGCAAAAAAACTCTGAAGCCTACACAAGAAAGCATCCGGCTTACCGGTTCTGATTTCTTTCACGAATTGTTGAATTTCGAATGGGGATTCCACTTTATTTATTCTCGTGTAGAACGGCATCAAAAACTTGACAAACCCCTCCTCCACTTCACGATTCGGGAATCCAAGAATGTAATTTCCAAACTCTTCATCATAATCCTTAATCGTGAGATACCCGCTTTGATAAATCACGGGAATCGGGCTCTCGTCCGCGTAGATACTGTTCAGCACCTCCTCGCTCGTTTCCTCCCGGGACATTTGTTCCAAATTATAATGGTTCTTCTGTAACAATTCCACCAGATAAGTCGGGGTTCCCGTTTCAAACCAGTAACTACCGAATTTCATCTTGTAAAAGGTGTTCAACACGCTAAAGGGATTGTAAATTCCCTCGGAATTTTCCACGAAATGATACCCGTCATAAGACTCCTTCAACCGGGCGCATACCTCCTCGTACGTCATGTTCTGGGCAGAAGCCAATTCGTGCAAATCAGCCTCAAAATAACGATGAATCTCTTCCCCCGTCATCCCGCATATAGCGACATACCGGTTATCCATGGATATATCATTCAGATTATTGAGGTCACTGAACACGCTGACTTTCCCGAACTTGGTAACACCTGTCAATAAAGCGAACTTGATATCCCCGTCCATGGTTTTCAAAACCCCATAAAACGGTTTCAACGTATTACGAAATTCCCGTTGCAACCCTTCGTTATTGATGGCCTGCAACATTGGCTTATCGTACTCGTCAACAAGAATTACCACCCGTTGCCCCGTCCGCTCGTGAGCCCGGCGAATAACCCCGGCGAATCGTAACGAGAACGACACCTCCGACGCTTCCCTCCCGTAAAGGTTCTCCCACCGGGTCAAGTTATCATTGAGAATATTACCCAAGCTCTCGACGGAATCATACTTCTCGATATTCAAATCAAGATGCAGAATAGGATGTTGCAGCCACTCTTTTTCCAGTTCCTCCATGGCAAGACCATGAAACACCTCACGTTTTCCTTGAAAATAAGCCTCAATCGTCGAGATAAGCAAACTTTTCCCGAACCGACGCGGACGACTCAAAAAATAGTAACGCCCTGATTTTACCAGCCTATAAATCAACCTTGTTTTGTCCACGTAAAGATACCCGTCTTTCCGCAGGCTCTCAAAATTCTGAATACCGATAGGATATAACCCGTTGCTCATTTCTCTTGCATTTAAACCACAAAGTTAGGCAAAATCAACGAGATTTAGAACATTATTAAGCAAGACAATAAAGATATTACAATTCACGTTAAGACCTCAATCAGCCCCTTCTCTCGTTCTTCAACCGTTATTCCGTCATTGTCCAACCGTTTCGAAACGACTGAACTCCGATAACCCGACGTGAGAACATCTTTTCCCTTTCCCGTGCTTGACCTTTCCGTATCTTGATATTGTCAGACTTTCAGGCCTTATGGACGAGAGGGTGTGTCAAAACACACCCTCCACATTTTCAAATAGTTATTAAAGAAACAAGCCTATTCCGTTCCTTTCAAAGCTGCAACAATACATTCTTCCAATGCTTCTCCCCTTAGGCTTTCAGCTATAATTCGATTGTTTTCATCCAACACGAAAACGTAAGGAATGCCGTGAACTTCATACAGGTTGGAAGCTATACTACTCCATCCTTTTAAATCAGACAAATGAATCCAGTTTAATTTATCCTCTTGAATCGCTCGTATCCATGCCTCTTTTTTGGTATCAAAAGATACACTTACGATTTCCAATCCCGCGTCTTTATACTTGCGATAAATTTTCCGGACATTAGGATTTTCCGCGCGACAAGGTCCACACCAAGAAGCCCAAAAATCCAGTATTTTTACTTTTGCTTTTATATCATACAAGGAAAGCGAATCTCCTTCGGGAGTTACCATTTTGAAATCGGGAGCGGTTCCCCCGACGATGATTCGCGACTCTTTATCGACATACGGCTTCATTAAAAGCCCCGGAACTGTTTTACGAGCGTTTTCACCCAGCAAAGCATATCTCTCGTGTAGACGTTTTGCCCTGTAAAAAGTTTGCATACGTCCGTACACGACGGCAGCACCGACAAGATTATCGTGTTGACGAACAAAATCACTTTCAACTTCATTATAACGCTCATCCATTTTAGACAATAAACCACGTATTTGCAGTTTACCGAAGTAATCATTGCCGTAAATTTTCTCGTATTCTAACCGCATGGAATCTTTTTGCACCTTTATCTCCAACTCTTTTTTCCGCAGTTCATTCCGTTGCTGTTGCAGGACTCCCCCTCCATCTATGGCATAAGTTGAAACATCCGGTATATTCGCTTCCACTTTAAACTCGCTATTTTCAACAAGTATTGGCACTCGTAATCTCGTGTCCGGAGCCACAATTTCCGCCATAACCGGTTCTTTTACACTCCCTTCAAAGAGAAACGTGCCATCAGCCGACAATACATTTCCCAAGGTATCCCACGTTCCCGTCACTCTCGGGGTAACCAACAATATTCGCCCCTCGTAACCGGTTATCTGTCCCTCTACCACGTAACGAGGAGAGGGTTGGCAGGCAGCCAAAATCATACTGCCTAACCAGACTATCCAATTCATTTTCATCAATATTTAATTTTTATCAGGTTCTTTATACGTGATATCCACAATATTTCCCAGTTTATCGTGTTCTTTATGTAGTTCAAACTTGCCTTTCCGCAAATCTTGAGGAGTATCGTAGGTCCGCATGACACCACATTCCGATTCATCCATACCATCCACCGTGGACCCCACGATTAGGCGCCAAGCGCGTTTTCTTTGCCATGAATCAGTAGCACCCCAAGAATTATTAGACACCAAAGGTTCAAATTTTATCACTTTTATCTTTTCTCCCGGGAATGTCAATACCGGTATCGCTTCTTCGTCGGGATAAGCAACGTCAAAAGCATAAATCGTGTTGTTACTGAGATAATAAATATGATTATAGTTATTACTAAAGGCAAATTGAGTCGCGTTTTCCAAGCCGGGACCTTTAATCTCCTCATAGAACCTTTGTTCGTTTTTCTCGTCGTATCCCATGAGAATCCCATAAGCGTAATGCCTCCTCGTGTTCGGGTCTTTCAAAACAACCCAATTGAGCCCTTCGCCCAACGAACTATACGTACTCGCCCCTGCTACAAAATCCCGCCCGGTTCGTGCATCAAACTTTTTATCCCCGGAAAATTCCATCACGGAGGGATAAGTTTCTTTTTGCTTAATATTCACAAACTGACGATTCGTGGCATCATATAGCATCACCGGAACCGGGTCCGAAGCACCGGCAATATAAATCCAACGATTCATCACCCCGACGAAAGGAGCCGCCTCGAACCGTTCCCCCTTGATAAAATTCACCGGATACCCGAAAAAACCGACCCCGTTAGCGGTAAGCTCGGAATAGACATCCCCGCTTTCTGTAACAAGTGTCCAACGGTCTTCTCCTTGGGTACAACGTTGCGAGAATTTAGCCATCTGAAGATTTACCACTTCCGGAACAATTCCAAAAAACCATTTGAAATCAGTATCTTCACCCACGTGCATATCCGATTTATCAATCTCGTAAGTACCTTTTTCCGAAACAAGTAACATACGAGAATGTTTATTACGGAACCAGCAAGGAAGTAACTTCAAGGGTTTCCCCACTGAAAAATCTTGGTTTGCCCAAATATTCTTGGCAATAATATCCTTTGTTTCATCCCTATTGACTACCATATCAAGACGAGCTTCTCCCCCCATGTCACAAAGCACCAACCATCCTTCACTCGTCATTGTTGTCAAACGTACGGAAAAACGCTCCCGATAGGCAACTCCCGTTGATTTGTCCGTCACGATATAAAACCCGTCATAAGTACCGGCATTCGCCTCGGCTAACCATTCCAAGTTTTTATCTCGACCGATAACAAAATCCTCCCCGTCTTTCACTTCATTAATATCTATTCCATTGGGAATCAATTTCCATTCATACTCGTACTCGGATTCATCCTTTTCTAAAGTAGAAGCTATTTCCGGTTGCAGACGAAGTACATCCGCGAAAGCCATCAGCGTGTAAGTCGTATCCCTACCGATTCCGGCAATGGACAACTCGTTAATCTCGCGATAATCGTAATTTCCCTTGTCATCGAAACAGGAGGAAAATGCCCACCACCCCAATAATATATAAAACAAATATCTTTTCATAACGCTCTTATTTAGCTATATTTAAAATTATTTCTGCGCATCAGGTCCCATTGTCATCGGTTCTCCATCCTCATCCAATTCGGGATGCTCTTGAAGGTATTCATGCAAGTATCTTGCGGCAAATCTCAACTTACCTTCATTCAAACCGCTTTCCACGAAAGAAGCAACAAAATCCTCACGATCGTACCCCATTTGATCGCAAATAAATATAGCCTTTTTCGTTGAGAATTTACCAAAGAAGTTTTCGCCATAAAGCGACCACCACACGGGGACTTGAAAACGTTCATCCATGTGTATGACACGTTGATAATCTATCGCTCGTAGTGAAGTTACTTGAGCAGTATCAATTAATGTTTGCATACGAGAATACAGGAATCCCAATTCCGGAGTTTCTTCCAGTCGTAACGTAAAACGCCGGGGACGTTTGATAAGATCATCAGCCCGCAACAACTCGATTTCCACCAACGCATCCGCTTTTCCCGCGAGAATCGCGTATTCTTTTTGCAGAAGACGGAAATCTTCGCCCTCCACGGCACTCAAAGTATCTTGTTCATCCGCGATTACCTGAATCGTGAATTTTCGGTCATAATCAGCCACATCTCCCAACAAGCACACTCGCAGATTCATATTTTGCGTCTTTATGTCTGAATTCTTCAATCCCCATGGCACCACAATCGTGTCCAACACGGCTTCCGTCGGGTCAAAATAAATCCCACTTGAACCCTCGTATACATCTATTTTTTCCTCGCATGCTCCAAAAAAGATCATGAACAGGATAAGCATATAAATAATTCGTTTCATAACTTAAACTTTAATTATATTTTGTTTCCCCGTCTGGAATGGGTAATACATATCTCAACAGATTGATTGTTTTCGTTCCGTACGGATCGTATGCCGATTGAATCTCTGTTTTCATTTTCCGTTTGTAATAGAAAAACAATTGCCCCTCTCCATATAACTCCCTAAGCCATTCCGCTTCCAAAGACTGTTCTACTTGTGTCGAAGAGATCTCACGCAATCCCCGGTTTACCCGCAAGGTATTAAGATAGTCGGTTGCTTCCTCGGGATCTTCTGTCACCTCCGTGGCAATCATATACATCTCGCTTGTTCTTAACATAGGTATCATTTGCTGGTACAATGAATCTTGCCCTTGATAACGGTCATAAAGTGCATAACTCTCTCCATCAAAGTCAAATGTAGCGGAAGACAAAAAATATTTATACCGGTAATCAGCTCCCGAGCCTCCTGCTTTTTGAAAAACTTGTCTTACAACATCGAAACGGGGAATCAGTAATGATGATTGCAATTTCAGATTTTGCGCGTCAAACAGAGAGGTAAATATTGAATTACGATTCAAGTTTTGCAGTGCGAATAATACCTCGGTCGAAAACATCCTATCGGGAATAGTCCCATCAGTTCCCATCGTCATCGGATCCACCCACGGGAATAACTTTTCCGATATTTCAATAATTTTCAGCGCATATTCTTTCGCTTTCTCCGTATTTCCGGTATACATGTAAACCCGGGCTAACAAAGCCTGTACTGCATAATAATTAAGACGTAAATTACGATATTGGAAAAAGACATTTCTTGAATCGCCTTGGACTCCATGCGTAATAATAGGATCAATCTCCAACTCTTTCTCCGCGTTCAGTAAATCATCTATCACCTTACCCATAAACTTATCGCTCGGCAAAGAAGGGTTTACATCTAACACGAACTCTTCGTAATAAGGAAGTGTTTCCGAGGAAGCCCCGTAAACCGGTCCGAATAAACGGAATAAATCAAAATGCAACATTCCGCGTAAAGCCAATGCTTCACCCCGGCACAAATGATAGTAATCGTCCGAGAGAACAGCACGGTTTACCTCACAATTCTTTATCAACAGATTAGTATTGGCAATCAAGCTATAAGCCTTTTGCCAAATAGATTCAATTTTACTCTTGGAATAAGCTCCATCATACTCGTAATTCGCTAAAGAATAGAGACTCTTATTCTCTTCCGGGATAGCGTAACGCTGTGCCAAGATTTCCACGAATTCACATGTTAGTGCTCGACCGTACAAGTTATCGTTGTTCAATTCAACATAAATACCATTTAACGCTTCTTCAAAACCGGCAACAGTTGAAAAAGCTGTTTTTTCCGATATTCTGTCACTGGGTTTTACATCCAACCAATCGGAACATCCACTACATATTCCAGCTAACAGGAGAAAAACAGATATAAATTTCGTTTTCATAATTGTCAAAAATTAAAAATTAACCGAGATAGCAAACGTAACACTTCTCGCGAACGGATAATCAATACCGCGTTCGTCTTTCAAAGAAGCAATCCGGCAAATATCATTCATGTAGGCACTTAACGACATTCCTGAAAAACCCGTCTTCTTTATCCAATTGTACGGCAATTCGTATCCCAATCGAACGGACTCCAGCACGATATAATTATTTTTCTGCACGAAACGAGATGACATTTGGGTAACATCCGTCAAGGCGATTCCTTTGAATCTGGCCTTGTCCCCCGGTTCTTTCCAACGGTCATACAGCGCGCGTTTGTCTTGATTCTTTTGTAAACCTTCTCTCGAAATATTTTCCACCTTGTTGTACAAAGTAGAGTTGAACGCATCAGCCCCAAAACTATACCTGAAATAAATACTAGCCGAAAGACCTTTAAAATACAAGACATTGCCGAATACTCCCTCCAAATCCGGACGAGTATCACCTACAAGTACTTCATTTTCATAATCGTAAGTAAATGTTCTACGTCCGTCTTTTGTCAAGAAAATTTCTTTTCCCGTGGCAGGGTCAATTCCCTCCGAACGAACGGTCCATAAAGCTGTCGGGCTACCGCCGTCAAAATAACGGGACAAATTTTTCCCGATATTCTCGTTGTTGTATTTTCCCAATTTCGTTTCGATGCCATCATAATACGCCTTGCTTCTCCGGAAAGTCAAACTCGTTGTTAGATTTACACGCTCTTTAGGCTTATAAATGAAAGAGTATTTTATCGTTCCGTTAAATCCTTTGTCAACTTGCTTTCCGATATTTGCCAAACGGGAAGTGACTCCCACGGACATGGCAACCCCGATGGAGGCTAATAAAGGATCCGTCAATTTGTGGTAATAATCAAAAGTAACATGGAATCGATTATTGAACATACTCACATCCGCGCCAATATTTTTATCCAATGTCTTCTGCCAATCCAAATCCGGGTCACCAAAGGCATCTACCAAAATACCCGTGCCAAAATTATTCTGCATCCAGTTGTTAAACTTGTAAGTATTAATCGTTTTGAAAGAACCGAAATTCTGGTTACCCGGGTTACCGATAGAAGCTCTGATTTTCAACATGGAAAACAAATTCGTGTTATTCTTTATAAAATCCTCGTTATGAAGATTCCATGCCAACCCGATAGCCCACGTCGTGGTGAAACGCTTGTTAGACCCAAATACAGATGAACCGTCAGCTCTTAAATTGACATCCAGCAAATAGCGATTCATGTAAGAATATCCACCGTTAAAATAAAAATTAACCGCTCTCTTTTTAGCATCGCTATAACCGGGTTTACTGTTTTCCGTGTACGAATTGGCAAAACCGGGTGTAGTATAATCTCCGCGTGGGAAACCTATCGCGGAAAAAGATTTAGAATCACTGGTGCTTTCCGAAAAAGAAAGCCCGAGAACAGCATTGATTTGATGCGCATCTGCCAATAGTTGTCCGTAAGTTACTGTCAAGGAGCCGTCATACCCGAATGATTCGGAATGGCTATCAGAATAGGAACCTTTTTTCAATGACTCTGTTTCATCAAATTGCGTGTCTTCCGGTGAACGAAAAACTTCTGTTGTCGATACTGATTTCCATACCCCGATACGTCCGCGAACATACAAAAAATCCCAAGGACGATATTCTATATCCAGATTATCGCGCATATCATAAGTATCCCCCTCGTTATAACTGTTCAATGAAGCATTCCAAAGTGGATTCGGCACGTAGATACCCCCGTCTGAAGCTTGAGTATCACCTGCACCCGGTGTTTCCAGCCATTTGTCTATTCCCCCGAACTCGTTGTATTTAGGGTAATACGGGTTTGCTCTTGAATACTCCGAGAAAGGAACTATCGGGTCCGTGGTCTTCGTGAAATCAAGAGTTAATTTATTTTGGAAATTCAATTTACCAACCCGGTACAACAAATCCAAGTTTCCACTTACCAACTGACGACGCGACTCTTTCATCACACCTTCTATATTCGTGTAATTCAGCCCCAACCCGAAACGAATCTGCTGGTCACCTCCTTGCACGTATAAATTATGACGTTGGTTCAAACCTATTCGCAAAGGTTCGGACATCCAATACGTGTCAACACCTTTCTTCACGTTCGCCAATAAACGATTATAACGCATTTGTAACTCTTCTTCATGAGTTACAACATTTGAAGAAAAATTTCCTGCCAAACGTTCAAACTCCAACTTTTCCGCCGCGTTCATTAGGTTATAAGCGCTCAAATCGGCAAACGACACATCAAAACTCCCGTTATACGTTAATCTTATTTTACCGGCTTCCGGAACTTTTGTTTCCACGACAATAACCCCGTTGGCAGCCTTTGCACCGTATATGGCAGTGGAAGCCGCATCCTTCAATATAGTAACGGAAGCTATCCTATCCATACTCAAGTCCATAATTGTGCGCAAAGAACTCTCGAAACCATCCAGAATAAATAAGGGTTGATTAGGATCTTCCCCGAACTCCTCCTTGAAACCGACGATACTACTCTTTCCCCGGATTTCCACGTCGGGCAAACGATTGGGGTCGGAACCGTATTGATTATTTTCAAGAATAGCAAAAGCGGGATCCAGTGTTTTCAAACTTTGCAATAAGTTTTGATTACCGACTACTTTCAATTCTTCCGCTTTATAAGTTTGCGAAGAGCCGGTAAAACTTTCTTTCTTACGGTTATAGATACCGGTCACAACAACTTCTTCTACCTCGGTTTTTTCTTCTTGCAGCACAACATCAATAACTTTTCGCCCGTCAACAGCAATTTCCTCTTTTTTCATACCAATGAATGAAAAAACTAAAACCGGATTCTCCACGCCGGGAATCGTGAGCGAGTATTTTCCGTCCATATCCGTCGTGATACCTAAAGTTGTTCCTTTCAGCAAAATCGTAACTCCCGGCAAAGGAATATTATCCTTATCTGTTACTTTACCCGTGATTGTGATTTTTGCTACTTCAGGCGTTTTAGCACCTTTCCGCTTGATTACTACCGTATTCTGTTGAATAACATACTCAAAACCGGTATCTTTCAACACGATTTTCAAAACCTCCTCCAACGGCATTTGCTTCACGCTAAGCGTAACGGGTTTCAGTTGTTCCAATTGCGTCTTCCCGTAAGCGAAATTCACATCCGTTTGTTTTTGAATTTCCAACAACACCTCAATAATGGGGGCATCTTTCAATTCAAGTGTAATTTTTTTAGATAAAACGTCTTGAGCATTCACGCTCGTAACTCCCAATAGCAGGCAAACCCACAAGCATATCTTACAAAAAGAACCGCCCCTATTGCGAAATAGTAAACTTTTTTTCATAACTTTGTTTTTAAATATTTATCGAGTTAATTAACCGGTTCGTGATTTTCGAGATACACACTGAACCATTAATTTATTCTACAGGATGCACGTCGGCAAACGGGTATCCTGTTTTTCTTTATACATGATGCTATTTCCGGGTAATCTCCACCTCCTTCCCGTCGATTACGAATTTAACATCAGCAACAGACTCTATCACGTCCAAAACCTCCCGAAGAGAGGAAGTACGTTTCACCGAGAACACGTATTCCCGCGTATCCGGAACTACTCCCTCGTGCACAAAATCAACATCATAATATAATTCAAGACTTCGCACGATTTGTTCTATCGTTTTACCGTTGAAAAGGACATAACCATTCCGTTTTGCCTTGTATTCTGCCAAATCCACCTGCATCACTTTAATATCTCCCGCTTCGTCAATAGAATACATATCCCCGGGATGGAGTATCGTTTCTTCGGTACCATTTTCGGGAGTGATTCCCACCCGCCCCTCGACCAACACGGCTTCAACCGGCATCTTTTCCCGGGCAAAAACATTAAACGTGGTCCCGTACACCTGCAATTTCATTCGCTCCGTGTTCACGGCAAAACGGTTGGATGATTTAGTCACCTCGAAATAAGCCTCTCCCCGAAGAGTAACTTCTCTCGTGGAACAAGAATCAAATTGCACGGGATAAGTCAACTCGCTGGAAGGTCCGAGTAACACGAAAGTCCCATCAGCCAAAACCAACTCGAAGGTCTTACCCCGCGGCACGATTATCGTGTGCCTCGGTGCCTGTTTTTCCACACGGGCAGCATCCTCTTCACTCGTATTCTCACGCGCGGAATATTCCAATTTATTATCGGCAACTTGTCTTGCGATACCGGAATCCAATTGCTTAGCAGTAAACTTATCGCCGCCCTCGGTAATAATGATTACCTCCGCCGCATGAACGGGAACATGTGCTTTACTCTCGTCGTGCATATTCCCGGTATAATACCACCAAACACCTACCGAAAGCAACAAAATAACAGACGCTGCCACCGTTGTCCTTTGCCACAACGCACGCCGTTTCCTGCCTCGTTTACTCTTCAACATCTTCTTGTAAAGAATATCCAATTGTCCTTCCGAAAAAGATTCGTTCCGGGTTGGACTATTCGCATAATAATCCCGGGTACGCCGGTAAAACTCTTCATTCCGGGAATCCTTTTCACGCCAACTTTCCACTTCCTCGATAGTCTTCCGGTCCGCGAAACCGTTGATATATGAAAATAATTTGCTCCAATCTATTTGCATAAAACCACTTGATTTTTATAATAAAACGCTTAAGTGAAAAAATGGGCCCCCCCTTATTCCAATATTTTTTTATTATTTCCAACAATATATTTTTACCCCAACAAGTCCAAATAAAAATTTTATCGCATATATTTGTGATGTGGTTTTGGAAAAAAACAGAAATTTTAAATCCCGAATATGCCCGAGGAGAAATTTGAACATATCTTCAAAAGCTATTATAGTGACATATATAACTTCATTTATCACTATATAATGAATAGAGATGATACCGAAGATTTGGTTCAAGACGTGTTTATCTGTTTTTTCGAGAAATATCAAACTATACCGGAAGAGATAAACACGAAACAATACCTGCTGGCGATGTCTAAAAATCGTTGTATCAGCTTTCTCCGTCACAAGAACGTGATAGACCGCAATAACCTGAAGTATTTCGAATCGCTCGTTTTCAGTACCACTTCCGAATATGACACCACGTATGACGACTTGTTCACAAAACTGAATCTGGCAATGGATAACCTTTCCGACTTGCAAAAGCGAATCGTAGAAATGAAATTAGCGGGCAAAAACTACGACGAAATATCGAATGAGCTGAACGTAACACATTCCCAAGTTCATAAAAACATCAAAAAAGCATACACGAAAATCCGGACTTATATCGGTAAAAATCCGGATAAATCAATTCATTGCCTGTTATTTTACCTTTTCTTTCATCTTTTCTGACTCGTTACCCTTCGACTTCGATATGGATTTCCACATCGTTCACTTCGCAATCTTTAGAACGTAACTCGATAATCATCCTCGGGTGTGTCCAAGTTGTCTGGAAATCGTAATCTTTGAGTTCTCCGGCTTTCAGCGGGAAAGAACGACGGAAACGAATGGCATTTCCTTCCCCGTTTTCCTTGATAATCAATATAGCATCACAATCTAATTTCCCGTCAAAATGTACACGTATCGCTTTAGGTAATTCTATCTTCGTGTTATACTCGAAAATCGCTTCCTGTTGCCCTTTTATCGTGAACGTCTTTTCCTCCACTATTTTGGACGTCTTCATCCAGATAAACAACCCTAGCGCAAACAACACCAGAATAGCACATAAATAAAGTATCCCTTTCAATTTCTTATTCTTCATAAGCACCTATTTTTTGTAATGGTGATTACAAAAATACAAAATTGCCGATTCAAAACAGCAATTTGTTCAAAAAACGCTACTTTAAATCGGCAATTTACTCAACTTTTAGTTTTTATCTCTCAGCTTTCCCCGTATTCGTCCCAACTCTTGATAGCGATTTCGTCAGGATTGACTTTGCAGATTGCATAGATAAACGCGCTTGCCAAACGGGCATTCGTGATTAGCGGGATATTATAATCCACCGCAGCACGACGGATTTTATACCCGTTATCCAACTCCCGTTTCGTGTGATTCTTTGGGATATTAATCACGAGGTCTATCTTACGGTCATGCAAATATTCCATGATATTCGGTTCCTTATCCTCATCCGGCCAGTAAAGAATATTCACGTCGATATTATTTTCCTTGAAGAATTTAGCCGTTCCTTCCGTGGAATATATCGTGAATCCTTTCTCTATCAGCATTCGGGTAGAATTCAACAACTCTACTTTGGAACGCGTGGGACCCGAGGAAATCAGGATATTTTTCTTCGGGATACGATGTCCCACGGAAAGCATACTCTTCAATATTGCCTCGTAATAATTCTCTCCGATGCAACCGACTTCCCCGGTCGACGCCATATCCACTCCCAACACGGGGTCGGCTTTCAACAGGCGGGCAAACGAGAATTGAGAAGCCTTCACTCCCACGTAATCCAAATCGAAAACCGATTTGTTCAACGCCTCCACTTTCTCCCCCAGCATAATCCGGGTTGCCATATCGATAAAGTTATATTTCAAGACTTTCGACACGAACGGGAAACTCCTCGAAGCCCGCAAATTACACTCGATTACTTTTATATCATTGTCTTTCGCCAGAAACTGCATATTAAAAGGACCGGATATATTCAATTCCCTCGCTATCGACCGGGCAATCTTTTTAATCCGGCGAATCGTTTCCACGTACAATTTCTGGGCGGGAAACACGATTGTAGCGTCACCGGAATGCACACCGGCAAACTCCACGTGTTCACTGATAGCGTAAGCTTTCACCTCCCCTTCCTGTGCCACGGCGTCAATCTCGACCTCTTTCGCCTGCTCGATAAACTCGGATACTACCACGGGATGCTCTTTCGATACTTCCACCGCCAACTCAAGGAAATGCAATAACTCGTCTTTATTCGACACCACGTTCATGGCAGCCCCCGAGAGCACGTAAGAAGGACGAATCAACACGGGGAAGCCTACCTTATCCACGAAAGCGTATATATCCTCTATGCTCGTCAATTCGCTCCACCGGGGCTGATCTATTCCCTGTTCATCACACATGGACGAGAACTTCCTACGGTCTTCCGCCCTGTCAATCGATTCGGGCGAAGTACCCAGTATATTCACGTGCTGCCCGTGCAAACGCATCGCCAAATTATTCGGTATCTGTCCCCCCGTGGAAACAATCACTCCCTTCGGCACCTCCAATTCGACAATATCCATTACCCGCTCGAAAGAAAGTTCATCGAAATACAAGCGGTCGCAAGTATCGTAATCCGTGCTTACCGTTTCGGGATTGTAATTAATCATGACCGAGCGATACCCCATTTTCCGAATCGTGTTCAAGGCACTCACCCCGCACCAGTCAAATTCCACGCTACTGCCGATACGATACGCTCCCGACCCCAACACGATAACCGAACGACCGTCACGCTCGTACGCCACGTCATTTTCAGAGCCATTGTACGTGATATAAAGATAGTTCGTCATGGCAGGATACTCCCCCGCCAGCGTGTCTATTTGCTTCACGACGGGCAAAATACCCAGTTTTTTACGGTATTCTCTCACTTTTAACATCTTCTCGTGATGCGAAAGAGGTGTATTTTTAATCGTCAACCGACCTATCTGAAAATCGGAAAACCCGTATTGCTTTGCCGCGCGCAATAAATCCGCGCTAATCTCCTCCTCGCCATTCAATTTTGACAACTCTTCTTTCAACAAGTGAATATTCTCCAAACGTTGCAAAAACCAATGGTCTATCTTTGTCAAATCGTGAATCTTCTGCACGCTGTACCCTTTATCGAAAGCCCCGGCTATGGCGAATATTCTGGCATCCGTCGGGTTCGCCAACTCCTCATCTATATCTCTCGATTTAAGCACATTACCCACGAACCCGTGCATCCCTTGCCCAATCATCCGAATCCCTTTCTGGATAGCCTCCTCAAAAGTCCTACCGATAGCCATAATCTCCCCGACACTCTTCATCGAGGAACCTATCACCTTGGAAACCCCCTCGAATTTATTCAAATCCCAGCGGGGAATCTTACACACCACGTAATCCAACGCCGGTTCAAAACAAGCCGTGGTCACTTTCGTTACAGAATTTTTAATCTCGTGCAACCCGTAGCCCATACCTAATTTCGCCGCCACGAATGCCAACGGGTATCCCGTAGCCTTAGAAGCCAAAGCGCTGGAACGGGAAAGACGCGCGTTCACCTCTATCACCCTGTAATCCTCCGAATGGGGGTCCAAGGCATATTGCACGTTACACTCTCCCACTATCCCGATATGACGGATAATCTTGATAGCGATTGACCTCAATTTATGGTATTCACTGTTACTCAACGTCTGCGAGGGAGCTACCACTATACTCTCGCCCGTGTGTATTCCAAGAGGGTCGAAATTCTCCATATTACACACCGTGATGCAATTGTCATACTTATCCCGAACAACCTCGTATTCCACCTCTTTCCAGCCTTTCAAAGACTCTTCCACGAGAATCTGCGGCGAATAGGAAAACGCACTGGAAGCCAGACGTTCCAACTCCTCTTTATCCGAGCAGAAACCGGAACCCAAACCGCCCAACGTGTAGGCAGCCCGGATAATCACGGGGAATCCCAACCTATCCACCGCCGCGAAAGCCTCTTCCATGCTATTGGCGGCAATACTTCTCGGTGTTCTCACGTCAATCTCAGCCAGTTTTCCGGCAAATATTTCCCTGTCTTCCGTGTCTATAATCGCCTGCACGGGTGTCCCCAACACCTGTACATTATATTTTTCCAATACCCCGGATTTGTACAACTCCACCCCACAATTCAATGCCGTCTGCCCGCCGAAAGAAAGCAATATCCCTTCCGGACGTTCCTTCTTAATCACCTCTTCCACGAATTCGGGAGTAACCGGCAAATAATATATCTTATCCGCCACTCCCTCGGAAGTCTGCACCGTGGCAATATTCGGGTTAATCAACACGCTATAAATACCCTCTTCCCGTAGTGCCTTCAACGCCTGCGAACCCGAATAATCAAATTCCCCCGCTTCCCCTATCTTTAACGCTCCCGAACCTAGAAGCAAAACCTTCTTCATATTTATTGATTTTAAATTTTAGATTTTAGATTGAAAAATTTCATCATTTTCAATTTTCAACTTTCCATTTTCAATTGTTTCATCGCCTCGATGAAATCATCGAATAAAAACTCCGTGTCTACCGGACCGCTCGACGCTTCCGGGTGAAATTGCGCGGAAAAGAACGGCTTTTTCTTGTGCCGTATTCCCTCGTTCGTACCGTCATTCACGTTCACGAAAAACGGTTCCCAATCTGCCGGAAGAGTCTTCTCGTCAATGGCAAACCCGTGATTCTGTGAAGTTATATAACAACGCGTTCCCCCGGGTTTCATCACCGGTTGATTATGGCTTCGATGCCCGTACTTCAATTTATAGGTCGAAGCTCCTGCCGCTCTCGCCATCAATTGATTTCCAAGGCAAATTCCCATAATCGGGATATTCCCTTTCAAGGCCTTCCGTATATGTTCGATAGTTTCGACGCACATCGCCGGGTCACCGGGTCCGTTGGAAAGGAAAAGCCCGTCATACTTCTCCCTCGTGAAATCGTAATTCCACGGCACCCGCTTCACCGTCACGTCACGTTTCAATAAACATCGCAGAATATTATTCTTCACCCCGCAATCCACCAACATCACTTTATACTTCCCGTTCCCGTACTCCATAATCTTTTTGGTAGAAACCTCAGCCACGATATTATCCTTATTCGGGTCGTAGAAAGGCACATCTTCATCATCAAACAAAATTTTCCCCACCATCGCACCGTTATCCCTCAACTTCCGCGTCAAAGCCCGGGTATCTATACCAAAAAGCCCCGGAATCTGTTGTTCTTTCAACCAATCTCCGAGGCTTTTTTGTGAATTCCAATGACTGTACCGGGAAGAATAATCGGAAATCACCAACGCCTTGCAATGAATCCTGTCCGACTCGAAAAACTTCGATATTCCGTCCCGTTCATCATCCACCGGGACCCCGTAATTCCCTATCATCGGGTAAGTGGGAACCAGTATTTGCCCCTTGTAGGAAGGGTCCGTCAAACTCTCGGGATACCCCGTCATTGCCGTATAAAAAACAACTTCCCCGGACACCGATTTCTCGTAACCAAAGGAAGTTCCTTCATAAACCGTCCCGTCTTCCAGAACCAGACGAGCTTTCTTTAATTTCTGCATATTTATTCTATCAACTAAAGATTATATGTAATTATACGCGAAAATAGAACTAATAATCGACACTACAAAGAATATTTATGTGTTTCGATAAATAATTATGCATAAATATATTCATCCATTGAAAATCAAACATTTTTGATTAGTTTTGTAGGGCGTAATATTAACACCTATGAGAAATAAAACAAAGCGCTTGTTATCTATTAGAAAGCTCATCGAGAACGAGCAAATATGTTCACAGGAAGAACTATTGTTCAGACTGAAAGAACTGGGCGTGGAAGCAACTCAAAGCACCCTGTCGCGTGACTTGAAATTCATGAGAGTGGCAAAAATACCTCACAAGGACAAAGGTTACATTTACATCATACCGGAAAGCATCCAGAACGAACAGGCTGACGAAAAAGCATCGGCTATCGTCACGGATTCCATTTCAAGTATCGATTTTTCCGGCAACATCGCCGTCATGAAAACCCTTCCCGGTTATGCCAAAGCCGTTACCGTTTTAATCGACAACGAGAACTATTTTGAAGTTTTAGGCACCATCGGGGGCGATGACACCGTTTTAATCGTGATGCGGGAAGGCGTTACCCACAAGGAATTATTGGACGCCCTTTCCTCCATACACCCTAATATTCACTCGCTATTTAAGTAATCATTTTGAATTTTCAACTTTCAATATGGTATTATCTCGAAAATAGTTTGTAAACTTGCACCCCGTATTTTCAAGATTATAATCATGAATATTATTACAAAGAAAGCGGAATTAACCACCACGATAAAGAAGCTGAAACAAGAAGGGAAAACGGTGGGACTCGTGCCTACAATGGGTGCACTTCACGAGGGACATATCTCTCTGGTAAAAGCATGTAAAGAAGGAAACGACGTGGCTGTTGTCAGCGTGTTTGTCAATCCCACGCAATTCAACGATAAAGAAGACCTCAAACGCTACCCGCGCACCTTGGACAAAGATGTCGCCTTACTCGAGAAAAACGGGTGCGACTACGTGTTCGCTCCCAGCGTCGAGGAAATGTATCCCGAGGAAGATACCCGGGTATTCAATTTCGGGTACGTCGAGAGCGTCATGGAAGGAGCCAAACGCCCGGGACACTTCAACGGCGTGGGACAAATCGTCAGCAAATTATTCGATGCCGTTCAACCCCACCGGGCTTATTTCGGGATGAAAGACTTCCAGCAGGTAGCCGTGATTAAAAACATGGTAAAACAACTGCACTATAATTTAGAAATCGTGCCTTGCCCCATCATCCGCGAGGCAGACGGGCTTGCCATGAGTTCCCGCAACACCCTGCTGGAACCGGAATACCGGAAAAACGCACCTCACATCCATGCCGTTCTTCAAGAAGCCACTAAACTAACTTCCGAAATGAGCGTCGATGAATTAAAACAATGGGTAACGGAAGAAATCAACAAAAACCCCTACCTTGAAGTCGAATATTTCGAAATCGTGGATGACACCGAATTAAAAACCATCCGGGATTGGAAAGAGAACAACGTGAAAGTCGGTTGCGTGGCAGTATACGCCGGTAAAATCCGACTGATTGATAATATTGTATTTTAAACGTATATCAAACTGACACGAAGATGTTTATAGAAGTAGTAAAATCTAAACTTCACAAAGTTACCGTTACTGAAGCCAACCTCCAGTACGTGGGTAGTATCACTATTGACGAGGCTCTTCTGGAAGCCGCCAACATGATAGAGAACGAGAAAGTTCAAATCGTGAACGTCAACAACGGCGAGAGATTAGATACCTATATCATCAAAGGTGAAAGAAACTCGGGTATTATCTGCTTGAACGGACCGGCTGCACGCAAATGCGCCGTGGGCGACGTGATAATCATCATCTCTTACGCCTCCATGGATTTCGAAGAAGCCAAATCACACAAACCCGTTCTCGTATTCCCCGACACGGCTACAAACAAACTAATCTGACACGCCAATGGACTTTTTACCTTACATAGAGAAAAAAATAGCTCACACGCCAGAAGAAGCCTCCAAAACCATCAGTATGTGGAGATACAGAAACGACAAAATCGTCTTCACCAACGGCTGCTTCGACATCCTGCATAAAGGACACATCGAATACTTGGCAAAAGCCGCTTCTTTAGGAACTAAACTCATTATCGGTTTAAATACCGACAGTTCAGTAAAAAGATTGAAAGGCGATTCCCGTCCCGTGAACGATGAAAATGCCCGGGCTTTAGCGTTAGCTTCATTGATTTTCGTTGACCAAGTCATCTTCTTCGATACCGACACCCCTTACGATTTAATAAAAATGGTACAACCGGACGTACTGGTAAAAGGAGGGGACTACCGCCCGGAAGACATCGTCGGGTACGACATAGTGAAAGCCAAAGGGGGAGAAGTAGTTACCATAGATTTCGTGGAAGGTTACTCCACCACTTCCCTGATAGAGAAAATGAAATAAAATAGTTGCTCGTTATCAACTATTCCTTACAGGAGGATGTATCTCGAGATACATCCTTTTTTTATCAGTTAAACCTTAAAACACAATGAATAATTCGATTACAATCCGGGAATACAAATCAATAGACAAAAGTTCCGTGATGAATCTAATCAGGTTAAACACGCCCGAATACTTCGCGCCGGAGGAAGAGAATGATTTTAGCAACTACTTGGATAATGAAAGAGAACTCTATTACGTTCTACTCTTTAATGAAAAAATTGTAGGATGCGGTGGAATCAATTTTGCCGAGAATAAAACGATAGGAAAAATCAGTTGGGACATTTTACACCCGGAATACCAAGGAAAATCACTGGGAACCAGATTACTTGAATATAGAATCGAAAAACTTGAATCCATCAAAAGCGTTCAAAAAATAACCGTCAGAACTTCGCAAGTAGCTTATCAATTCTATGAAAAACAAGGATTTGAACTAAAAGAAATCAAAAAAGATTATTGGGCTAAAGGATTTGATATGTATAAAATGGAGTATTTATACCCAAAACGCAAGTGAATCCATCTGCAATAAGGCATCACTTCCGGTTCAGTAGTACATATAAAGTTTTTTATACTCTATTGTAATCCTATTAAAACGCTATTATAATATAGGGTTTTAATAGCGCTTTAATAGGGAACTAATAGCGTTTTACACGGAAGTGATGTGGAAGTGATACCGAAGTAATACTATATTCAGCTATAAATCCTACATGTTCATTCTATAAACCGATATATGAATATATAGACATTTATTTGTTAGTATCCCCGTTAGTAACTGTGAATAAAAAAAGAACTAAAAAGAATAACTTCATTTGCATTTCACGAAAAGAGAAGCAAGTAATAATTGAAATCAAAAATCCAAGAATAGTTTTTTAAATTAACCCTGCTTGTTTCTACAAATTACTAACATCGGTTTTCTATCATTTCACAAAATACTTTTTCCGAATCATTATTACTAACAATTGTGGATAACTCAAAAACAATTTTGATTATCAGTACATAATCAATACATACATTGTGAGTAACCTTCAAACCAACAAATAATAACTACAAAAACAAGAGAAATCCATTTATTTTATCACAATTACTCACAGCCTATAATCATCTTCATATTCTTTTTAAAAAAAATAAAAGATAATATATATATGATATTGTTGTTGAGAACTTCTTACTTTTGTCACTTCAATGAACTTGAAGCAAAAGTAGAAAAAATATGAACCCACTGAAAAAACTAATGGGAGAAACCGTGATATACGGTTTCACGACAATTATCGGACGATTTATAAATTGGTTGCTGGTGCCTTTGTACACGAGAGTATTTATTGCAGACGAGTACGGGATAGTAGTCAATCTAATGGCGTACACTTCTATTTTAATGGTGCTGTTGACGTATGGTACGGAAACCGGTTTTTTCAGGTTCGCCACGAAAGACGGTAAGGATAGAGTTTTCTCCACTCTATTGACTTCTTTGAGCTTTACTTCCATACTTTTTCTTGTTCTTTGTTTTTGTTTTCTTCCTCAACTTTCTGTTTTATTGGAAGTTGAAGATTATCCGATTTACATCTCTCTATTAGCCGTGACATTGGCTATCGACGTGATTACTACTTTGCCTTTCGCTTTGCTCCGTTTGGATAGCCGTCCTATTCGTTTCGGAATCATTAAGTTAGTGAATATAGGAATCAATGTAGGTTCGAATTTGTTTTTCTTGTTATTGTGTCCTTATCTCGAAAAGCAAGGAATACATGTTCCCTTTTATAACCCGGAGGGAGGGGTTATCTACGTTTTCATCTCTTACCTGTTGGCTTCGGTTGTAACGCTGCTTATGTTGCTTCCTTATATATTGAAGTTTAAGTTTGTTTTTTCTTTCTCTTTATTGAAAGATATATTGAAGTATTCTTACCCGATTCTAATCGTGAGTTTAGCGGGAATTATTAATTTGCAAGGTGATAAAATATTGATGCCAAAGCTTTTGGAAGATGAAGCTACCAGCATGGCGATGACCGGGATCTACGGGGCAAACTATAAGCTTGCCTTAATCATGTATATATTTACCCAAGGATTCCGTTTCGCTTTTGAACCTTTCTTTTTTAATTATTCCAGAAACTCTGACTCAAAAAAAGTGTACGAGGATGTTTTACTCTATTTTACCGGGTTTGGTTTGATGATATTCTTGGGTGTCATGTTTAATCTCGACCTTTTGAAATATTTCGTTAAATCGACTTATTTCGAGGGATTGGCTATCGTGCCGTGGGTTCTCATGGCAAATCTCTTCCAAGGGATGTATTATTCGCTTTCCTTGTGGTATAAATTGACTGATAAAACGATATACGGTGCGTACATGGCTATCGCGGGATGCGTGATAACCATTGCCGGTAATGTTATTTTCTTGCCTAAAATCGGTTTTATGGCTTCCGCTTATTCCGTGTTTACTTGTTTTTTGGTAATGACTATACTTTCGTTTATTCTGGGAAGACATTTTTACAAGATTAATTATGATATACCGAAAATTCTTTTCTATTTCGTTATTTGTCTGGCGTTTTATTTTGCAGGGCGAATGATTAAATTTGACGGGGATTTGGTAACTTGTTTAGTTCGTTTGCCGTTATTTATACTCTTCGTTTATATCTTCGTGAAAAGAGAGATGAGTTTTTTATTGACAAAAGATTTTATGTACAAGTTAATTCATAAAAAATAGCTATCTTAGCACGATTTATACAAATAAGGTGTTGTATAACTAACTATCAAAGTAATAGAGAGAAATGAAAATAAAGATCGTGAATAAGTCGAAGCATGCGCTTCCGGAATACAAGACAAAATCATCGGCGGGAATGGATATTCGGGCAAATTTGGATGCCCCGGTTATGTTGAAATCGTTGGAAAGAAAATTGATTCCTACCGGGTTATTTATTGAATTGCCCGAGGGCTACGAGGCTCAAATGCGTCCGAGAAGCGGGTTGGCTTTAAACGAAGGGATTACTTTGTTGAATACGCCGGGAACGATAGATGCCGATTACAGAGGAGAGATTGGTGTTATTTTGGTTAATTTATCACACGAAGTTACACAAATCAATGACGGTGAACGGATTTGCCAAATGGTGATTAATAAAGTCGAACAGGCTGAATTGATTGAAGTGGAGACTTTGAACGACACGGAAAGAGGAGAGGGAGGCTTCGGTCACACGGGTAAAAAATAAACAATTTAGAATGAACAAATTAGTTAAATCGTTATTTGTTATTCTGTTTCTTTTATGTGCCATTCAAGTATTTGCAGATAAAAAGAAAGCAGTTGAACCAACTTTAGAAGGTGAAGCTAAAGTGCAGTTTGACTATGCTTTCATGGAAGGAGTCCGGTTTAAAATATTGGGTGATTTGAAGTCGTCTTTGACTTATTTCGACCAATGCATGAAAATTTATAACCGGAGTGCCGCGGTGCGTTACGAAATATCCAGTATACTTTCTTTGGGTGAAGATTTAAACCTTCCTCTTCAGTTGATGCGTGAAGCGGTTCAGCTCGAACCCGATAATATTTGGTACAATCTTTTGTTGGCGAATATCTTGCAGAAAAAATCAATGATTGAAGAAGCCTGTAAGGTATATGATGAACTAATCGCCAAACATCCTGAAAGAGAAGATTTTTATATTATTCAAGTTGATCTTTATACCTCGACTGAAAAATGGGAGAAAGCGATAGAGGTTTTGAATAGATACGAGAAACAATTCGGAGTAAATGAACCCGCGATAATAGAAAAAGCCAAATTGTATTCCAAAATGGATAACGTGAAGAGAGCTTCTTCCGAGATCATGAAATTGATTAAAAAATACCCGGAGAATACTGATTATTTGGGATTATTGGCGGAGTTGTATTTGTCACACAATCAGGAGAAAAAAGGATTACAACTCTTGAATAGGATTGTGAAAGATTATCCCGATAACGGTTTCGTTCAATTTTATCTGGCTGATTATTATCGAACCAAAAAAGATTCTCTGAACACGGAAAAGTATATTCGTCCCGCGTTGGCGAATGATAATATAGACAACAACTTGAAAGTTCAATATTTATTGAAATTACTTGTTAATCAAGCGGATTTAAGTTTATCGACCGATCATATTTACAGATATGTTCAATTATTATTGGAGAAATATCCGAGTGATCTCAGTGTAAGAACTTTGAATGCTGATTTTTTAAAGAGAGAAAATAAATTGGAGGAATGTAAGAAAGAACTCGAATTTATTATCTCTAAAGAGAAAAACAATTATCTGGTTTGGGAGGAATTGATGCTTTTATCGAACCAATTGGGTGATACGGCAGCTATGAAAAGTGAAGGGTTGGAGTGTTTGAGTTATTTCCCGAACGAGCCGCTCCCGTATATGATGATAAGTTTGTCCATGTTGATGGAAGGAAATTATGCGAAAGCAACGGGATATCTTCAAAAAGGGCTTGAATTGGCCCCGGATAAATCTTTTATAAAATCTCAATTGTACGCTTATTTGGGAGAATGTTATTACAAGCAAGATAGTATAGAAATAGCTTTTTCCATGTTTGATAGTGCGATAGCTATCAACCCGAATGATATAATGACTTTGAACAACTACAGTTATTATCTTTCTTTGAGAAACGAGCGTTTGAATCAGGCTGAAAAAATGATTTCAACGGCGTTGAGTGCCGACCCTAATAACGCTACTTTCTTGGATACTTACGCTTGGGTACTTTTCAAACTTAAAAATTATTCTTTGGCACGTTTTTACATGCGTTCTGCCATAGAAAACACGGAGGAACCTAGCGGAGTATTGTACGAGCATTACGGTGATATTCTTTACATGAATGGCGATAAGGAGGAAGCATTGAAAATGTGGAAAAAAGCATTGGAATTGGGTGATGATATTAGTGATAATTTGAAAAATAAAATAGTGAATGGTTTATCGGTAGAGCATGAGGAATAGTTTTATTTTTATTTTGGTTTTGAGCTTATTAGTGTCGTGTAAGTCTGTTAAGAAAGTTGTTGAAGTTAATAGAGATTTACCGAATATAACGGAAGGAAAATTACTTAGAAATGTCTATTTCAACGAATTGGACTATAATACTATATATGCCAAGAAAATAGATTTGACGTTAAAGGAGAAAAAGAAATCCCATAGTTTGAAAGCTATGATGCGTATTCAAAGGGATAGTTTTATCTGGGTATCGGTGACTGCCCCGATGGGGATCGAGGTTGCACGAATTTTATTGACTCCCGATAGCGTGAAGTTTATCAGTCCGAGAGATAAAAAGTATTTTGTATCGGACTATAACTATTTTATAGAGCGTTTCGATGTCGGTTTTACTTACGACTGTTTCCAGAGAATGTTGACGAACCGTTTCTTTGATTTTGAATCCTGTACTACCGAAATGGACAGAAATAAGCGATTCAAATTTGATAAGTCCGGTAATGACTATGTTTTGTACACTTTGGAGGAGAAAGCAATTGGCAGAAAGTTGAAAAAATTATACAAAAAAAAGAGGAAAAACAAAGAGTTTTCCTTGATTTTGCAGAAAATACATATCGACCCCGATTGTTTCAGACCTTGTCTGGTGTCTATCGAGGATATGGAAGAAAGAGTAGGGATGAGTGTTAAGTACAAGAATATTAAAGATTTTGAAGGGAAACTTTTTCCTGAACAGATAGTTTTTAATATCTTTACTGATGATGACAACTGGGAAGTCCAACTGGATTTCAGCCGTGTGGAATTTGATGTTGAAGTATCATCTAACTTTAAAATATCGAGCAAATATAAACGGATGTATTAACATGAATGTTTTTCGCGTCATATTGATTTTAATCTTTTCCTTCACCTTTACGGTTGCTTACACGCAATCTATAGAGGCGATTAAAAAGAAAAATGCGAAGACCGAAAAAGAAATTGCTTACCTGAACAAATTATTGGATAACGCTCGTAATGATCAATCGGCTACTATTCAGAAAATTACGATTATTAACCAGAAAATTGTAAAGGGAAAGGAAATGATCCAATCTCTCACGAATGAAGTTAAATATATAGAGAAACAAATATCGAGCAACGAGTACGTTAAATCTGATCTGGAAGCGAGTAAGCAACAAATGTTGGATTTCTATGCTAAAATGGTTTACGAAACTTGGAAAAAAAGAAATACATCCGATAAGTTGGTATATATATTCTCTTCTTCCAGTTTCACTCAAGCCTATGCACGATATAAATATTTCGAGCAGGTACAGGATTATTCCAAACGTCAGTTAGAGAGAATAAAACAAACGAATGATTCGTTGACTTCGATCAATAATCAACTTACTGAATTGATGGCGTTGAAGAACGCGACGCAATCTAAAATATCTGCCCAGAACAACGAGTTAATCAAGGAACAGAATCAAGCTAATAAATACGTCGGGGAACTCAAGAAAAAAGAGAAAGAGATTCTACGAAAACTGAATATCGAGATTAAAAACCGGGAACGGTTTAAAAATGAATTGGAGAAACTTATTGCTGCTCAAGCGAAAAAGTCCGGGAGTAAAAATTCTAACTATAAATTAACACCGGAAGAGAAACTTATTTCCGACGATTTCGCTAAAAACAAAGGAAAGTTACCTTGGCCTGTTGAACAAGGGTTTGTTTCCGAAAAATTCGGGGTGAATATACATCCGGTGTTTAAACAGGTGAAGTTAAATAACGCGGGAATTACAATTACTACATCGCGTAATGCTGATGTGAGAGCGGTATTCAAAGGTGTGGTAACTGAAATAATGTTTATTCCGGGGGATAATAATGTTGTTATTGTGCGCCATGGAAATTATCTGACGGTATATTCAAATTTGGTGGAGATCTTTATAAAGAAGGGCGACACCGTGAACGTGAAACAGAAAATTGGTAAGTTGGCAAGTAGCGGGGAAAACAGTACACTAAATTTTCAGGTATGGAAAGATAAGGATAATATGGACCCACAATTGTGGTTAACGCCGTGGTAAATTATGGATATAAAATTTTTATATTTATCGGAGTTGATAATTAGAAATATTTTGCTTACATTCGCTAAACTGTAGTTAGTGGGGTATTTTGGATACGTTTACGTATGTTTGGTTTAATAATTAATAGGAGTTATTTAGTTTATGATTTTGTCTAAGATTTTAGATATTAACTGTAGAAAGCATGGACAAACTGGAATTTTCAATTGCCTCGGAAATTGGCAATATCGTTAAAGTTGAGAATTTTATCGATTATTTTTCGGACGTTTATAATGTTGAACCGGATGTGTTTGGCAAAATAAGTTTATGCGTCATTGAAGCCGTAAATAACGCTATTCTTTACGGTAATAAATTGGATCCTATGAAGCATGTGAAATTCATAGTTCATGAGGAAGATAAGCGTTTGTTCGTTGCTGTAAAGGATGAAGGCGAAGGTTTTGATTATTCATATATACCTGATCCTACTTTGCCCGATAATATTGAAAAAGATGCCGGGAGAGGACTTTACCTGATGAAAACGCTTTCTGACGATTTGATATTTGAAGACGGAGGATCCAAAGTGATCATGGTTTTCAATTTATGAATGGATTAGATGAGTGAGATTTTTTTTTTCAACGAGGAATGTGAATTTCCTGCTTTTTTCTCAAAAGAGAGGGTGACTCAATGGCTTCAACTTGTTGCTGAAGATTATTCATTGAAATTGGGTACTATCTCTTTTATTTTTTGTAATGATGATTATATACTGGACGTGAATAGAAAGTATTTGAATCATGATTACTATACTGATGTAATCACGTTTGATTACAGGGAAGGGAAAGTACTTTCCGGTGATGTATTTATAAGTCTGGACACGGTTCAATCCAATGCTTTGGAATTCGGTGCGGCCTATGAAGAAGAATTGCATAGAGTGATAGTTCATTCTGTGCTTCATTTAATAGGTTTTAAAGATAAATCGGATAATGACGCGCAAGAGATGCGTCAAAATGAAAATCATTGCTTAGAATTGCTTAAAACACTTTGATATGTCGCAGTTGTTACCTGAATATGATGTTATTGTAGTGGGAGCTGGTCATGCCGGTTGTGAGGCAGCTTGTGCGGCAGCTAATCTCGGATCAAAAACTTTACTTATCACTTTGGATATGAACAAGATAGCGCAAATGTCTTGTAATCCGGCAATGGGTGGTATTGCTAAAGGTCAGATTGTCAGAGAAATAGATGCGTTGGGTGGATATTCAGGTATCGTAACGGATAGAAGTACAATTCAATTCAGAATGTTGAACCTTTCCAAAGGACCTGCTATGTGGAGTCCGCGATCTCAATGTGATCGTATGGTATTTTCTTCCGAGTGGAGGGATATTGTAGAACATACCGATAATCTCGATCTTTGGCAGGATGATGTTATTGAATTGATTTTGGATGATGGGAAAGTGGCAGGGGTGAAGACTCAATTGGGTGTTTCCTTTTCAGCTCCTCGTGTAGTGCTCACGAATGGAACATTTTTAAATGGTCTGATGCATATCGGTCGGGTAACTTTTCCCGGTGGTCGTATTTCTGAACCTGCTTCTCATGGATTGTCCGAGCAATTGTTTGATCATGGTTTTACCGTGGGACGTATGAAAACGGGAACACCTGTTCGTATTGATGGTAGAAGTATCGATTTCTCTAAATTGACCAGACAGGACGGGGATAATGATTTTCATAAATTCTCTTTTCTGAGTTTCGCGTATACAAATTCACTCGAGAAACGACCTTGCTATATCGCTTACACGAATAAAGAGGTTCACGATATATTGCGTGAAGGTTTTGGCGATAGCCCTCTTTTTAACGGGACTATCAAGAGTATAGGTCCTCGTTATTGCCCGAGTATCGAAACAAAGTTAGATACTTTTTCCGATAGGGATAGTCATCATTTATTTTTGGAACCGGAAGGGGAGAGGACTACGGAATATTATTTGAACGGGTTTTCTTCTTCTTTACCTTGGGATATACAATTAAGGGCGCTTCGAAAAGTTGAAGGTTTTGAAAATGTAAAAATATATCGTCCGGGTTACGCGATTGAGTATGATTTTTTTCAACCGACACAATTGTACCCGACTTTGGAAACGAAGTTGATTAAGGGACTTTATTTTGCGGGGCAAATTAACGGAACGACCGGCTATGAAGAAGCCGCCGCTCAAGGTTTGATGGCTGGGATTAACGCGCATCTTTCTTTACATGAGAATAGAGATTTTATATTAAATCGGGATCAAGCTTATATAGGTGTATTAATTGATGATTTGGTGACAAAAGGAGTGGATGAACCTTATCGTATGTTTACCTCTCGTGCCGAATATCGTATTTTATTGCGACAAGACGATGCCGATGTCAGATTGACTCCCTTGGGATATTCTATAGGTTTGGTTAAGGAAGATCGTTACTCTATTTTTGAAGACAAAATTTTAAAGCGGGACAGGTTAATAGGCTTTATTTCCAATTTCAGTATTTCTCCGGATGAAATAAATTCCGTGTTGGAACTATTCGGTTCTTCACCTATTCGTCAAAAATTGAAATTGATTGATATCATTTCTCGTCCTCAAATAACGATTCCTCAAATAGTGGATTATATTCCTTCATTGAAAGAATTTATTTTTGATAATTCTATTCGAGAAGAAATTATTGAGGCGGCTGAAGTTTTGATTAAATATTCGGGGTATATAGAACGTGAAAAATTAATTGCCGATAAATTGAATCGATTGGAAAATTTAGTCATCGAGAATAAATTTGATTACATGGAGATAAATTCTCTATCGTATGAAGCTCGTCAAAAGTTGACTAAAATCAAACCGAAAACAATAGGACAAGCGTCACGTATAACCGGAGTATCGCCTTCGGACATTAATGTTTTATTGATTTTAATGGGAAGATAACTGAAATGTTTCACGTGGAACATTTCAAAATGGTGCGAAGGGTACCTTGTAATATAGATACATGAAAACTTGGGGAGAGATAGAAAAAGTAGAAATAAACATCATATAAACAGTTATTTTATGAAAGTGATAGAAGGAAATTTAGTTGATATTGACAATAGAGAATTTTATCCGTGTACAATAACTGTTTCTGACGGAAAAATTCTTTCGATAGAGAGAAATTCAAATTCTTACGATCATTATATATGCCCGGGATTTATAGACGCTCATGTACATATCGAGAGTTCTATGTTGATGCCTTCGGAATTTTCAAAATTGGTTATTCCTAACGGGACAGTGGGGGTAGTATCTGATCCGCATGAAATAGCGAATGTTTTGGGTGTTGAAGGAGTGAAAATGATGATAAAAAACGGGGAGGAAACACCTTTAAAAATTTTCTGGGGAATACCTTCTTGCGTTCCGGCGACTCCATTAGATAAACCGGGTAATATTATTACCGCGGAAGACACGGAGATATTGGCAAAAACCGGACAATTTACCATGCTCGCGGAGGTGATGAATATTCCGGGTGTTCTTAACGGTGAGCCGAAAGTTATAGCAAAACTGGATATAGCTAAAAAATACGCTTTAAGAATAGACGGTCACGCGCCGGGATTGAGGGGTGACATGTTAAGTGCGTATATTACTCATGGTATAGAAACCGATCACGAGTCATCTGAATTGGAAGAAGCAGAGGAGAAAATTTCAAAAGGAATGCAGATCATGATTCGAGAAGGAAGTGCGGCAAAGAATTATGATGCTTTAAAATCTTTAATTGCCACACGTACCGATAACGTGATGTTTTGCACGGATGATTCCCATGCCGACGATCTTTTAATAAAAGGACATATCAATTATTTAGTGAAAAAAGCCGTGTCTGACGGTTTCGGGATATTCGATATTCTTCAAGTGGCATGTATCAATCCGGTACATTTTTACCATTTGGATGTAGGGACATTGCATGTCGGGGATAAAGCTGACTTTATCATTTTGGAAGATCTCGAATCTTTAAATATTCATGCTACTTATATTAGTGGGGTAGAAGTCTATCGAAAAGGGGGAAAAATAGAAATTTCGGATTCAAAAATTCCTTGTTTGAATTTATTTAATCACGATATTATAAAAGATATTGATATCCGCACGGATGTGGAAGGAGATATTCACTGTATAAAAGTAGTTCCGGATAGTATCATTACCGAGAGAATGATGCTCCATTTCGACCGAAGAATAGAAAATTATCAATCGGATGTGGATTCCGATATTTTGAAAATAGTGTATTTGAATCGCTATTATAACACGAAACCCCAAGTCGGATTTATATCCGGTATAGGTATAAAACATGGGGCTTTCGCTTCTTCAATTTCTCACGATTCCCATAATATTATTGCGGTAGGCAGCACGGATACGGATATTGTAACTGCCGTGAATGAAGTGATAAGACTCAAGGGCGGATTGGTCGTGAATGATAGCGAGAAATTGCACGCATTACCGTTACCGGTAGGGGGAATTATGAGTGATCGTTCCGGTCAGGAAGTTGCCGAACAGTACATGGAATTGAATAAATTACTTTCTAAAATGGGAACACCCTTGAATTCTCCGTTTATGACGCTCTCATTTATGGCATTGATTGTAATACCTACTCTGAAAATAGGCGAAAAGGGAATATTTGACTTCGATAAATTTGATTTCATATAGGAGTTTATTGATATGACTGATGAATTAGGATTGAAAGAGAAAGTTAGTAAATTACCTACGACTCCCGGGGTGTATCAATTTTTTGATGCAAATGGAGTTATTATTTATATAGGTAAGGCTAAAAATCTAAAGAATAGAGTTTCATCCTATTTTGTAAAGAATAATCAATCTTCGAAGACCATGGTTCTGGTCAGAAAGATACGTGACTTAAAGTATATTGTCGTTAATACGGAAGAAGATGCTTTGTTACTGGAAAATAACTTAATCAAGAAATATAAGCCTCGATATAACATCCTACTGAAAGACGATAAAACTTACCCTTGGATATGTATCACGAAAGAGGCTTTTCCCCGTGTATTTACCACACGTAAGTTTATCCGGAACGGTTCGGAGTATTTTGGTCCTTTTACATCTGCCAGATACGCCGGTACACTGATTTCCTTGATAAAAAGTCTTTATAAATTGCGTACATGTAATTTAAATCTCAATAAATCAGTAATATATGGTGGAAAATATAAAGTTTGTCTTGAATATCATATAGGAAATTGTTTGGGTCCATGCGTGGGGTACGTGACCGAAGAGGAATACATGGAAAATATTACCCAAATTCGAAATATATTGAAAGGTAATATCTCTTCTGTCATTGACTTCATGATGCAAAAGATGAAGGAATATACCATTTCGCTTCAATTCGAGAAAGCTCAAGAAATGAAGGAAGCCATAGAAGCACTGAAATCACATCAGACTAAATCCACTATTGTTAGTGCTTCCATGAATGACATAGACGTTTTCTCTTATCTGGAAGACGAAAAATACGCGTACGTGAATTATTTGCGTATTGTTCATGGAGCTGTAAACCAAGTACATACAATAGAATTAGAGAAAAAACTAGATGAATCGAAAGAATCACTTCTATCATTTGGAATTTTTGAAATCCGCCAGCTCGTGAATAGTCGTTCCAAAGAAATTCTGGTTCCCTTTTATCCTGATTTGCTTATGCAAGGGCTGAATTACGCTATTCCCCAGCGAGGAGAGAAAAAACAATTGCTGGACTTATCGGAACGGAACGTGAAATTCTTTAAAATGGATCGTGAGCGGCAGAGAGGATTACGTCGTCAAGATACCAAATTGGACTTGTTGAACACGATAAAAAACGAGTTGAAATTGCCTCGTTTACCGCATCGCATGGAATGTTTCGATAACTCGAATATACAGGGAACCACTCCGGTAGCTTCCTGTGTTGTCTTCATAGACGGGAAACCGGCGAAACGGGAATATAGACATTTCCACGTGAAAACTGTTATCGGGGCAAATGACTTTGCTTCCATGGAGGAAATATTGTATCGTCGCTATCATCGGGTTTTGGAAGAGGGGGGAGAACTTCCCGATTTGATAGTCGTGGATGGTGGAAAAGGACAATTAAGCTCTGCTGTTGCCACTTTACGAAAACTGGATTTGGTGGAACGAGTACCGATAATCGGTTTGGCAAAGCAAATGGAGGAAATCTATTACCCGGGCGATAAAGATCCTTATTTATTGGCGAAAACATCTATTTCTTTAAAGACTTTGATGCATATTCGGGATGAAGCCCATCGCTTCGGTATCACATTCCATCGTAAATTGCGCGAAAAGAAACAAACGGTTAGTGTCTTGAGTGAAATAAAAGGTATAGGAGAAAAGACGGAAATATCTTTATTACAGAATTTTAAAACGGTAAATGCGATTCAATCCGCTTCACAGAAAGAACTGGCAACTGTTATCGGGGCAGCTAAAGCAAAAATCGTGTATGATTATTTCCATAAATCCGATGAATAAAGATATTGGATTCGAGTACAAATAGAATAGGTTTTTTAAACGATTATTTTGGAAGTAAAATATAATCTCTATATTTGTCTGTTACATCGAACGGAAAATATTCAATAAACTATGCATGTTTATTATACGAGTGTGTGATTTTATCTATGAGTGACGAATTGTATACAGTAGAATGGCTGAATGAGGATTATTCCGAGCATTTTGAAGGTTTATACAAGTTTATGTATAAACGTCTGTATCTTTTTGCCCGAAATTTTTTAATGGATGAAGCGCTTGCCGATGATGTTGTTCAGGAAGT
This sequence comes from Butyricimonas sp. DFI.6.44, assembly GCF_022132345.1. Classification (NCBI taxonomy): domain Bacteria; kingdom Pseudomonadati; phylum Bacteroidota; class Bacteroidia; order Bacteroidales; family Odoribacteraceae; genus Butyricimonas; species Butyricimonas sp. DFI.6.44. Next base: position 42,702 of record NZ_JAKNJD010000003.1, on the reverse strand, counting down.
TTTCATGGGATTGTGGAATAAAGGGAAAAGTATGCCGGAAAATATTCCACTGGAACGTTACCTGTTTACCTCGGTGAGAAATTTATGCGTGGATCATCATCGTAAATTGAATATTATAGATAAATATCAAAAGCATCTTGTTGAATCCGAAGCCATGGTATATTTTCCGTACGGGGAAGAAGAATCGGAGCGGGAAAGAAAGGTGAAAAAACTTTTGGCGGAATTACCCGATATGCAACGGCAGGTATTGGAATTGAGTGTCGTCGAAGGGTTGAAGTACAAAGAAGTGGCGGAACGTTTGAATATAGCGGAGGGAACCGTACACACGCATATAAAAAGAGCATATAAATATATCAAGACTCACTTGGCATTTTTGCTGTTATTTTTGTATATGATATTCAAATAGTCATTTTATGGAAAAAAAAATCATTTTGCTGTACCCGGAAATAAATATGAGTTCGTTTTCAATATCAGAAGAGCTATGTGAAATTGAATTTATGTAGATTTAAGAGGAGGTGAATTATGAAACAGATAGAGTGGGATATCATAGAACGCAAATTAGAAGGGGGACTTTCTCCGGAAGAAGAAAGTCGCTTTGGAGAATGGTACACGGCAAATAGAGAGAATAAAGATTATTTTCACAAGATAGAAAGGTTTTATCAGAAAAACGGGTTTGTGAAGGAGATTACCGATAAGGACGCGAATGTTTCTTGGAAGAAGTTTTCCAATCGTCTGGAGAAAAAGAAACCGGGAAAAAGGCGCAATCTTTTTTATTGGTCTGTTTCAGGTGTGGCGGCTTGTTTGTTGATCGGCGTTCTGGTATTTACTTTAGGGCGTGACGAGAAAACTGTTGCCCCTACCCAAATGGCAACCATTCCGGCGGGAGGAAATAAAGCTATTTTGCAGTTATCCAATGGAATATGTGTTGAGCTGGAAAATCTTTCCAACGAGATGGAAGATGCTTCGGCTAAAATCGTTAATACAGGCTCTGTATTGAGTTACGAGAAAAAACAGGATACTTTGATCCAAGAGGAAGTTTTCAACAAAGTAACGACTCCGAGAGGGGGAGAATACGGGATAACACTTTCGGACGGGACAAAGGTGTATTTGGGAGCTCTCTCGGAGATTGAATACCCGGTGACATTCTCCGGAGATAAACGAGTGGTGAAGGCATCCGGTGAAATCTATTTTGACGTGGCTCATGATCCGGAACATCCGTTTGTCGTGGAAATGAAAAACCAGAAAATAGAAGTATTGGGAACATCATTCAACGTTAGGGATTACGAGGATGAAGAGTTTGTTGAAACCACTCTCGTCAAAGGTAAAGTGAAAGTATCGGCAGGCAATGAATCCTGTATTCTGGAACCGAGTCACCAAGCTGTGTTGGATAAGAAAAATAACACGATAGTACAGAGAGAGGTAAACGTGGATGAATTCGTGGATTGGAAAAACGGAAAATTGAATATCCGGAACCAACGTTTGGAAGATATTCTGACCCGATTGAGCAAATGGTATGATGTTTATGTCTTCTACACGAGTGAAGACGCCAAAAACTTACGCTTCTACGCGAATATTGACCGGTATAGTGATATGAATGAATTGTTGGATAAGTTCGAAAAGACAGAACAAGTTAAATTCGAAATCAAAGGAAACGTGATTAATGTTTCGACCGTGAAATAAGAATCAAAATGGTATTGACTGTATAGAGTCACGAGGCTGGCTAGAAATGGTCAGCCTCGTTTTATTAAGAATTTGTTAAAATGTATCTTCTTTGTACCCTGTTTTGAAAGTTTGTTCGTTTTGCGTTAAACAGTAATTTTAATGCCGGAACGAATGAATAAGAATAAGAGTTTTTACTTGTAAGTTCGGGTAAATTTTAAAAAAGGGATGTATGAAAAGAACGAAGATTTTTCTAGCAGTGTTCGCGTTATCAGGTATGTTTTATAACGGTCAGGCACAGGAAACAAAAACGGAAGTGAAGGATAGTGTCACGAGTGACGGTACCGTTCGCAAGACTATTAAAATGGAGGTCAAGAGTGCGGAGGATTTGCAGAATTTATTCAAGATGTTGGGTAATGGAAACGTGCAGGTAACTAATAAATCAGCCGATGCTCAACAAAAAAAGGGGACAGTAACGACCTCGAATCAAGTTCAGGGACGATTGATGGAGAGCAATGGTGAAAAAACACTTTGGGCAAAATCTTATTTGAATCGTCAAGCCCCGGAATTGAAAGTTGAAAAATGGTTGACGGATGTACCGAACACGGAAGGGAAATTCGTGTTGATAGATTTTTGGGGACCTTCTTGCGCTCCTTGCAAGCAAAGTATTCCCGATTTGAACGAGTTCAGCAAGAAGTTCAAAGATGATTTGGTGGTAATCGGAGTTTCTCTTAATAAGGAAGAACATGTACGGGCGATGAAAACACCTGTTATCGAGTATTATAGTGCTATCGACACGAAAAAAGAATATATAAGTAAATTCGAGATAAAAGGTTATCCGCATGCTATATTATTGGATACAAGAGGTATTGTACGTTGGGAAGGAAATCCGCTAACGAAAGGATATGAACTAACTGCCGAAGTGATCGAGAATTTGTTAAAAAAGTATGATTACGAGAATGGAGGGGTTGACCGGAATATGGCAAAACCGTTTTTAGGAGAGAAAGCTCCGGATTGGAATATAAAGGAATGGTACCCGAAAGAACCGAAAACGAAAGGCAAGTTTGTTTTGCGGGATTTCTTCAGTTTTCACTGTGGTCCCTGCCGGAAAGCGATCCCGAAGTTAAACAAATGGAGTAAGGAATTTGCCGATGATTTAGTGGTGATTGGTTGTGCCAAAGATGGCGTTAAGCGATTACTGGAAATCGAGCCTAAAATCGAGTACAATTTGGCGAGTGACCCGCAAGGGGAAATATGGAAGACTATGGATTTGCACGTGTTGTCATACGTCCAATTGATTGATCCGAAAGGAATCGTTCGTTGGGAAGGTCTTTGCATAGATTTGACGACTGCAAAAATTAAAGAAATTATTAGTAAGTACAAGTAGCTGTTTTTTGGAGGTTGTCCGGGATAATTTTTGGACAACCTTTTTTAATCGCATGAAAATGAAGCGTAAAGTTATTCTTGTCGTTGTAGCGATATTGTGTCTTTTGGGAAGCGGGTATGCGCAGAAGACTGAAAAAATGAAAGTTCGGGAATGGCAGTCCCCGGTATTGAAAAGTGCTCGGACTTGTTTAGAAGTTCAAGTGCAGGATTATGAACCCGGAATGAAGAAGGAAGGATATTTGTCATGGGGTGGATTTCTGCCCGGTAAACGAGAATTTGCACTGGATGAAAACGGGAAAGCTCTGATAAAATTCGAGCAACACGGTTCTTTGTTGTTGAATCTTTCTTTAGCGTGTATGGATGGGGAATTAGAGATTGTCCTGAATCCGGGGGAGAATGCAAGGCTTTACGTGAATACAAAGGAAACAAGGGGAGAATTTGAAGGGGATTATTCGGAATTGAATCAATATTTGCTTTGTCGAGGTGAGCGTAACCGTAGTTATCCGGTAGATTTGGAAAAAATCAAAGGAATGACGGAAAATGAATACATTCTTTATTGCAAAGAATTGTATGATAGTCGATTAAAAGAGTTATCAAAGCAAAAGAAAAAACAAGGTGAAGGTTGGTTCCGCTATGCTCAATTGGAAGCGTTGTTGGATTGCGCAGAAGATATTTATTCGATGAATCCGAATTTTGAGAAGGCGTATCAAGGAGCAAAAGATTCGAGAGATCTGCCTTATACAAAATACTCCTGCTTTAATATATTGCAGCCAATTTTTGCGGATGCCGGTTATGATTTGATGCTTCTGCCTGATCATTCGATTAACAAGATGTTGTCGTACTTTAGAAAGGAAGAACAGTTGCAGGCTTTTTTGGAAAATAAAGGAGGCTATTTACTGGATTTACAAAAAGCTCATGTTTGCCATTCGCGTGTAAATAATGATCTGCCTTTAAGAAAGGAACATCTGGCATTGATGCAAACGGCTTCACCTTACGTGAAAGAGTTATTTACCGATATCTACGAGAAAGGAAATAAGGCATGGGCGGAACATCTGGCAAAACCGGGATACAAGATCGGAAAGGTTCCGAATGTACCGAAAGAACAGGTGTTTGACAGTATCATGACGGGTTACCGGGGAGAAGTGGTATTTGTTGATTTCTGGTACGTGTACTGTAAATCTTGTTTGAAAGCGATGAATGAAATGGAGGAAGTGAAACAAGAATTTGAGAAAAAAGGGGTTAAGTTTTTGTTTATTACCGGGGCGAAGGCTTCACCGGAAGAGCGTTGGTTGAAAATGATACCGGACATGAGTGGCGACCATTACCGGGTGACGAATGAAACTTACCGCTATTTGATAGATGAGCAGTTTAAGATGGGAGGGTTGCCCCATTATTTAATCGTGGATAGAGAAGGGAATATAAAACATTCTTTCAGAGGTTTTATGGGACGTGAAAAGATGCGGGAAGTATTGGAAAATGAATTAAAGAATTAAAAAAGAATATATGAAAAGAGTTGTATTATTATTTATAGCCATGTGGTCTGTTTTTCCTGTTTTTTCACAACAAAAACAAGACAAAGTTTGGTTGTATGCCAAATCGATTATCAATCAAAAGGCTCCGGAATTAGTTGTCGAAGAATGGATTACGGATCGACCGGATACAAAAGGAAAATTTGTTTTGATTGATTTTTGGGCAACGACGTGTGGCCCGTGTAAAAAAGCGATATCTCATTTGAACAAGTTCAGTGAGCGGTTTAAAGATAAGTTGGTGGTGATCGGGATTTCTTATGAGAAAGCGGAGAAAGTGAAAGCCATGAAAGAACCTGTTATTGATTATTATAGTGCGGTGGATACGGAAAAGAGAATGAGTAAAGAATTGGAAATTACAGGGATTCCACACGTGATACTGATAGATCCTCAAGGTATAGTACGTTGGGAAGGTTATCCTTTGGGAGGGGTTAAGTTGACGGCGGAGGTGATTGAAGATATTATGAAGAAATACGGGAATGAGGATAAGGTAGAAAAAAAGATGTGGGCAAAATCTTTCTTGAATCAAAAAGCTCCCGAATTAGTGGTTGAAAAATGGTTGACCAAAGAGCCGAAAATGAAAGGTAAATTCTTGTTGATTGATTTTTGGGGACCTTCTTGTGCTCCTTGTCGGAAAGGGATTCCGGATTTAAATGAGTTCAGTAAGAAATTTAAAAAAGAGGTGACTATATACAATAATCTACCAAAATAATTTTTCTGTATCCCCAATTTTTATTACATTTGTATAAAAGGATACCGTTTATGTTACACTTTAAATTTAAGTCAATCGGAGATTTGATAAAAGAGTTCCCAACAGAGGAATCCTGTATCGAGTATCTCGAATACATAAGGTGGCGTGATGGAGTCGTGTCACCTTACGACCCCGATTCAACGGTTTACAAGTGTAAAAATCACATGTACAAGTGCAAGAACACCGGGAAATTCTTTAACGTCAAAACCGGTACGATGTTTGAAGCGTCTAAATTACCCCTACAAACTTGGTTCATCGCGGCATGGATGGTATTAACTCACAAAAAAGGTGTACCTTCTTGCCAATTGGCTAGGGATTTAGGGGTAACACAGAAAACCGCTTGGTACATGCTTCAAAGAATCCGGCTTTGTCTTTCCGTCGAGAATGATAGTGAATTGAATAACGTGGTCGAGGTTGACGAAACATTTATTGGTGGCAAAAACAAGAACAGGCATTGGGATAAAAAAGTACCTAAATGTCAAGGTAGGTCTTTCAAGGACAAAACTCCCGTTATAGGTATGATAGAGAGAGGGGGTAAAGCCGTGACTAGAGTTATCGAGAACACGTCACGGCAAAGCCTAACACCTGCCGTTCTTAATACCGTGAACACTAACGCCACGATTTATTCCGATGAATGGGACGGTTATAGCAAGATTAGGGATATATATATCACCGATTTTGTAGACCACGGTAAAGGGAATTACGTCAACGGTGACGTTTACACTAATACCGTAGAAGGATTTTGGAGTATAATAAAAAGAGGGGTTATAGGAGTTTATCACTTCATCAGCAAAAAGCACATGCAAAAATACATGGACGAGTACACGTTCAGGTATAATAGTAGACACCTTAAACCTCACGAGGTGTTTAATTACTTCTTACTTAATTCAAATCACAGGACTACATATAAAGAACTTGTAGCCTAGTAACACATTTAAATTCAGTAAATTAAAAATTTAGTTATGTTTTTATCAGAATTTTACTTACATATAATCATTATATGTACTATATTTGTATGTATAATAATATGGTTGATTATGGCATCACTTTATGGAACAACAATAAATACCTCAAAGGGGACATATAATGTAAAAGTAGAGGTCCTCGTCTTTGAAAAAGAAGGAACATTTTTTGTTTACAGTCCTTCTTTTAATTTGATTTCATGTGGAGACACCCAAACAGATGCTTTAACAGAATTTAATAGCATATTTGTATCTCACATAAAATTTTGCACAGACAAAGGTACACTTGAAGAAGATTTAAAAGCAAATGGATGGGAAATTATTGATGGTAAATATATACCTCCTAAACGAAAATGGATGAAGGAAAATAATGATATTTATAGAGATATATTAGAAAATGAGAACTATCAAATAAAATACGAAACTTATAATTTATCTGCCGCTTAGATGAATACTTTTAAATTATCTAATATTACGCTAAGCAAATATAGGAAAATATTGACTCTGTTGGGATTTGAATATATTGGTACAGAAGGAGACCATGAACATTGGTATAAAAATGGTTTTAGAAGACGTATAACATTTCCTACTTCTAAAAATCCTATTAAAGAATATGTTATAATAACAAATAACAGAACATTAGGATTAAGTAGAGATGAATTTAAACGCTTATTTCTTAGAATCAAATAATTTGCTACCTTTACATTAGAATAAACATTACAAGTAATGCCGACAAAATCAACAAATACACCAAAGAAACCACCCAAGAAGGTCATCCCCAAAAATCCCAATAAGACCACGGAGATAGACCCTATTTTAAGGAGGATGCTTGAATGTAAACCTAAAAAGAGGAAGAAATAAAGGGGAGATTACTCCCCTTTTTATTGTACTTTTGATTTACTTTCTTCTGCCAATATTCTTGCTGACGGCTTCAAAAAATATTGTATTATCAGTGCTAATCCGGGTATCAATATTGCTATTAGACCTATCAATATAATCCAAAATATTCCACAGTCAATACGTTCGCATATATGCATGCTTATGTACACGACAACAACACGTAATATTAGGCTTAGTAATGTACCTGCATATTTATATATCCATAGTAATTCATATGGTATATAGTTATAAATCCATAACGGTTGTACTACAACAAGAATATAATTCACGAACAAAAAGAGTGCTAATAACCCGATACCAACTATAAGGTATTTTAATTGAAGTTTTCTAGCTTCCATAATGATATGATTAAAAAGATTAAATATTGGATGACTCCTAACACACATATATATATGAAGCGTGGGTCACCATCCCAAAACCTAGGTATCGCCAAACACCCTTGCACGAGGACAGTAACCCACAAAATGGAGGTCACCGCGTCCCGTGCAATAAAATTGGCGATTTTAGGTTAAGGACACGCTAAATATATCTTGATAATTTTTTTCTAGTCTTGGCGATTTTCTACATAGGCATTATCTTTTAATGTTTATACTCACATACTAATTGCTAAATTTAGCTAGATGCAAATATACAAATACTTATCATTGCTGTAATAATTTTACTTACTTTTTTGATTGTATTTGTATCACTATCGGGATATTCATTTTATAATATTAAATTTGAAGTTGAATTACGTATATAAATACCAAAAAAGATTTGGTGGTCATTGGGATGTGCGGTCAGAAAGAAGAACAAGTGAGAGCGATGAAAGAGCCTGTGATCGAGTATTACAGTGCTATCGATACCAAGAAAGTATTGCATAAAGCCTTGGGGATAACGGCTGTCCCTCATGCTATTCTGGTTGATCCGGAAGGCATCGTACGTTGGGAAGGCTACCCTCTTCTGAAAGGACATGAATTGACGGCGGAAATAATTGAAGAAATAATCAAGGAGTACAAGAAGAAATAAAGATAATGGTAAGGTATTTTTTATGGATATTGCTTTGTTTATTTTCCCTTTCCGGGGTTGGGCAAAAGGCGAATTATAAACAAGCGGAGCGTTTTTTGAATTTAGAATCTTTGGTCGGTTCTACAAGTGTGTTACCTAATGTTTTGAAGGGGACGGATAAATTCTGGTACAAATATGAAACGAAAGACGGGATACATTATTATTTCGTGGACCCTAAAGCCGGACTGAATCGTGAATTGTTCAACCGCAAAGAGTTAGCGGGTGAGATTAGCCGGGTGACGCACAAACCTGTTAATTACAAGGATATTAAATTATCGGGTTTTTCTTTGGAAGAGAAAGGGAAGGTTTTGCAATTTACTTCAGAGGGAGTAAGATTTAAATACGATCTTCGGACGAACGCTTTGGAACGAGTGATTCCCGACACGACAAAGAAAAATCCGAAAACACCGGTGAAGCCGGCTAAGACGATAAAATACGACGGTAAACTTTCCCCGGATAGCAATTACACGGTATATGCCAAGAATCATAATCTGTATTTATTTTCGCTGAAAGATTCCGTGGAAACACAATTGACAACGGACGGGCGTACAGGTTATTCTTACGCACCCAAGACGGCGGATTCCACGAAAAAGGTGATTCCGGATATTACTTGGTTCGGTGATTCAAGATTCTTTTACGCGGAGCGTGAGGACAAAAGAAAAATGGAGGAGCTTTACTTGGTAAATACTTTAGGCACGGGACGTCCGACGTTGCAAAAATACAAATTTGCCATGCCGGGGGATGAACACGTGCAACAGGATGAATTACACTTGTTTGATATTTCCGCTAAAAAAGAAGTGAAATTAGATGTGGAAAAATGGAAAGATCAAAAATTATTCGTGTACAGTGTCGGACGCCCCGCTAAAAGGCTTTATTTCACGCGCAAGAAAAGGACTTGTGATGAGATGGAGTTGTGTCGGGTAATCCCGGAAACAGGAGAAGTGAAAGTGTTGATTAACGAAGTATGTGAACCTTATTTTAATGATCAGCTATTTAAATTCCATGTATTGAAAGACGGGGAGGAAATTCTTTGGTGGTCGGAACGCACGGGGCACGGGCATTGGTACCGGTATGACGGAGAGGGAAACCTGAAGAATGCTGTTACTTCCGGTGGTTGGACATCCGGGAAAATTGTTCGGATAGATACTACGGGACAAACCATTTATTTTGAGGCTTACGGGCAAGATAAAGAGGGTGAGAGTCCTTATTATGCTCGCCTGAATAAAGTTCGTTTTGACGGGAAAGGAGGGGTGAAAATATTGACACCGGAACAGGCAACGCACAAAACGAACTTTTTATTTGGCGGGAAATATTTCGTGGACAATTATTCCCGTGCTGATTTGGAACCTCGGAGCGTGATAAGAAACACGGACGGGAAAGTTGTTGTAGAACTGGCATCTCCCGATTTGTCCCGGCTTTACGAAACGGGTTGGCGTATGCCTGAACCTTTCTCCGTAAAAGCGGCAGACGGTTCAACGGACCTATTCGGTTACATGTGGAAACCGGCGGATTTCGATTCCACGAAGACGTACCCTATCATATCTTACGTGTATCCGGGACCGCAAACTGAAGGAGTTCCTTTGGAATTTAGTGTTTCAACGGGATTTAATAATGCGGCTTTGGCACAAGTGGGTTTTATCGTGGTTACGTTCGGACACCGGGGAGGAAGCCCTTTGCGTGACAGATGGTACCACACCTACGGATACGGCAACCTGCGGGATTACCCGTTGGCTGATGACAAGTACGGGATAGAACAACTGGCAGATCGTTACCCGTTTATTGATAAGTCAAGGGTAGGAATATTCGGTCATTCCGGGGGAGGCTTTATGTCCACGGCGGCAATCTGCACCTATCCGGATTTCTACACGGCAGCTGTATCTTCTGCCGGGAATCATGATAATAATATCTATAACATTTGGTGGGGAGAAACACACCACGGGATAAAAGAGGCAAGAGCTACCAAGCCTGTGACCAAGAAAAAAGCAAAAGCCCCGGAGGATGTGAAAGATTCCACGAAGAGTACGATTGAAAATGTAAAATTCGAGAAACCCAATATCCCGACCAATATCGAGTTGGCAAAGAACCTGAAAGGGCATTTATTGCTCGTGGCCGGGGATGCCGACAATAATGTGCATCCTGCCAACACTTTCCGAATGGCGGATGCGTTAATCAAGGCCGGTAAGAATTTCGATATGCTAATTTTACCCGGTCAAAATCACGGTTATCGGGGAGTGTCTTTGGATTTTTTCAAACGAAAAATATGGTTCCATTTTGCGAAGCATCTATTAGGCGATTATTCCACAGATCAATTTACAGAGATCGACGAATACATGCGTTTAGGAAGTAATTAGTTTTGTTTAAATAGTATCTGTGTATTTTTAAAAGCGTTCGGGATTTCCCGGACGCTTTTATTTTTTCCGGAATATTGAAATCGAGTACAGTGATTTTTTCATGTTAAAAAGGGAGATATGGATTATGAAGTATGTATAAAATAAGTATCTTTATAGAAAAGATTTTTTCCGGTTACTAAATAATTATTGAGTGGTGGTTTAAAAAAGAAAATTTGTTGTACCCGATTTTTGCCGGCAATTCGTTTCTAGAGAAACTAGAATATATTTGAAGATATAAACTTATAGTATGATGAGGAAAAATGCAGGCTTGTTATTGTGGATGTTTTTGTCCATTATTGTTGCGTCTTGTACGGATGTGTATAAAGAAGACGGTTCAGAGAAAGAGAAGGAAATAGTTCCTCCCGGGGAAACATATACTCCTGAAAAACAGTATAATTTGAATGTGGTGTATTATATTCCGTCGGATGTTCCGGAAGTTGAAGATTGGCATTATCGTTTGTCGGGAGTTACATTGCATATTCAAAATTACTTTTACGAGAATTTTATGCGTTATCGGGTGGATAAAAAGTTTGGGTTGGAATTGAATGATGTGAATCCAGAGTTTGTAAGGGTGCATTATATCAAGAGCAATAAAAAGCATTTGGATATGCAAGAAACGAATATGAAGGAGATGGCTCAAGAAGTACTAAATTATTTTAAGCAGAATCCGGATTCCAAGCAGAGTGACCATTATTTGATATATATGCCGAAATACGAGGGAAGTTTCATAAAACACTATTATCCGAGTGCGAATGAGGGAATGGCGTTTTGTGGCGTGGATGACACGAAATGGAATATTAAATATTTTGCATCAGCTCGTGCTCGTGCCACTTTTTTGGATGATTTGGGGAATGTGTTGAAAGTGTTCGCTCAATCGTTGTTTTTAGAAGAAAGTGATACGGGGGCGGATTCTCCTTTTAGGGCTTTATTGGCAGCAAAATATACTACGACAGGAGGAAATAAATATTTGCCTCAATACAATTATGTTGATTATTCGGGAACCCCAAGTACTTCTTCAGCGCCTTATGTTGCCGGGACGCCTGATAAAGTACGGCTGATGATATGGGATATCAGATATTTGAATGGTATACAGATATTTAATGATAATTATTCTTACAAACCTTTTGAGGTTGATATCAAGAGTGTGGATATTCGCTCCAAGGAAGGCGCAACGTTTGAGGAAGATACCATAAAAGTTCAATGCAAGTTTGCCATACCTGCCGATTTAGAGTTGGCCGGGGTGGTTATGTTTGATGATCCGTGGCGTACATATGTAAATGGAAAATTTGACGATACGTTGGATAAAGATGAAAATTACGAGTCGGGATGGGATGCCTATGGAGTGTATGTTGAAGCCGTAACCTTTGAAAAAGAGGGAGATATTTACGTGGCAGATTTTGTTTTGCCAATAGTAAATCATATGAGTCTATTACAAAAATCTAGCGGGACGACAGTTCATGAGCTTCGTTTTCGCTTTATTGGGAAAAATGGCATGGCTTACCCGCATGTGCCAACATCTATAAAAGGTCCTTTTGAAGCTCCTCTTCGGAATGTGTTTAACGTTATAGGAAAATATAACTTTCTAACAGGTATCACAACGTATACTCATGATATTGCAACGAGATATGGTGTTTGGCATGGAGTAGAGGAGGAATAGAAATTATATTGACTGAAAGTAGTTATTTAGTGTTTTAGTGTAAAAGCCGGGTTAAAAAACTCGGCTTTTATAATGTTTTGGTGTAATAATATTAACAGATGTTTGATTTTATAGAGAAAGAAATTGCATTTCTCCCTTAAATAGTTTAGTTTTATGTACCCATAAAATCTGTCGTGTACGTTTTGGATATAGAAAACAAAATTCGCGTGAGGAAAAAATTAATGTTTAATTAAGAGGATACAGATTTTATGGGAAAAGGGGATTTACGTTCTTTGTTCCGGGGGGACCCGGGGCTTTCTAAATTGGTGAGAACAATGAAATTGGTAATTGTTTTTTTAATGATGTCGGCAGGTTCGCTTTGGGCGAACGTATCCGCTCAGGAAATGAAATTGAACTTGGATATCAAGGATAAAACTTTGATTGAAGTGATGGATTTGTTGAAACAAAAGTCCGGTTTCTCTTTTATCTATTCTGCGACAGACGTGGAGAAGATAAACGGGATTTCGATGAATGTTCATGATAAGACTATTCGTGAAATTCTGGATATTGTATTGAAAGGTACAAACTTGATGTACACGATTGAAGATGAGTTGATCATTTTGAAGCGTATGACACTGATGCAACAGGTGAACAAGAGGACAGTGACCGGTGTGGTGTTGGGAACGGCTCATAAGGATACGTTACCCGGAGTATCGGTTGTGGTAAAAGGGACCACGAAAGGGGTGACAACCGATGTGCACGGGAAGTTCACGATAGTGATCCCGGACGGCGATGATGTTGTGTTGTGTTTTACGTTTATTGGTAAAAAGAGAAAAGAGGTGAAGTATACGGGACAGCAGATGATGAAGGTAATCATGGAGGATGAGTCCCAAGAGTTGGAAGAAGTGGTAATCGTGAATCAAGGGTACCAGAAGATAGACAAGCGGGAGTTGACGAGTGCAGTAACAACATTGAAGATGGATGATATTATGACCCCGGGTATGAGTACTTTGGACATGATGCTGGAGGGACGTGTGCCGGGAATGACGTTTATGCAGAATTCGGGGCAGGTAGGTGCTGCCCCTCGTTTGCGTATTCGGGGAACTTCTACCGTGTTGGGCTCTCAGGAACCTTTGTGGGTAATCGACGGAATTATCCAAGAAGACCCGGTGAACGTGGACCCTTCACAATTGAATGATTTGGACTTCGTGAATCTGTTGGGTAACGCTATTTCAGGCTTGAATCCGGAAGACATCGAACAGATCGACGTGTTGAAAGATGCTTCGGCAACGGCATTGTACGGAACGCGGGCGGCTAATGGCGTAATCGTGATTACCACGAAACAGGGTAAAGTCGGTGCACCGAGCGTGAGATACAGTTTTTCAGGAACATTAGCCCGCCGTCCTCGTTACTCGGATCGTTCGGTGAACGTGATGAATTCGGCAGAGAGGGTGGCTTATTCACGAGAGATTTTAGAGAAAAAATTTGAATATCCTGCGGATGCCGTGTGGTTGGGATACGAGCAGGCTTACGAGAATTTCCGGAATGGATTGATTGATTATGATGAATATAACCGTTTGGTGGATTATTACGAGACGTTGGATACAGATTGGTTCGACACTCTTTGCCGGGATGCTTTTTCGCATTCTCACACGCTATCTTTTTCCGGGGGGTCGCAGCATGCGAAATATTACGCTTCTGTCGGCTATAATCGCCAGAATGGAGTTCTCCGGAAAGAGGATAGCGACCGTTACACGGCGAACACGAATGTTACGATTACTTATCCGCGGTTTAACGCTCAATTTAAATTGTCCGGGAACGTTCAAGAGCAGAACCATACACCTTCGAGCGTGGGGGTGATGGATTTCGCGTATAATGCGAGCCGGGCTGTTCCCGTTTATAATGAAGACGGTTCGCTTTATTATTATCCGCAAACGTATTCCGGGACTAAAGTTTGGTATAATATTTTGAATGAGCGGGATAATTCTTACGAGAAAATTAAGAAAAATTCACTTTCTTTCTCATCTAGTTTGAATTATAATATATTGGATAATTTGAAGTTGAGCGGTACATTCTCGTACACGATATCAAACACGGACAATGACGTGTATTTCGGGGAGAAGACGGCTTATATCAAGGGACTTGCGGATAAAGATTATGCTTATGATGATGGTAGTGAGTTCGGTAAAGATGATAAATTTAATTCACCCAGTATACAGACATCCACGGAGGCTCCATATGGGGGAGAATTGCGGAAAAACGGGACGAGGAACGAGAATTGGATGGCACGCCTTCAGGGGTCTTATCATTTGTTTTTGGATGAACCCCAAGATCATATGTTGACATTCATGGCAGGAATGGAAATAGCTTCTTCCAATTATACCGGGTTGCAAAAGACTTTCCGTTGCTATGTTCCCGAACGGGGATTGCAGATCGGGAATATCGATCACACGAAGTATAGTGCGTACGCGAAATGGTTGACAGAGAACAATCAAGCATTGGGCGTGTTGAAAGACAATCTGACCAACCGTTTTTCATATTACAGTTCGTTGAATTACAGTTACCAGAATCGTTATATTTTTAATGCTAATATGCGCGTGGATTATTCCAATGCATTCGGAGACCGGTCGAGGGATAAATTTTTACCGGTTTGGTCGGTTTCGGGACGTTGGAACATGAAGGAAGATGTGTTGGCGGGTGTGTATTGGGTAAATAATCTCTCGTTGAAAGCTTCTTTCGGGTACCAAGGGACGATGCACCCGACGCAGACTCCTGATCTGATTGTAGTCAAGGGAGGAATGAATCAGGCATTTCAGGAATATGGTTCGACGATCAAAACTTTCCCGAATCCGGATTTGGCATGGGAGAAGACGGGTAATTTTAATGCCAGTGTCGATTTCTCGTTATTCAATAATAAGTTGAACGGAACGTTCTCTTATTATTATAAAAAGACTACGGATGCATTCCTGACCAAAAAGGTATCTCAGGTGAATGGAGTTGCTTCCTATGCCGTGAATGAAGGAACCGTGGAGAACCAAGGACTCGAAGTATCGTTGAATATAAACCCGATTAACACGGCAGTGGGGGGAAATCGTAAAGGATTTTCTTGGAAAATCGATCCGCAGTTGGGACAGGTGGTGAATAAATTGATAAACAAAGTGATAGAGACGGATAAATATGATCCATTACATGATGATTACACTTACAAGGATTATTTGAACGGAAATGCCCATATCTCCGGGAAACCCTTAAACTCGTTCTATTCATACGAGTTTGCAGGCTTAGACGCTAATGATGGTCGTCCTAATTTCGCTCGCGTAGGGGAAGAATATTTCGAACAATATGCCGATATGCCAAATTCGAAAGTGTTTACAACTGTGATGAAATATTCCGGTTGCCGCGTACCTTATTTGCAAGGAGGTATATTGAACACGTTCTCGTGGAACGGTTTTGTGTTGAATTTTAATTTGGCTTACAGTATCGGTTCTAAGATTCGGTTACTGAAATTGTACAACCCGGAAAATACTACTATGGCAGTATCACCCATACAGAATTTGCGAAGAGAAATGGTTGACCGTTGGCAAGTGCCCGGGGACGAAAAATACACGAATATACCGGGATTATTGAAAAAGGATGAATACGTGAAAACTCTTAGTCCGTGGTGGAAGGACGAAACGTATACTTTCGGGAGCAATATTTGGGAGATGTACAATTATGCCGATGTTCGGGTCGTGAGTGGTAATTATTTGAAATTGCAGAGTATCAGTTTGCGTTACGTTTTTGATGATAATATATGTAAAAGAATGGGAGTCAGTTCACTTTACGTGTCCTTGTCGGGAACGAATTTGTTCACTTGGAGTGCAAAAGAATTGAAAGGGCAGGATCCGACATCCCAATCCGGCTCAGCAGATAAAATTAACGTGGGTGTTCAGCCGACTTATTCGGTTAGCGTGAATGTCGCATTTTAAAACTTGAAGCGTATGAAAAGATATATTATTTTAGTTTGTATGTTCCTTTTGGGAATATTTTCCGGGTGTGATGACTTTTTGGAGGAACATTCGCAGGATAATGCGTATGCCACTACTTGTAAGGATTTGAACGAGTTGTTGGTGGGTAACGGGTATATGACTCACGGAGTATTTGGGAGGACTAAAACTACATTGAATGTTGATAAAAAGACAAGTCCGTATTTTCCTTGGTTGCTTGTGATGGATGATGATGTGGAGTCGTTCGTTAGAGGAAAGTTTTCTAAAACTTCCCCGTTGACAGAATTGAACGGATTTTATATTTGGCAAGGAGATCCTTTCAATATTGACGGGAAGTTATACAGTGATAAGACGTGGGGACGGTTGTATGAGCATATTGCCGTGCTGAACGTGATTTTGGACAAAGTGGAGGAGTTTACACAAGACACGGAAGCTGACCGTAATGCGGTGAAAGGACAATGTTATTTCCTGCGTGCTTCTTATTATTTTTATTTAGTGAACTTGTTTGCCAAGCCTTATGATCCCGTAACGGCATCACGGGATTTGGGGGTTCCGATTAAGTTGACCCCATACGTGGAAGATAAAAATTATACGCGTGCCCCGATAGATAGCGTGTATCATCAAATTGTAAAGGATTTGGAGCAAGCGATTCACTATTTGGAAGGGTTTCAACCCACTTCCGTTCGGCGGGCAACTCTAGCTGCGGCACAAGCTTTTTTAGGGCGCGTGTATTGTTACATGGGAAAGTGGGATTTGGTACCGGATTTATGTAATGCCGTGTTGGCGAATAAAAAATACAATTTAAAGGATTTAACGAAAGCGTCTGCCAAGGATACTTCATGGATAGATGTAAATTCTCCGGAAATAATTTTCACGCAAGGAACTCATTGTGTGAATAGGGTTTTCCCGTTGGTAAAAAACAAATCAGATGGTTTGTCCGGGTTTCGGGTTTCGGATGAGTTAGTTCAGTTATTTGATGAACATGGCGTAGTTGAGAATGTAGCAAATGACTGTCGGAAGAGATTTACACTCTTTAAGGAAGAAGCCCCGAACGTGAATTACTATATTCCCCGTAAGACAAAAGCTGATGAGGTGAATGAGGAATTTTCGTTTGTATCCGATAATTTTGTTATTCGTTTCTCTGAAGTATATTTGAATCTGGCAGAGGCTTTAGCTATGACTAATCAAGAAGGACTTGCACGGGAAACTTTGAAGAAATTGATGGATAAACGGGTTAATAATTTGCAACCGATTACAGCAACCGGAAGAGATTTGATTGATTTGATTCGGAAAGAGCGTCGTCGTGAATTATGTTTCGAGGGACACCGTTGGTTCGATTTGCGTCGCTATGCCGTTTGTCCGAATTACCCGGAGTTGAAAAAGATTAATCACAAAGTTTATGATTATGCTTACGGGGGTAATAATACACCCGGATTGTATAGCGGATATTACGTCCTTCCGGAATACCCGGACGGAGGTTGGGTGTTGCCTATACCCGCGGTAGAAATAGAACAAACCGAAGGAGCTATCGTGAATAATAACAGAGAAGATTGTATATTACAAGGGAATTAGGATTATGAAAATAAATACTTTAATATGCGGATTGTTGTTGGGAGTACTGTTTTGCTCCTGCGGAGATAATGAAGCGTCTTCACCGTCTAACATGGAAAAGAACTGGTATGTGATTGAATACGACCCGAACGCAAGTGAGTTAGATAAGTTGAGGTACGAGATTTATGACGAAACCGGGTTTGCCATTTTCTATAACGATACATTAGGAGTTCAGACCCGTTACGATAAAGGAGGAAAGCCATACACGTATTATGAGATATTTCAACCCGGCTATAATTTTTCTTCTTCGTTCTCTTCGTCTAAAATGTCGTTGTTATGCGACGAGGGGAAATTGTATACAATGGTTGAACTTTTACGGGATGACGTGTTGTTACCTTATTTTAATAAGCCAGTTGCTCGAGGGAGATATGGACCTCATGCATTCTTAATCGTAGACTCTCTTTATAAAATTGAAAATAAAAAAGTTATACTTGATACGCTTAAGTGGGATTTAGGAATATTGGTATTAAGTACTCGGAGTATGATGACAAAAGAGATTGTGAATAATGTAAATATTTACAAGTCTATCGATGAATTGACAGAGGAGGATAAAAAAGAGTATGGTTGGCGGATAGCGATGCTTGAACTACAGCGCTATTTAGAGAAAAATTATGGGGATGAGATCACTGCTTATTATGATATTACAAAGGAATCACCCGACCTTGACGGATATCCGCATGATCTCTTTGAAATAGCGGAAAAGGCGAAATCTTATAACTATAAACAATCGGCTACCAATAATGGTATCAAAGAATATAATTTTGAATTGGATAACCCTCGAAAATATGGTGTTTTGAGATTTATGAAAGTGGATGCCAATAATGTTCATTTCCCTTCGTGTTTGATGGATATTTCAGAATTTACCAGAATGATTTACACGAAGACGGATGCCGAAATTCGGGCGGAGCATGGTGAATTTCCGATGATTATCAAGCGATACGAGGCATTATTGAATTTATTGAAGAAAAGCGGTTTGACACAATTTATCAAAGAGCAATAAGACAGATCAGTTCATTTAGTGAGAGAGGCGTCCGGGCAGAGTTCCGGGCGTCTTTTTTTTGCGATAAATTTTGGAAAGCGTGTACCCTGTTTTATGGAGGCGTTCGTTTTAATTTAAAATTTAGATAAGTATGTGTTCAGCTAACAATTGGAGTTTATGAGAAAGAGAGCGTTTTCTTTTGTGTGTATTATAATGTTAAGTGCTTCGCTTCGGGGGCAGGAAGTGGCTAGGGGTGGTCAACCGGAGCGGGTGATCACGATCGAGGAGTGTCAGCAGTGGGCGATGGATAATTACCCGGCGATACGACAACATGGGTTGTTGGATCAGGCACGGGAATATACGCTATCGAATATTTCGAGGGTGTATATGCCGGAGTTCAGTTTGTCGGGAGTGGCGTCGTGGCAGTCGGAGAAGATGGAGTTGGATTTGAAGATGCCGGATAAGGTGAATATCAGCGTGGATTTGAACGAGGTTGCTCAAGGACAGAATCTTAACTTACCGACGATGAACGTACCGGTGTCGATTCCCCAAATGACGATTCCCGTGAGTGACCGGGAGCGCTATAATGTGTCGCTGTCGTTAAAGCAGGCGTTGTGGGCAGGGGGCAGGATGAAGGCGGGAAAAGAGATGGCAAACCGGGAGGTCGATATGATGCATGCCGGGTTGGATGCCCAGTTATACGAGATCAAGGATAAGGTGAAACAGTTGTATTTCGGTTTATTGACGATAGAGGGGAGGGAGAAACAGTTGAATCGGGCGGACGAGATATTGGATAGCCTGCGGGTACGAGCCGAGGTGGCTTTGAAAGAAGGGGTGATTTACGAGACGGATTTGGATGTGATAGACGTGGAGCGTATAAAATACAAACAGTTGCGGGTGGAACTGGAAGCCAAGCGGGAGGCTTGTCTGAACGTGTTATCGACTTTGATTCACCGACCTTTGTCGAAAGAAACCAAATTACAAGTTCCGGTAGTGGAGAGTCGTTTTGGAAATGGCGAGGTGAAGCGTCCGGAGTTGAGATATCTGGATAGCAAGATCAAGCGATTGGATGCCGATTTGAAGATGCAGAATGCCGAGAATATGCCTAAAATCGGTTTGTTCGCGATGGGCGGATACGGTAAATCGGGATTGAATACGTTTGACAGTGATTTTAAGCCTTATTTTATCGGTGGGGTGATGGTAAGTTGGAATTTCGGGAAGTTGAATACACGAGGGAATGACCGGAAATTGATTAAGGTACAACAGGAGAGCGTGAGGAACCAGCAAGAGAGTTTTATTTTCAACACGAAGATGGAAGTATTGATGCAGGATGCGGAAATCAGAAAATTGCAGGAGTTGGTGAAAAGTGACGAAGAGGCTGTGCGCTTGCGGGAGAGTATCCGACAGGCATCCGAGGTGAAGTACGCGAATGGGGTGTACACGATCTCTGAGTTGATCACGGATGTGAATCAAGCGTTGATAGCACAGCAGGAAAAGGTGTTGCGGGAGGTAGAGTTGAAGATGATGGTCTATTCGAAGAAAATAACGTTAGGTTTATAAAGTTCATAACGATTTATGATTTACGATTTGAGATTTATGATTTCAAATTTTATTAAAGGATTTACGATTTGAGAATTAAATGTTTTTGGAGATGAAGAATACGATATTGGGTTTAGTGATTTTGGCTTGTCTGGGAGTTGGTTGCAAAGACAAAACGGAGGAGCGGGATGCGTCGGGAATGTTTGAAACGAGAGAGGTGATCGTGTCATCGGAGATGAGTGGAAGAGTGGAGCGTTTGGAGGTAATGGAAGGGGATTACATAGAAGCGGGCAAGGTGGTTGGTTTGATAGACACGATGCAATTGCATTGGTTGAAGGTACAGGCACAACAGGCGGTGAAGGCCGTGGACGAACGAATCCCGAATTTGGACAAGGTATTGGAGGTCTACCGTTTGAAGGTGGAGAAAGGGGAGAAAGAGTTGAAAAGGGTAGAGCGTTTGCTGGAAGGCAAGGCGGCTACACGGAAACAGTATGATGACGTGAAAGCGATGGTGGACGAGGGGCGTTCGGCTTTGGCGGGACAAACACATCAGGCGGAGGTGATGATAGCAGGGGCAAAGGCGGAAAGTGCGGCAATAGCCCTAAAAGTGGATCAAGTAAACGATCAGATCCGGCGTTGCCTGATTGTCAACCCTATCGAGGGGACTGTACTGGCGAAGTACACGGAAGAGAAAGAATTGGCAGCCCCGGTAAAGGCTCTGTATAAAATCGGGGATTTGAAAAACATGACGCTTCAGGTTTACTTGGAAGGCGGGCGTATAGGCGGATTAAAAGTCGGCGATCCGGTACGGGTGTTTGCCAAATTGGGTGGCGGAGAAGAACGGGAATACCGGGGGAAAATATCTTGGATAGCCTCGGAAGCCGAGTTTGTACCCAAAACGGTACAGACACAGGATGAACGGGACAATCTGGTGTACGCCGTGAAAATCCATGTAGAGAACGACGGTTTCCTGCGGGTAGGGATGTATGCCGACGTGAAGTTTAACACGCTATAAATAAATTATGATTGTAGCGGAGAATATCAGTATGAAGTACCGGCAGGTGTTGAAAGAGATTGTCGCCCTGAAGGAGATTTCTCTGGAGGTGAAGAAGGGGGAAGTATTCGGCTTGATCGGACCTGACGGGGCGGGCAAGAGCACGCTGTTCCGGGTATTGACGACACTTCTTTTGCCTACCGGGGGACGGGCTTCCGTGGGAGGATTCGACGTGATCGGCCAGTACCGGGAGGTGCGGAATATCGTGGGGTATATGCCGGGGAAGTTTTCCCTGTACCAAGACCTGTCGGTGGAGGAGAACCTGCGTTTTTTTGCCAGCGTGTTCGACACGACGTTACAGGCAAATTATGACCAGATAAAAGATATATACGAGCAACTGGCTCCTTTTAAAAACCGGAAAGCGGGAGCTTTGTCCGGGGGGATGAAACAAAAGCTGGGGCTATGCTGTGCCTTGATCCATAAACCGAAGGTGTTGTTTTTGGACGAGCCGACGACGGGAGTCGACCCGATATCCCGGAAAGAGTTCTGGGACGTGTTGAAGCGGTTGAGCGGGGACGGGATATCTGTACTGGTGTCGACGCCTTACATGGATGAAGCCCGGTTGTGTGACCGTATCGGTTTGATTTTCCACGGGGGTATGTTGGCGGTGGATACGCCGGACCGGTTGATCCGGAAACACGATAAAAAGCTGGTCGCCTTCCGGGCACGGGATATGTACCGCTTATTGCGGGACATCCGGGAAGAACCGGGGGTTTATTCCTGTTTCACGTTCGGGGATTCGCTTCACACCACGTTCAAGGAGAACGATTATCCCGTGGAACGGTTCGCAGCTTCCTTGAGAGGCGCGGGGCATACCGGGGTGGAATGGAACGAGATCGAGGCGGGTATAGAAGATTATTTCATGATGTTAACAAATGATACTAGCGATGGAACGGGTTATTGAAGTAGAGCGGCTGGCGAAGAAATTCGGGAGTTTCACAGCGGTGGACCATATCAGTTTTCACGTGGAGCGTGGAGAGATATTCGGGTTCCTCGGGGCGAACGGTGCGGGCAAGACCACTGCCATGCGGATGTTATGCGGGTTGAGCAAACCGACTTTTGGGACGGGACGGGTGGTGGGATTCGATATTGCCCGGGAGTCGGAAAAGATAAAGAGCAGAATCGGTTACATGAGCCAGAAATTCTCGTTATACGAGAGTTTGACGGTGCGGGAGAATATACGCTTGTACGGGGGGATTTACGGGATGCAACGTTCGGAGATTCGGGATAAAATGGATAAGGTGCTGGGGAATCTCGGTCTTTTGAAGGAACGGAACACGCCGGTACGTTTGTTGCCGCAAGGGGTAAAGCAACGTCTGGCGTTTTCGGTGGCGGCATTCCACGAGCCCCAGATCGTGTTTTTGGACGAACCCACCGGTGGGGTGGACCCCGCCGTGCGCCGGATGTTCTGGGAATTAATCTATCAGGCGGCAGCGGACGGGATTACCGTGTTTGTTACCACCCACTACATGGACGAGGCGGAGTATTGTGACCGGGTGTCGATCATGGTGGACGGGCGTATCGAGGCATTGGGTACTCCTGCCGTGTTGAAGCAACAACATGGTGTTCCGGGGATGCAGGAGGTTTTTTATTTGTTGGCACGGAGGGCTCAAAGAAAGGACGGATGAGATGAAGATAAAGACATTTATAGATCAGTTTTTCGCTTTCACGCGCAAGGAGTTTTATCATATTCTTCGGGATCGGAAGACTCTATTGGTATTGGTGGTTTTACCGATCTCGCAGTTATTGATTTTCGGTTTCGCGTTGAATAGCAGTTTGACGGAAATGCCCACGGCTGTGCTGGATATGTCGAATGACGCGATGAGCAGGCAGATCGTGGCGGAGATTGACGCGAGCTCCACGTTTAAAGTGGTAGAACATGTGCGTTCAATGGATGAGGTGGATGAACTGTTCAAGGGGGGACGCTTATCCCAAGTGTTCGTCTTTATGCCCGGTTTCGAGAAAGAGATCAAGCGGACGGGAGTGGGGAATATGCAGGTAATTATGGACGCGAGTTTACAGATCAATGCATCCACGTTGGAATCCTATATATTGGCAACATTATTGAGCTATCAACAGAAAATCAATGCCGGAAGGGAATTGCCGATACAGATTATTCCGGAAGTAAAGATGCGGTACAATCCTCGGCTGAACAGTGCTTTTCATTTCGTGCCGGGAGTGATCGGAATCGTGTTGATGCTGGTATGCTCGATGATGGCTTCTCTCGCTATCGTGAAGGAGAAAGAATCGGGTACGATGGAGGTGTTGCTGGTGTCGCCGGTGCGCCCGCCCGTGATTATTCTGGCAAAGCTGGTGCCGTACCTGTTGGTCGGGATGATTAACATCGTGGTGATCCTGTTGATTTCGGTTACTATATTGAAAGTCCCGATAACGGGAAATATCTTCTTACTGTTTTTTGTCGGGACTATTTTTACCCTGTCTTCGTTGGCGTTGGGGATTATGGTGTCGGTGTTGACAAAGACACAGCGGAGTGCCATTATCATTTCTATCGCGGGGTTGATGCTTCCGGCTATCACGTTATCCGGTTTTATCTTCCCGTTGGATTCATTGTCTTTGGGGATGAAAGCGATAGTGCACATGATGCCGGTGACCTTGTTTATCTCGGCAGCGAGAAATATCATGATCAAAGGATTGGGGATGGATGCCGTTTACCCGGAATTGTTCGGGTTGGTGGCGATCACGGTGGTTTTGATTGTTATTAGTATCAAATGTTTTAAAAATCGGTTGTCATGAGGATGCTGGGATTTTTGTTACAGAAGGAGTTTATCCAGATATTCAGGGATAAAACGATATTGTTGATTCTGTTTCTGATCACGTCGATACTGTTGTTTATTCTTCCCCCGGCAGCGAAAGTAAGGACATCCACGATCTCTTTGAGCGTGGTGGATCATGATCGCACGAGTACCTCTGCCAATTTTTTGCGGAAGTTGACGAGTTCGAACCAATTTCGGATAGGGGCTTATGCGGACACCTACGAGGAGGGATTGAAAGTGCTGGAGAAGAATAAGACCTCAGGAATACTTGAGATACCGAAAGGTTTCGAGAAAAATGTCATGGAGCGTACAAAAGCCCCGATTATGCTGGAAATAGATGCCGTGAACGGCGTGACGGCAGGGCTTTCTTCATTTTATTTTTTGCAGATACTGGAGCGGTATATATGGGAGTACGTGGACGGGTTCGGTTTTCAGCCGGGTTTTCGGATGGAGTCACAGGAAGAGATCATGGCTCGGGTGGAAGCGCAAGCGCAAGCCGAAATGACGAAACGGGCTAAAGCGGAAGTCGCGTCACAGGCACGATTGGCACAAGCGCAACAAATGATGCTGGCACAAGCGGAAGCGGAAACCCGTTTGCAGGAAGGGGCTGAAATGCCGCGAGCGAACCAATCCCCGGAAGCCCGCGTGACGGCAAAGATGAATGAATGGGAGAAAGGAGAAGAAATCACGGTACCCGGATTGATGATTGACGCGGGAGGTGCGGATGTGAATATTCCGCTTATCGAGAAACCGGCGGAGTCGGAATTCGAACAGATCAATATGGTCGTGAATCACCGTTATAATCCGGACGGGGAGTCCAGTTTATACCAGATACCTTCACTTTTAGCTATTCTGGTATGTATCATCGGGGCGGTATTATCGGCATTGAATATCGTGACGGAAAAGGAGAACGGCACCATAGAGCAGATGAACGTGAGCCCGGTGAAACGGAGTGCCTTTATCTTCTCGAAGATTATTCCCTCGTGGGTAATCGGGATGGCGATTCTTACGCTTGGATTGATTATCGTGTGGGCGTTGTACGGGATTGTGCCCCAGAGTAGTTACTGGAGCATTTACTTGGTTTCGTTCCTTTTTCTCGTGTCGATGGTCGGGTTTGGCGTGTTGATCTCCACGGCTTGTCGGAATCAACAGCAGGCAATGTTGCTTTGTTTCTTCTTTTTGTTGATTATCTGTTTGTTGTGCGGGATGTGGACGCCGATTGACAGTATGCCGGGATGGGCTAGGGTGATAGCGGATATTAACCCGTTGCGCTATTACATCGAGGTCATGCGTCTGTTTTTCGCCTACGGCAGTGAGTTAAGGCATGTATTACCCCAGATTGGCGCTTTGTGCGTTTTTATTGTCGTGTTTAATGGTTGGGCGATTTGGAACTTCCGGAAAGCCAGATAGATATTTGTAATGTTTAAATATTGTATGTATGAAAAAGAGTATTGTATTTTTATTGGTGTCTTTGCTTTTGTTCTCTTTTTGTGAAGTGACGTCGGGTGCCGGACAATCGAAAAATGAGAAGGAGAAAAAAAAGGGCAAGGTTGAAGCGGTATCGACAAAAAAAACGCCGGACAAGCCTAAGTCAAAGCCGGTAAGCAAGTATGATAAATTGTTCAAAACCAAGGGGCATGTTGCCACGAAGGGAGGTTTCATGACCTTGCATAAAGTGGACGATAAATTGTACATGGAGATTCCGTTGAAATACATGGGGCGCGAGATGTTGTTAGGGTCCACGGCATCGGAATCCAGTAACCCGATGTTCTGCACGAACGGTTTCAAGACCAACACGCCCCGGCATATTAAATTTACCTTTGAAAAAGATACTACCGTGTACATGCGCAGTGTCAACGCGGCGTTGGATTTACAGGTAGATAAGGAGCGTGGGGAATTGTTGAAGCAAAGGAATTTTATAGACCCGATGCTGAAAGCCTACAAGGTGGAGGCATTCAATAAAGACCGTTCTGCCGTGGTGATCAACGTGACTTCCTTGTTCACGGGCAACGAGTCGGATTTATCGCCGGTAAATGAAGGCGGGGGACAACTTACGATTAGCGCGTCGCCTTTAAAGGAGGGGACAAAATTGGATGAGATAAAAGCATTCGAGGATAACGTTATGGTTTCCACGTGGTATGCTTATAACGTGACGGTAAAGAGAGGGCGTTCCACTTTGGTAAGTAATGCTCCGTTGTCGGTAAAAGCTACCCGCTCGTTGTTATTGTTACCGGAAAAGAGAATGCGTCCGAGATACCCGGATTTCAGGTTAGGTATTTTCCAAACAGGAAAACATTGTATCACGGAAGCCGAGGACCAATTACTCAATTATTCTCTCGTGAATCGTTGGAGATTAGAACCCAAGGACCCGGAGGCTTACAAAAAAGGTAAATTGGTAGAACCCGTGAAACCGATAGTGTGGTACGTTGATAACGCTTTTCCCGAGTCGTGGAAAGAACCGATCAAGAAAGCCGTTTTGCGCTGGAATCAGGCCTTCGAGAAAATTGGCTTTAAAAATGTAATGCAAGTACATGATTTCCCGAAAAACGACCCGAATTTTGATCCCGACAACTTGAAATATTCTTGCATACGGTATATTCCCTCGAACACGCAGAATGCCATGGGACCCTCTTGGGTTGATCCGGTGACGGGTGAAATTATGACCGCTTCGGTGATTATTTACAACGATATAGTTAAGTTGATTAATCATTGGCGTTTTGTTCAAACGGCACAAGTGGATCCTCGCGTGCGAGCTAAAAAGATGCCGAAGGACGTGATGGACGAGTCAATTACTTACGTGGTGGCTCACGAAATCGGACACACGCTGGGATTGATGCACAACATGGGAGCTTCCAGTACTTACCCGGTGGATTCTTTGCGCTCGGCAAGTTTCACTCGAAAATATGGAACTACGCCTTCTATCATGGATTACGCCCGGTTTAATTACGTGGCTCAGCCCGGGGACAAAGGGGTGAAATTGACTCCGCCGGATTTAGGTCTGTACGACGAATTTGCCATTAAATGGTTGTACACGTATTTCCCCGGGGCAAAAAATTCGAAGGAAGAATTTAAAATACTGGAAGGTTGGGTAGACGAGAAAGTCGGGGATCCGATTTACCGTTTCCGCAAACAACAGGTGGCTTTCCGCGTAGATCCTTCGGCATTGGAGGAAGATTTGGGTGACGATCCGATGAAAGCGGGTGAATACGGGATTAAGAATCTGAAATATATTATGAACCATTTGAACGAATGGATCAAGGATGACCCGGAAGCTACTCACCGGAGAGCGTTGTACCAGAATATTGCCAACCAGTATGCCCGTTACTTGATGAACGTGGTTTATAATGTCGGTGGCATTTATTTGACGGACGTGAAAGACGGAACTTCCGGGAAACGGGTAGAGCCGGTTAGCCGCGAGAAACAACAGGCTTCTTTGAAATGGGTATTGAAGCAATTGAATGATTGCGATTGGCTGGATAACAAAGAGGTGACGGAAAAATTCGGCTTGGATGTGGCAACTTCTGCACGCCTTCAAAATATGGCAGTCATGGCGTTGTTCAATGCGAGCCGGAATGTCGTGTTGTCATCGCATATCTCTAAAAACCCGTACACGTTGCAAGCCTATTTCGATGATTTGTACAACGGGGTATGGGAGAGTGCAATTTCTAACTGGGAAGTGACTCAAGCCGATAAGATTATGCAAAATGGCATGTTGGCCTTCATGAAACAATTGTTGAAACCGTCACCCGGTCTGGCAGGACTTTTAGGAGGGATCACGAGTGAGGCGGGAACTCCTTCCTTAGACGAAATGAAATTGTACGGGTTGGATGAAATGATGGTAGTGGAATCGGAACAAGAATCCGCTTACGATGAGGAAGATTGTGAAATACTGAACAGCTTCGGTTTAGGATACGGCTACGGTTGGCAACGTCCGGTGAACACCTCTCTTATCGATGAAACTGTAGCCAACTGTTGTGGAATCGGTTTGAAATTGAGAACCTTATTAATGAGCAGAGCGATGGATGCCCCGGATCAGGCTTCCAAGCAGCACTATCAAGCCATGTTATTTATGTTGATGCAAATGACAGAAGGTATAAAAATCTAATATAATATGAAAAGGATCATAATGTTGTTATTTGTCGTGATGTCGTTGGGCATCACGGCAAATGCCCAAGAAGGGGTTAAGTTTGAGGAACTAACGTTTAAAGAAGCGTTGGCTAAGGCAAAAGCGGAGAATAAACTCGTGTTTATGGATTGCTACACCTCGTGGTGTGCTCCATGCAAGAGAATGTTGAACACGGTTTTTGTGACGAAGGAAGCGGGAGATTTTTTTAATCCCCGGTTTGTGAGCGTGAAATATGATATGGAAAAAGGAGAAGGGATTGAATTGGCAAAACAATTTAACGTGAAAAGTTTCCCGACATTTTTTATATTCCGTCCCGATGGCAGTATTCAACACAAGATAGGCGGGGCAGGCTCGTTGAAATCTTTTATCGCTTGGGTAGAAAGAGGTTTGAACGAAGAAACCTCTTTTGATTACTTGAATAAGCAGTACGACAAGGGTGCGATCACGAAAGATCAGTTATTGACTTACTATTGGGTACTTATTTGTGCCGGGGAACAGGCAAAAGCGAACACGATTCTGGAAGAATTGAAAAAGCAAGTTGTCGATAGCGACAAGTTGAAAGCCGACTATTGGTTTTTGATAGAAGGGACGCCTTATGGCTCAGCCGATTTTAATTTTATTTTGAACAACTTCTCCAAATTGAAAGAGAGTGTGGGATTGGAAAAATTGGACAAATATTTGGCGGATAATTACAATAAGACTATAAATGAAGCCATTCAAAAGAAAACGGTAAAAGATGAGAATGGCATGAAGAAATTATTCGGTCAAATTTCTAAAGAATGGGCTTCTTGCAGTTGGACTCCGGACAAGAGATTGCAGAATAAATTGAAATTATTGGAGGCTTGTGCCGCTCAAGATTCAAAGCGCATTATTTCTTGCATGGACTCCGGCTTGAATAAGCAGGAAAACACGAAATGGAACTTCGATTTGTGGGTGATTTTGTCTGCCTTGGATTTCGTAAACGTGAGTGGGGAGAAAGTGGATAACGCGAAGGTATTGGCTTTAGAAACGAGGATTAACGGGTATTTCGCTTCTTCCGAGAGCATGAAAAAAAGACTTGAACCATACTTTGAAAAATTCAGATAATCTCAGAAAGGCTTTTTCTGATCAATTTGTTATGTGAGCGGAGGGTGTGTCGAGGCACACCCTCTAGTTCATAAGGTTTATAAAGTTCATAAAGTTCGTAAAGTTTATTTGATAAATGCATAAACGTTGATATACTGTTAATTAACTTTATAAACTTTAGGAGCCGAAGGCTCAACTTTATGAACTTTATAAACTAGAGGTGTGTCTCGACACTCCTCTATTCATGATATCCGTCTGTCGGTCGATTGAAGCCTGGTGAATGGCTTTGAACACCCGTTCCACGAGTTCCACGGGGAGATTATTCTCTCGTGCTTCTTCCGTGACACGGGAGAGAATGCTTTCCCAGCGGTCGGGTTGAAGAATGGTGATGTTGTTTTCCTTTTTGTAAAGACCGATTTCCTCGATAATTTTCATGCGATTCGTGAGGGCTTCCATGATGGAAGAGTCAAGGGTATCTATTTTTTCCCGGAGTTCCTCGATGATTAAATGATTGGCAGAGTTGTTCGGGTGTGCTTCCCGGATAACCAGATGTTCGAGAATTTCCTTTAATTGCACCGGGGTAATTTGTTGTGCAGCATCACTTAGCGCGCAATCCGGATGAACGTGCGATTCCACGATCAGACCATCGAAACCGAGATCCATGGCTTTTTGAGATATCTCTTGAATGTATTCCCGGTGCCCGCCGATGTGACTGGGATCACAAAAGAGGGGCAATTGTTTAACGCGTCGCTTTAACTCGATAGGGATTTGCCACTGTGGTGTATTGCGATAGCGAGCGCTATTGTAGGAAGAAAAGCCGCGGTGTATGGCTCCCATTTTTTTGATCCCGCGCAAATAAAGGCGTTCAAAAGCCCCAATCCAAAGTTCTATATCCGGGTTGACGGGATTTTTGACGAAAACGGGAATATCCACACCTCGAAGAGCTTCGGCAATCTCTTGAACGGCAAATGGATTAGCGGTCGAGCGTGCCCCTATCCAAAGCATATCTATGTCGTGTTTCAAAGCGGCCTCGACATGGTGGGCGTTGGCAACTTCGGTGGATATCTTCAACCCTAAAGTTTTTTGGATATGCTGTAACCAAGGTAATCCTTTCATTCCGATTCCCTCGAAACAATTCGGGCGGGTACGCGGTTTCCATATGCCGGCACGCAGGACTTCTATCCCGTTGTTTTTCAATAGGGTTGCTGTTTCAAAAAGTTGTTCTTCACTTTCCGCGCTACAAGGTCCGGCAATGACTAGCGGACGCTGTAATCGCGTGAACAAATTCCATTCCGGACAAGGTTGTATATCCAATTGATAGGTCATTTAATCTTTTCTTTCTTTGTTTGCGAGTTCAAAGATATTCTTTTCTTTTAAAAGAGGAACGTGATTTCGGATTTTAGACATGGCAACCACATCAAAATAGAATTGAAGGAAAAATTACCTCCTTTTTTCTCTTGAATTTAGGATAAGATAAGTTAAATAATATATAAATATAAGGTATCTACTTTATACTTGATTTATATCAACTCCTATTCATCTCCCATTCATCTCCTATTCAACTCCTATTTCAAAGGTGAAATAATAGTATTTTAATTGAAATTGAATAAAATTTGATAATATAAAAGTACATGGTATATTCATTATTTGTTATAGTAAAATAACTGAATATACCGAAACCTCATCTCGAGAAAGGGAGGATAACAGCAAAAAATATTTTGACACGATTGTCATGGATTTTGGATGAAAGACTCCACGACAGTCGGAACTATCATGGAGTGTGCGTTTGTAGGGAGGGCTGTAGACTTTGATATTACGCGTTTCGCGTTACGCGAAACGCGTAATTTTGATGTCTTTTTTTCAAAGTAGCTATCCGTGTAAAAGAAAAAGGCTAACTTTGTAAGAAATAATTTGAAAAGGAAAGATGATGACTAACGAGGAGAAAAAATTATACTTGCTGGATGCTTTTGCACTGATTTACCGTTCGTATTACGCGTTTATAAACAATCCCCGGATTACTACCACGGGAATAAATACATCGGCTACTTTCGGTTTTTTTAATTTTTTGCTGGAAATTCTGGAGTTGGAGAAGCCGACACATCTGGCTGTTGTTTTTGATCCGGAGGGACCGACATTCCGTCACGAGATGTTCCCGCAGTATAAGGCACAGCGTCCGCCCATGCCGGAGGACCTGAAAAAGTCTATTCCTTATATCAAAAAGATTATCGAGGGGTTGGGGATAGCTTGTGTCACCGTGGACGGATTCGAGGCGGATGACGTGGTGGGAACTTTGGCAAAACGAGGGGAAAAGGAGGGTTTTCAAGTGTATATGATCACGCCGGATAAGGATTACGCGCAGTTGGTGAGCGAGAAAGTTTTCATGTATAAACCGGGAAGATCGGGGAATAAATCGGAAGTGTGGGGTATCCCGGAGGTGCTTGACCATTTCGGGATAGAGCGGGTGGAACAGGTGATAGATATCCTTGGTTTGATGGGAGATACTGCCGATAACGTGCCGGGATGTGCCGGTATAGGACCGAAGAGCGCGGCGACCTTGATTTATAAATACGGGAGTATCGAGGGGGTGTACCGGCATATCGAGGAATTGAAAGGAAAACAGAAAGAGAGTCTGTTGTGTTGTCAAAATACCGTGTTTCTGTCGAAAGAACTGGTAACGATCAACACGGAAGTGCCGACAGACGTGAATGTTGCAGATTTATTCTTGGGCGAGATAAAAGACGATGTTTTAAAACCGATTTTCAATGAATTGGAATTATTCTCTCTGGCGAAGCGAGTTTTCGCGATAGAGCACGAGGAGAAATTAGTCGATACGATACATCCCGAAGAGGTGGAATACCGGGAATTGACGACGAAAGAGGAACGGGAAGAGCTATTGCAGACATTGAAAGAAGCCCCGGAATTCGTGTTGAATGCGATCTTCGGGGACGGGACAATTTATAATTCTTACCCGGATTACCTGTGTTTTTCCACGGCATCGAATAGTGCCTGTTATTTACGGCTTCCGTCCGGGAAAGCGGAGGCGGAACGGGTGATACGGTCGCTCTCCCCGGTTTTTGAGGATGAAGGGAAGATTTTGATTTCCAATGACGTGAAAGACGATATTATTTGGTTGAGAAGGGTAGGGATCGAGATAAAGAACCGGATTTTCGATATCAAGATAGCGCATTACGTGTTGCAGCCGGACAGTTCGCACGAGTTGGAGCGGGTGGCTTTGGAGTTATTGAATTATCGTTTGATTAAAGGTGATAATACCGAGAACCCGCAATTGTCTTTATTCCCGGAGGAAGGAAGCAAAAAAGACAAGGATTACGCGGAGAGGACGGATATTCTTTTCCGCTTGAAGAGTAAGTTGGAGGAGGCTTTGAAGGATGTCGGGCTCTACAAATTGTTTGAAGAGTTGGAGATGCCGCTTGTCGGGGTGTTGGCGGATATGGAGTACGAGGGTGTGTCTATCGACAAAGGTGCATTAAAAGAATTGTCGGAAGAATTGAAAGAGAAAATCGCGGAGTCTGAAAAGATTATATACGAGATAGCGGGGGAGGAATTTAATATCAGTTCACCCAAACAACTCGGGGAGGTATTGTTTGACCGGATGAATATAGACCCCGGGAATAAAAAGACAAAAACGGGGCAGTACAGTACTTCCGAGCAAGTGCTCTCGAAATTGGAAGAGGCTCATCCTATCGTGGGGCATATTTTGAATTACAGGGGATTGAAAAAGTTACTGACGACTTATGCCGAGGCTCTGCCTACATACATAGACCCGGGAACCGGAAAAATTCACACGCATTTTAATCAGGCAGAGGCTGCCACGGGACGATTGAGCAGCTTGAACCCGAATTTGCAGAATATCCCTATCCGGACGGAAGAGGGACGGAATATCCGGAAAGCGTTCATCACGGGTGATCCCGATTATGGCTTTTTCTCTGCCGATTATTCGCAGGTTGAATTAAGGTTAATGGCTCACTTGAGCGGGGCTCCCGGACTGATTGATGCTTTCCTGAACGGGGAGGATATTCACGCGGAAACGGCGTCTAAAATATATCATGTACCCTTGAACGAGGTGACTCCCGAGATGAGACGGAGGGCTAAAACGGCGAACTTCGGGATTATTTACGGTATCTCGGCATGGGGATTGGCAGAACGGTTGAAAATCTCCCGAAAAGAGGGAAAAGAATTGATTGACGGGTATTTCAATTTGTACCCGGGGGTGAAACGTTACATGGAGGAATCCGTGGAAAAAGCCCGCAAGCAAGGGTACGTGGAAACGATCATGGGGCGTCGCCGTTACTTGAGGGATATTAATTCCAGAAATGCCGTGGTACGAGGAGTAGCGGAGAGGAATGCCGTGAATGCCCCGATACAGGGGTCCGCGGCTGATATTATCAAGAAAGCTATGATTTGTATTCATCAGAAAATCAAAGAGCGGGGGTTGCGTTCCAAGATGATATTGCAGGTACATGACGAGTTGAATTTTAAATGCCACCGCGAGGAGATCGAGGAGTTGAAGCAATTGGTTATAGATTGCATGGAGCACGTGGTGAGTCTGGCGGTTCCCTTGACCGTGGGTACCGGGTACGGGAAAAGTTGGTACGAGGCACACTAAATGATGGTTGAATATGTTAGAACAAGTTGCGGATAGTGTGGTGCGGGATTCGAGCGTGTTTCCGGCTTTTTTATTGGAAGAATCGGTTTCCCGGATGCCGGCACCACCGATGGATACCTTGACGAATTACATTGGGTTGGTGGATGCAACCCCGCTGGAAGGATGGGATTTTCATCTTACCACTGGGATTTTAACATACATGGTGGTTTTTCTTGTTCTTGTCGCTTTACTTCGTTTACAGGGACGAGGATTTTTGTCGGCGGTATATTTCTATTTCTTCAGCAGGAAAAGGGATGTGGCGTTGATATCAGAGGGTACCCGTCAGAATTATTCCTTTGTACTTTTATCTATTTGCCTGTCTTTCTCGTCTTTGGCAATGTTAATTGCTTTTATGACGAGTGATCCTTTCGTTTTTTCGGACGCGTTGTTTTATTTTCTGATCATATTCGGGTATTATATCGTGTTGCTGGGAACGGTGCGTCTTCTGGGCTGGACGTTTAACAGTCGGCATTGTGCTTCGGATATTATACTGAATTTGCGAGTTAGCGGCATCGTGTTGGGATTGTCTGTTTCACCTTTGGTCTTGGCTTTGTTTTTCGTGAAATCTTCTGCTGTAACAACCCTGTTTCACGTGATATTCGCCTTGTTTGTCATCCTCTTGATTTTTAGATTTATAAGATTGATTAAAATATTATATGGTTACAAAGTTTCAATTTTGTATATGATTTTGTACCTTTGTGGGCTCGAAATTGTGCCGATGCTTGTGTTATACAAGCTGTTGGTGTAATCGAGAAAGTTTGGTTAAATTTAAAAACAGAAAGTCTTGAAAATTAAGAAGATATTAGTTTCGCAGCCCAAGCCGACAACTGACAAGTCTCCGTATTTTGATCTGGCTGAAGAACTCGGTTTGAAATTAGAATTCAAGTCATTTATAAAGGTTGAAGGCGTAACAGCAAAGGAATTCCGACAAGAAAGAATTAATATATTGGATTTTACCGGAATCGTTTTCACGAGTCGTACTGCTATTGACCACTTCTTCAGAATTTGTACGGAAATGCGGGTAACTGTTCCCGATACAATGAAATATTTCTGTATTTCAGAGGCGATAGCGTTTTATTTGCAGAAGTATATCGTGTACCGTAAACGGAAGATTTTCTACGGGGATAAGAAAGTGGAGGATATGACGAAAATCTTGTTAAAGCATAAAACCGAGAATTTCCTTGTTCCGGTTTCTGATGTTCACAAGGAGAATATTCCCGCTTTAATGGACGAGTTAAAGCTGAAATACACGAAAGTCGTGTTTTACAGGACGGTAGCTAATGAAGTGGCAAATGATATCCCGGACTTGAAGGAGTTTGATATTATCGCTTTCTACACGCCTGCCGGAATCAAGTCTTTATTCCAGAATTATCCTGATTTTGAACAGGGGCAAACGATTATCGCGGCCTTTGGAGAGGCGACAGCCGAGGCTGCCACTGAATCCGGGTTAAGGCTGGATATAAAAGCCCCGACGGAGAAAGCTCCCTCGATGACGATGGCTTTGGAACAGTTTATTAAGGCTTACAACAAAGAAAATAAATCAAAATGAAAATTGTTCAAAAAGTACTCATCTGCTGCGTTCCTGCTTCCCCAAGATTCGGTCACGTACTTTAGTACGCTCCCTCTTCTTTGTGAATCAGAGCCTTGCATCTGAGCACTTTTTGAACAATTTTCTGGAAAATTTTGGTCAACCATTCTCTATAAGGTCCATAAAGTCCGTAAGGTCATTACTTTATAAACTTTATGAACCTTATAAACTTTATAAACCGGGGTGTTTTACACCCCTTATCACATGGAAGAAACGATCAAATACACGTTTAGCAAAGAGGAACGCTTGTGTCACAAGGCAGGTTTCGAGGCATTGTTAGCCTCGGGACAAAGTTTCGTGAGTTATCCTTTGCGCGTTGTATACCGTTTCTACGCGAGGGATGAGAAAGATGCCCCGGCACGCGTGGCAATCAGTGTTTCGAAGAAACGTTTCAAACGGGCGGTAAAACGTAATCGGGTAAAACGTTTGGTGCGTGAGGGGTATAGATTGAACAAACAAACATTGTATTCCGCTATCCCGGAAGGTAAAACAATCGACATCTTGTTTATATATTTGCAGGATGATATCTTTGAATTTCATAAAATAGAAAAAGCAATCACCGGTGCTATTAAAAAAATTCTGGTCTATATTGAAAAAGATAATGGTAGGAATATTGCTGATTCCGATTAAGTTCTATCAGCTTTGTATCTCACCATGGACGCCCCCGAGCTGTCGTTATACCCCGACTTGTTCGCAATATGCAGTGGAGGCGTTACGCAAGCACGGACCAATAAAAGGATTGTATCTGGCAATAAAACGGATATGTTCCTGTCACCCTTGGGGTGGTTCCGGTTACGATCCGGTGCCTTAAAATTTGCTATTTTGTCGGATATATACTAATTTCGCTAGATTTTGATATTAAAATAAGGTTATGAGAAAAAATACACGCGTTATTATTATCATCTCGGGAGTGTTGTTATTGGCTTTCGGGATGTTGGGATTGAAGGAGGATAACAAAAGATTCCAGATTAGTAAGGGATTGGATATTTTTGCCACGCTTTTCAGGGATGTGAATCTTTTTTACGTGGATGATGTTCAGCCGGAGAAAATGGTGAAGGACGGTATTGACGCTATGTTGAAGAAATTAGACCCTTACACCGAGTTTTACCCGGAGTCCAGAATAGATGAATTTAAGATGATGACTACCGGAGAATATGCCGGGATTGGTTCTATTATCGGGATAAAAGGAGATTACGTGGTTATCCGTGAACCTTATCGGAATTCACCTTCCCATAAGGCAGGCTTGCTACCGGGTGATTTGATTTTATCCATCGACGGGGAAAACATGAAAGGAAAAACCGTTGAATACGTGAGTTCCCGCTTGAAAGGGCAACCGGGTAAAGAGGTCGTTTTGAAAGTTCAGCGGGTGGGTGAAGACAAACCCATGGAAAAGAGGGTATTGCGCGAAATCGTGCAAATGCCGAGTGTGCCTTACTACGGGATGTTGAATGATCAGACCGGGTATATCTATTTCACCAGTTTCACGGATAAGGCTGCCGATGATGTACGGAAAGCGATCATGGAGTTGAAAAATAAAGGGGCACAGTCTTTGGTACTTGATCTCCGGGGTAACGGGGGCGGATTGCTTGATCAAGCGGTAGAGATCGCCAATTTCTTTTTGCCGAGAGGTTCTCTGATCGTGAGCACCAAGGGCAAGATGAAGCAGTGGGATAAAGAATATACCACGAGCAAGAACCCGTTATTGCCCGACATGAAGCTTGCCGTGTTGATAGACCGGGCTTCAGCTTCGGCTGCCGAGATATTATCCGGCTCTTTGCAGGATTATGACCGGGCTGTCGTTCTGGGAGAGCGTTCTTTCGGGAAAGGCTTGGTTCAGACCACTCGTGACCTCGTGTACAACACGAAATTGAAAGTCACCACGGCAAAATATTACATCCCTAGCGGACGTTGTATTCAAGCGGTGGATTACGCGCATCGTAACCCAGACGGAAGCGTGGGCGTGATTCCCGATTCATTGATAAAACCGTTTAAGACAAAAGCCGGACGCACCGTGTATGACGGTGGGGGTATCACGCCGGATATCAAGATCGAGCCGGAGAAATACGCCCGGGTTTCACAGGAATTGGTGATGCAGGATATGGTGTTTGATTTCGTGAACGAATACGCGGCAAAACATCCTACATTGCCTGCTCCCTCGGAATTTGAATTGACCGATGAATTGTTCAACGAGTTCAAGGAATACTTGAAAACGAAAAAATTCGAGTATGAAACAGCCACTCAAGCCATGTTGGATAAACTGGTAAAGACCGCGCGGGATGAGAAATATTACGATCAGATATCCGGTCAGATTGAAGCGTTGAGAAATGACCTCGGGCATTCTATAGATAGGGATCTGGATTCGTTTAAGAATGAGATTTCTGATATATTGGCCGATCAACTTATGGAGCGTTATTATATGCAGGAAGGAGTGCTGGAATATCATATCCGTAAAGACAAACATATCGCCAAGGCGTTGGAAGTGTTGGCTAATGACGACGAGTATCAAAAAATATTGAAGTGAAATGAAAAAATAGATAGTAGTTTTTTGAAATCCCAAAAAACTACTATCTTTGCACCGCAATAAAACAATTGCCCTATTGTGTAATGGTAGCACTACAGATTCTGGTTCTGTCTGTCTGGGTTCGAATCCTAGTGGGGCAACAAAATGGAACAAAGCCTTGTGACGATAAAGTCATGAGGCTTTATTATTTTTGAAGCATTCTTAATTAATAACGAACGGCATAAATATATGATGAACGACAGCGTGCTCCGGGTATCCGGTTTAAAGAAAAGTTTTCGGAAGGAGAAAGAGGAACTGCAGGTCTTGAAGGGAATAGACATGGAGATTTGCGCGGGAGAGGTGATTGGTTACCTTGGGAGTAACGGGGCGGGTAAATCCACCACGGTGAAGATCATGTGTGGGCTGATGGAGGAATATGCCGGAGAGGTTAATGTATTGGGATACGATCTGAGGAAGAACGATATAGAAATTAAGAAGCGGATTGGTTATATTCCGGAGAACGCGATCATGTACGAGCATTTGACTCCGATGGAATATCTCGAATTTATAGGTACGTTGTACGGGTTGGAGCGGGCGGATGTGGTTAAGAAGGTGGAAGAATTACTTTTATTGTTCGAGATGCGGGATAATGCAAACGAACGGATGTTGAGTTTTTCCAAGGGGATGAAACAAAAGATACATATCATTTCCGGCTTGTTGCATAACCCAGAGGTTATTTTTATGGATGAGCCGTTGAATGGTCTGGATGCCAATGCCGTTATTATCGTGAAGGAGATGATTGCCCGACTGGCGAAAGAGGGGAAGACGATTTTTTACTGTTCTCATCTGATGGATGTCGTGGAGAAGATTGCGACACGGGTGATTTTGCTCAACGAGGGGAAAATTATAGCTAATGGAACTGTTCATGAATTGATGGAACAAGCGGGTGTCGGTTCTTTGGAGAGCCTTTTCACGAGTCTGATCGGGGCATCAGGGCAGGTGGTTCAAGCGGAACGGATGGTTGATGTGTTTGAAAATAAAGAACAATGATTAAGGCTGTAATTTGGATTTTGCGACTTTTCCGTGGAGTGTTCACGCGTATGGGTGTTGACTTTGACAGGATGGTGGCTATCGTGACAGTGAAACTCACGGAATATGATCGTATCGACAGGTCTAAACGGAAAAAGGAAAGCTCGAATACGTTATTGCGGCAAGGTATCGCGTTCGGGATATACGGTACCGTGTTTTTCCTGTTCGGGGTCATGTCCGGGACGTTTGAAGTGTCGCTTTTGTTGTTTCATTCCTACTTGATGATCATGTTTATGATGAGTTTTATGATGGAATACTCACGGTTGCTTTTCGACCGGAATGATAATCAGATTCTACAACGTTTGCCCGTAAATTCCAAGACAATCCTGACTGCCCGTCTGGTGACGATGTTATCATATATGTTTTTTCTATCGGGTTGTATGTCTTTGATTCCTGCTATTGTTGTCTTTTTTTGGCAGGGAGTGTTGACGGGTGGACTCTTTATTATATCTGTTTTCTTGAATACGCTTTTTACTTTATTACTGGCGAACGTGATTTATCTCGGGGTGATGCGTTTTATCGCGGTAGATAAATTTGCACGGGTGATGAGTTATGCTCAGGTTATTCTGGTCGTCTCCGTCGCGTTGAGCTATCAATTGGTGGGAACGGTGATTCGGGAGATACAACTGGATATGTTTCATCCGTCAACGTGGATGTATTTTACCCCTTCCTGTTATTTTATGGCGTTCACGTTGATTATACAGCACTTTACTATTCCTGTTTTGGTGATGGCGTTATCCGGGGTAACAGGGGTGTTGTTGTTCGGTTGGATCGCAGTGGTTTATCTGGCACCCTATTTTTCGAGAAAAATGGGAATAATTGA
The DNA here is from genome assembly GCF_022132345.1 of Butyricimonas sp. DFI.6.44. NCBI lineage: Bacteria > Pseudomonadati > Bacteroidota > Bacteroidia > Bacteroidales > Odoribacteraceae > Butyricimonas > Butyricimonas sp. DFI.6.44. Next base: position 2,645 of record NZ_JAKNJD010000003.1, on the reverse strand, counting down.
TGAATATGCCGCGATCGCGGGTAAGGGACGGAAAAAAGGCAAGGACGGTTGGCTTTACTCGCTGGCCCGGCTATTCGCGTGGAGTCCCGTGCAGGTTTCCGGTTTCGTGCTGGGATGGCGGTTGACGCAGGGGAATCTGAAATTCCGTCAGGCAGTGCTCCCGATGATTATCTACACGGTGTTTCTGGCGGTATTCTTTATTTACAAAGGACGCGACACCGGGGGGATTGGGTTTTATATCCCGTTTTACATGACATCGATGGTGAGTATCGGGATATTGATGGCTATGTCGATCATGGAGAAAGGGGATTTGCTGTGGTTGTATCGTTCAAGACCGCTTGCCCGCCCGGGGGCGTTGATCCTCGGCAGTTACAAGGCGTTGTACGTGAAGTATTATCTTCCCGTGTATGTCGCATTGTCTGCTGTTTTCGTCGTGAGGTTGCATTGGGTGATTATTCCGGATTTGCTGATGATTCTTGCCGTGAATACGCTTGTGAGTTACGTGTATCTTTGGTTTTCCGGGTTGCTTTTTCCTTTTTCCAAGGAGAAGGGAACGACCGATTCGGGACGAAATATATTGCGGATGCTGGCATTGATCTTCGTGTGGCTCGTGATAGGGGGAGTACATACCCTGTCCCAGCGCTTGTCGTGGTATGGCATTTGGATAGCTATCGCGAGCATGTGGGTATTGGCGGTGTTGATGGAATATGTTATTTGTCGTGTGGCTTGGAAAAAGGTGTTGGCTAATTACTAATTGATTTATTTACAATAAATAAAGGATGCCTTTTGTTAGACATCCTTTATTTATGTGTAAGGGACTTTTTATTATAGTCCGAGGACTTTTGTTCCTTGCTTGAAGAAAATATCTTTCGGGATACCTGCTCCGGCGATGCGGTCAAGGTCTTTTTGCAGTGTCGGGGGTACAACGCCTTTCTCTGCAACGAGTTTCGTGGCAGTTGCGATATCTCCGTTACCCTCGATCGTGATGTATTCCCCGGCGATGACTTCGATGTCTTTTTTCATCTTTTCGAAGTCGATCGTGTAGTATCCGGTCGTTTCGTCTTTCGTGATGGCTCCGCTTTCCATGAAATGGTTGAATTGCATCATGTTCGCTTTGCCATGTGCGCTGGCAGCACCGAAACGTACGGAACGGAAGATACCGGCGATAAAGGTCACGTAATTATCCATGAGGTCTTTGTTTTCAAGAATACCCCATTCCGCTAATTTCGTCACGCAGAATAACCCGAGGATATCCGCTTTCCCTTCCTCGATGGAAGTGTAGTAGTTTTGTAGGGCAGAACGCACGTCTTTTTTATCTTTAATCGTGTAATTCACTCCAAGACCGTGGGCAACTTCGTGGAACATTACGTTCTCGAAGAAGGCGTCGAAATTCACGTATTTCTGTTGCTCGGGTGCGATAACCAATTTAGAGATAGGAACAACCATTTTCTCGAACTTTGCCTGCATGGAGTTTTTCAATTGCAATTTGCGGCTTCCCTTGGCAGCGTGTACTCTCGGGTCGTTCGGCAGGTTGATGGCGATATTCTTGCTTCCGGCATTGCAATCTCCACCATAGTAAATCACGTCGTACGCGTTCATGTCCGGGTTGGCGTTCGCTTTCTCTTTCTTGTAAGCGGCGGGCACGGGAAGGTTGTTTTGTAGCTTGGGCAAGTATTGAGCGTATTCTGACAGGCGTTTACTCCATTCTTTATCTTTCACGAGGATTTGTCCGGAATGGGATGCCTTGTACCCGTAAAGTTGGTCTTCGTAAGTTTCGATAGGACCAACCACGAAATCCAGCGTGTTGTCTTGCATATCCATCCAAGCGAGGTCACTGGCAAGATAATCGTCATCAAGAAGGGCTTGTGCTCTTAATGACAAGTATTTCTTCAAGCCGGGATCTTCTGCCAACTCGGAGGCTTGTTTCAATAACTCGGAGGCTTTGGCAACTTCTCGCGGGTATGCTTCATGGAAAGGGATCACGACGAGATTCCCTTTGTCATCCCGGCGGATGATACTGTACCAATCCGTCTTGCGAGGGTCTTTCAAAGCGTCGAATTCTTCTCTTGTCATATCCGTCGGGTAGAAGTTCGCTCCCAGCGGTTTCGCTCCCACGCCGTCAATGAAAGGCTTGTTGGCATTCAAACGATCCCACGGTCCGTAATTAATAGAAAGATATTTCAAGGCTGCCGAGTCTTGCGCGAATGGTTTCATCAACGCAGCCTTGTCGCCATAAGCGTTTTGCCAGAAAATATTCTCCATGATGTCCGCCACTTCGATAAGGATGGGAATCATCTTTTTCTCGTTTTCCGTTAGTTTGCTAACGTCAGTTGTCAAGGTGAACTCCGCGTATTGGTCAGCAAGTGGCTGATAGGGACTGGGTTGTTTGGTTTCTTTCTTTGCCTCTTTGCAAGAGAACAAGAAAATACCTAAGGATAAGAATAGGAATAGTTTTCTCATTTTTATAAAATTTGTGTTGAGTATTTGAGGGACGAATTTATAAAAACAAGCGGACTATTGAAAATATTTGGAATTAAAGATTATGATTCTGTGATTTCGATGGGGGCGATTGAAGGTAAATTAAAAATTCATGGGACTGTCTAACAAGTTTTAGACAGTTCTTTTTTTTTGTAAAAATAAGGCTT